>NZ_SJPG01000001.1:5262201-5621675 GCF_007859715.1 Rubinisphaera italica
ACTTCCTGATCCAGCAAGTCTCCTTCAACCAAAGTCACTTTCATCAGGCCTCAAATCCTAGAACGAAACGATTCAAAAAAACCGAGTGCCACCCCACGCCGTGAACTCTGTTTTAGTCCTGTCGCAAATCTCATGTGACACAGAGTTTGGTCTCTAACCCCCATTCTCTTGCCGAACGGAGTCGGCAGTGCCACATCCAAACATACCTCACGACAGCACCCTCCATGTTTCTCTCCTCCAAGAGGCCCTGTTCTGGTTGTTATCCAGTTGCGACTTCTCGGCGGACTGCAGGAAGAAACAGTGTACTTGGACACCCCGACTGCTGGCCAGTGTGGCTATGCTTTGGGTTTGGTCGGACGAATCCACTCTCTCCGAACGTTTCGAGAACTCTCGCAAATCGGACTGCGGATCGAAGCCATATCAGCCCGTGTGGCGGGCAGTTATCAGTCCTTTCTGAAACTGATGATCCACTGAAGTGGACTGTCGCTAGGCACAATCAGGATCGCCTGCCGGGAGAGAATACAGGCCGAATTTCCCGAACACTGAAGTATTAATTCCATTGGCATATTTCGCGGTAAGTCCTGTGTTTACCTCGAATCCTATGCGGCTGAAGATTTTGCAGTAAAATCATGCAAGCTGTAATACACTTGATCGTCATTTTGTCGCTCTCGCCAAGGAGCAACTCAGGCAAGATGCTTTTACGGATGAGAGTCAGAAACTATTCTCACCCTCAATAATCAACATCAATCATGTGAAGGAAGTTACCCGTGAAGCATTTCTGCGTTCTACTTTACCTACTTACAATGGTTTCGTTCGTAACCGCTGATGAGCCAGTGCGAGAACGCATTGAGTGGATCGACATTTGGGTCACAGATGCGGATAAAGTTGATCTTCCCAGAGTTCTGTTCGTGGGAGATTCGATCACGAGGGGATATTTCGGAGCCGTCGAAAAGCATCTTGCCGGTAAGGCTTATTGTGCCCGACTGACCACATCGAAATGTGTGTCGGACCCGACATTCAATGACGATCTCCTGCAGTTGTTAAAGCAGTACAAGTTCTCAGTGATTCACTTCAATAATGGTCTTCACGGCTGGGGTTACACCGAAGATCAATATCGAGATGGTCTTTCAAAAACGGTTGACGCTCTGAAGGAACATGCTGGTGACGCCAGGTTGGTCTGGGCGACCACGACGCCTGTGCGTGAAAAGACCGACTTGCAAACCTTCGCCGAACAAACAGATCGAGTTATAGTTCGGAACAAGCTCGCTGCTGAGATCGTCACGGAACAACACCTTTCAACGGATGACCTTTTTGAACTGGTCAAGGACCATGGCGACTGGCAATCCACGGACGGAGTTCACTTCAACGCAAAGGGAAATGAAGCATTAGCGAAGCAGGTGGCTGAAAGTGTTGCTGGATGTTTATCTGAGTAGGAGTCTTGGCTGGCAATGACTGATTTAATTTTACCTGAACTCTGGGTTCATCAAACTTTGGAAGAATGAGATGTTCGAAGGTGTGATGGTATATGAACAAATCGAAACAGATCAACAGTTTATTTCAATTTCACTTGTTTCATGACAACGTGCTCAATGGTGGATTGATGCCACTGAGCTTGTTGATGTTGTTCTTCAGCCCGATCCTCGCCTGTCGATGAAACTCGGGCTGTGCCGGAAATTCTGGAAGAATCTTCCCAGTGAACTCTCTGACTTTTAATCACGTATCTTTGCTGAGCGTCGAGAAGAATAAATTGGGGCCAGTACAAGAATGGGATCGAGTAATGCGAAACGGGCCGAAACAACAACGTTGAGTTCGGCCCGCAAATTTCACCTTTGGGAAAACAAGCTCCCTACGCTGGTCTCACGTTTTCGGCACATGGACCTTTCGGTCCTTGACCTGCCGTGAACTCTACTCTCTGTCCTTCATGCAAATCGTCGAAACTCGCGCCTTGCACACTTGAAGAATGAAAGAACAAGTCTTTTGAACCGCCCGTGTCGATGAATCCAAAACCCTTGTCAGTTAGTCGTTTGATTGTGCCTTCTGCCATGTGTCCGTGTTCTCAAATGGAGTGTTGGGAAAGATGCTGCTGACCGGAACATTACCGGCTGCTAATCATCTGATTGCTTAAGTGTAGCAATAATTGGTCTACAACGTAAGTAGAATGGTTGTCAAGCCTTCAGAAAATACAGCAAAGCAGTACTCTGTCTATTCCAAAAAGTCGTGTGAGTTCAACATCGAGGAGCAGGCAAACTGCCTGCGGAATAGCGATTTGAGGGCGACATTTAAAGCTCGACAGAGCAGGGTACGCTGTGAGTATCGCGGTTGCTCTCCGGTGTTCTTTTTGATCCTGAGGGATTGTGCCAGGTTGCTGTCCGTCACATCCTCTGTCATTTCGTAGATGCCTTTTGCAACCGAGCGGTGAAAAGAGGATGGAACTCAATCATTGGGACAGTACACATATCGATGGTTCAGCGGATTCTAATGGGTGTCGCCGGATGTGCCTGGGGATCCACTTCTGCAATGGCATGCTCCCAAAATCTCCTCAGTCAAACTCCCCTGCGCCAAAGCTGGCACGGCTTGCTTGTCAATTGCTATTGAAGATCGCCAACTTGAGCGAAATTTTGCTTTTCGCCTCGAAATGAAAACTTTGTAAGAGCTTTGATGGTCCCCGAATTCGGCTGGTCTGATCGGATCGATTGTGCCGATTATCTTGACGGGGGTTCGGGTTGCTATCGAGCAGTTTCTTATCGGGAACGCATTTTTCCGATCATAACTGGCTGGGCTTAGTGGTTCGTCACTGTTTAAATTTCGGGTAGTGAAAGTTGTAAAGCACGACAGTGGAGTGCGTTACAGTTGTTTTTACGTCCAAAATAAAATCCTGAAAAGGACTTAGTGGGGATACGAATCGTGGCGCTTCGGCAACATCTGCGAATCGAAAAAACGCGGAGGACGTTTTATCAAACGCTCTGCGGCATCTATTCTATTTCGTATCGGATTGGACCATTGAATATCACTCCTGCGATCGTCGGTACGATTTTCATGGCTACCGGAATGGGTTTGCTCGATGCGGCTGAGCTGAAATCATCTTCCCCCTCTTACGGTGCGACAGAGCAGGCACGAGAAAGCGTCGGCAGACTTCAGACATTTGAAGCGACCGGACAGGAGATGAAAGCGGGTGATTCCGAACGGGACAAGCAGATCGAAAAGATGCTGCCCAACTTTCGCACGATTCGCAGCGGAGACTCTGACCGCAACCTCAAAGGACAAGCCATCAATCGCTTGAGTAATGTCCGACTCACTGCTTCCGGGCGTGAATCGGCGAATAAGATGATCGAGGAAATGAGCTTGTATCGTCGGCTTCCAGAGATTCGCTTTGAAATTGATCCAGAAACCTACGACTATTTTATCGCAAACCCGGATCTTGTCGTCGGCATATGGCAGTCGATGGGGATCTCGGCCATCAATCTGAAAGAGAGTGCCAAATACCAGTACGACATGAAAAATGTCGATGGAACTGAGTGCAAAATCTATTACATCAAACGGAGCCAGAACACAAATATCGTGTTCTGTCAGGGCGAATTTCAGAGTCCGTTTCTGAAAACTCCAATCACCGCCAATGGGTTAGTCTGCATTAATGCCCAGTTTGAAAAGCAGCCTGACGGGACGACTTTTGTGCGACACTCTGCGGATGTGTTCGTCTCATTCCCGAACGTCGCGATCGAAGCAGCCGCCCGATTGATTTCACCTGTGAGCAATTATATTGCTGACCGAAACTTTCAGGAAATCAGTCTGTTCATGCACTCGATGCACCTCTCGATGACACGACAACCGCGCTGGGTTCAGGATGTCGCCGGCAAATTGAATGGCGTGATGCCGGATCGGGTGGCCGAGTTGAATCGCATCACACTCAAAGTCTACGGAGCCGAGCAGGAACGTCTGGCTTTACAGTTTGATGATCGTGAAGTCCCGCTGCCGATCAAGTAGAGATTTGTATGGCAATAATTCGCTGCCAAAACGTGTAGTAACTTACGCACGATCAATTAATGAAGGAAACGACCGTGCGTGACTGGATGCTGATGTTGATTGCAGGACTGGCCGCTGCGGTGATTCCGTTTCAAGCTGTTGTGAATGGTCGATTGGGACGTGCATTAGAACATCCGCTTTATGCCGCGTTTTTCTCTTTCCTGGGCGGCACAATTGCATTAACAATTCTTGTACTGGCAACAACGCCCGGTATTCCGTCCTGGCCAAAAGAAAACCCGACCCCCTGGTTCTACTTTATCGGGGGACTCCTCGGAGTTGTTTTCGTGACAACGATTTTGATTGTCACGCCTCAAATCGGTCCTGCCAATGTTCTGGCTGCGACTGTGGTCGGCCAGTTGACGATGGCGATCATCATCGATCATTTCGGAATTTTGGGCGTGCCCATCATCCCGGTTTCACTTCCACGCCTACTCGGTGTGCTCATGCTTTTTGGTGGTCTGCTATTGATCCAGACTCGCTGAAACATCGTGCAGGATTATTGAACATCTAATGATAACCGCCAAGACGCCATGAGTTTTAAGAACGATAGGGGGGCCTTCGTGGTTATTAATGATTATTGATCTGTGTGATGACTGGCGGGAAGTTCATTCCAAAGCCTGTTGAACTTGCCAGTCATTTCTTAACCCGGAGCCTGAAATCCCATCACCTGGAAGCGGGGCAGGTCGAGTGGTGCTGTAATTTTGACAGTGAGAATCTGATCGTAACCGATCATGATTTTTCGAGCACCCTGGCCATCGGGGGTATCGCGGTCGAGTAGCAGGATGCCAGCGGAGATCATGAAATTGCTGAATTGCATCGATTCGCCTAACTTATTGACGACAAACCCTTTGCGGGGAATTGTGTCGGGCCAGCTTTCAAATATGTTCCGCCAGTGATTGATCATTTCCATGACTGTTCGACTTTCCTGATAAACTCCATTTATAGCTGATGCAGAACAGTATAGAACTTTGAGAAATCCCGCAATTGAAGTCAGAAAATGATCCGATCACTTTCCGGTTGCTCGAAATTGTTGTGTGCGACATAATCCACCCGCCCCATCCTGTTTCCAGACAGGGAGTTGGGAGTAAATCTGTAACGTTCATGCGACTGAATTCCGTGCCTTATGAATGCGACCATACCCCAATCGGTATCCACTGAGACGAAAGTCGCAAAATCAGCCGACCTCAATGTACAAATTCCCCGGTCGCGATATGTCGTATTTCTAAGCCTGTTCGTACTCGGCACGTTCTGGGATTTGTACACGAAAGCGACCGTCTTTGAATCCCTCGGCTATCCCGGTGGAATCTCTACCTGGAAGCAGACCTTCCTGAATTCGTGGGTTCAATTCCGCTATTATACGAGCTTCAACGAAGGTGCTCTCTGGGGGATGGGTCAGGGCTACACGGCGATGTTCGCCATTCTTTCGATTGGAGCGGGAATCGGAATTCTGTGCTGGCTATTCTGGTTTCGAGCGGCCAAAAGTCTGTGGCTGACAATCACATTGGGACTGGTCATGGCAGGTACGATGGGAAATCTTTACGACCGGCTTGGCTGGCATGGCTATGAAGTCGCGGGTCGAAAAATGTTTGCAGTCAGAGATTTTCTGGCATTCACCTTCGGAAATTACCATTATCCGATTTTTAATTTTGCCGACGTCTTTCTTGTGACAGGGGCCATCATGCTGGCTTTCTATTCGATATTTCTGGATTTGCCCGAATCGAAGCCGAAAGAAAAATCGGCATCAACAGGAGAAGAAGCATGAGCTTCTTTTAATCCCAAGCGATAAACAACGACAAGCACGAAGCGCAAGCGAGTGTGTGTGAAATTGAAGTCGATAGACACAATCGCTTGAGCTTCGTGTTTGTAATTTCCGTTTCGAATAACCTATTCCGAAGGCAACTCGGCGGCTTCGGGGTCGTTGCCTTCTTTGGGGGATTTGAGGGTTTCCATCAGCAGTTCGTACCACTTGAGTGCTGGTTCGCGATCTTTGGCATAACCCCAGGTTTCTGTGATAATTGAGTTAAGAATCTCGGCTTCGCTGCGGATGGCCATTCTTTGAGATTCATTTGTGATGGAAGTCGCAACTCGTTTCATTGCTTTCAGAATCGTGATAATGACGGCGGGGTTATTGGCCGCGAAGATTCGGATTTGATGAAATGCGGTACGAAAAGCATCCTCGAAGTCATCTCGTGGGGCATAAAGCCGAACTTGATCGTCATCATCGAAAAACAGAGACTGCTGCGATTCCCGTTGACACATTCGCGCAAGTGTCGCGCCGAGATAATCGATGCAGGACATCGCGGTGTAGGGATCATTGATGCCTGGCGAGAGTGCGCGCAGGGCGATTTCCACCAGTTCCCGAAGAGCACATTCGACATCCTGACGGGGTGTTCGCTGCTTGCCTGTTAAAACCATCCCTGACATTTCATTTCGTGTTTCATCCGTCAGTTCGCTTTCGTGCATCACCCAGATGACCGGTTCGTGTGTGGTGACAAACTCTCCAGGCTTAGCCGAGAGCCTGAGAAAATAGTTTTTTCGAGCGGCTAAATTTGCCAGATCGTGATAGGCAATGGCCTGAACATAACCTTGTGATCCCACATAAACCGGTTCGCCACCTTCGAACCGCTCGGCATCCCATTCCCTGGATTTGAGTTTGGATTCGGGATCGCTTTCAGGAAAAAGACGTTCGATGCTGCTATCAAGATCCGAAGAGACGTCGCGAATGATCGTCTGCACCTGCATCAGTTCAGCAACGGCATAAATATATCGAATCAACAGGAGTAGACTGACAAGTCCGCTAACCAATCCCAGGAATACGGTACCCGGCATCAGACTGCGGTTACTGTCTGTTAAAGGGATTTGCCACAAGACAAGCAGGCAATACAATGTCGAACCCAAAAACGCGCCTAGGGTCCATTGCGTAATTTGTCGATTGGCAAAAATTCGAACAATCCGGGGGCCAAACTGAGAACTGGCTTGAGCGATCACGAGCATACTCACCGAGAACACAACACCGGAAACTGCAGATAGAATCCCGATCATAGATTGCATCAAACGAGCATCGGATTCCGGAGACAGCGTGTAAGGCAGCCATTCTTTAAGAACACTGCTGGAACTCATCTCGAGTCCGGGAAATAGGAATCCGGCGACAATCCCTACCAGAAGCATGAATGCGGGTATGACGCCAAAATTCGATTTCATCGAATCCCATAGATACGTAATCCAAGTCCACATTCTGCCGTCGTTCCTTGTTGAAATCTGCTAAAAGTCGTTATTCATATTGAGTTTATGACAGATATGGCAGAACACCACAGCGAACGAAAAGAAATTTGGACAATGCAAATGTCATTGCCCGAATCTTGCAGAATTAACTGGCGGTTGATGCTCAACCTGATCGTTTTTCACCAATGAGTGTCCAGTGTCGATCACTCGTTTGAGTGACATTTGCCTGCAGGTCGGAAATCTGCTCGAGCATCGATTCCACTTCTGAAATCGTCAAAGCGGCATGGAGTGACTGGCGGAGGAGTTGCTGCTGGAATTCGGTATCGTAAGCGGCGTGGAGTTGGACAAGCTTTTCGGCTTCTGAGACAGAATCGGGCCGAAGTAAATCGCGAACAAACATCTGGCCACAGGGTCGTAGCAGGCGAGTCGCCTCGACGAAAAATTGTTGAGGTTGAGGAATATGATGGACAATGCTGTTCGACATCAAAACGTCACAGGAGTCTGGTGAAAAAAAGGTCGCCGTTGCGTCTGCCGCTTGAAACTGAATACGATCTTCCAGGCCATTTTTGAGGACATGCCCACGGGCTGTTTCAATCATCTGCTCTGAGAGATCCACTCCCAGGATTGTTCCTTCAGCACATTGCCGGACAAATTCGAGGGGAATCAGGCCTGTACCAGTACCGAGATCGAGAATTCGAGAATTAGCCTGAATTTCGATGGCAGCGAGCAGGTCTTCGATGAATTTCTGGTTCACCTGACTGTGATCCATTGTGTCATAAGCTTGCACTTCCTCGGCAGTACTCATGACTTCCGGTTCAAGCGTTCGGGGGAGCATAGAGAAAAATCCTCAGGACGAGTCAATGGAGATTTGATGAATTTTTAGGAAAACGATCTGGATTCTTTGCGGCAATTCTTGATAGGATCAGGTTTTCACTCAGTAGATTGCGAATAAGGATATCTCGCAGCTCTCTATTATTATAGTCTTATCGCTGATTTTAAATGAACGTCTGTCAAGTCTCTGGATAAGATGTGACGTTAATTTTCAGGCCAAACAGGGAAGTGCGGTGCCGAAATGGAAGCCGATGTCGTCATTATTGGCGGTGGAATTGCTGGTCTTTGGACACTGGATGAATTGCTTCGCCATGGAGTGCGTGCCCTTCTGCTGGAAAATCGTGCACTGGGTTTTGGGCAGACAATTAGCTCTCAGGGCATTATTCATGGTGGCCTCAAATATTCACTCAAAGGTGTTTTAACGGCTTCTGCGGATGAAATTCGTGAGATGCCGCTCGTCTGGCGAGAATGTCTCTCTGGTCAGCGAGAACCAAATCTTTCGAAAACGGATGTGCGGAGTCATTGCTGCTATTTGTGGCAAACGCGGGCACTCTCCTCTCAAGCCGGCATGCTGGGAGCTCAGTTGAACCTGCGGATCAAACCAAAGAATATTCCCGATCATCATCGACCGGAAATCCTTCGCGACACTCCCGGGCATGTTTACCAGCTGGACGAACAGGTTCTTTCGCCAAGATCGTTGCTGAATTCGTTTCGCAGTCGTCTCTCGCCTTATCTTTTGCAGGTCGATGAAACCGATGGCGTGCAACTTCAGGTTGAAAAAACGGGAGCGATCTCTGCGATAACGATTCGGCATGACAATCGCGAAGAGACGATTACCTGCCGGGCAGTCATGATGTCAGCTGGAGTCAGCAATGCACTGCTGAGCGAACAATCTGGTCGAAAGCAGTCAATGCAGTTACGTCCGTTGCATATGGCGATGGTGAAAGGTCCGCTGCCGATGTTCCAGGGGCATTGTATCGATGGTGCAAAAACCCGGATGACGATCACATCGGAATATCTGGAAGACGGGGAAACGGTTTGGCAACTGGGAGGCAACATTGCCGAACAGGGAATTGGGCAGACCTCAGAAGATTTGATCCGGTTCGCGGCTCGGGAATTGAACCAGATTTTGCCAGCATTGGATCTCTCGAACCTGGAATTTGCCACGTATCTTATTGATCGGGCAGAGCGGAAAGTTAAGCTGGGGATGCGACCGGATACGCCTCAAATATTGAAGCACAAAAATATTTTGACCTGCTGGCCGACCAAACTGGCATTTGCCCCGCGTGTGGCTGAACGAATTCAAAAGTTGATACAGAAAGAGTTTGGGATCGAGAAGCACTCAGAAGAATGGGATATCGCCCCGCTTTCCGAGTGGAAAACGCCGGACGTGGCCGCTCCCCCATGGTCAAGAGCAGAAGTTTGGTACGACGCTCAGGGGCAAAGTCTTTCCGCATCAGGGACTCAAACACCATTCAAGCAAGCCAGTTAGTCGGTTCTGTCAAATTGCGCTCTGTAATTTCTGTCGGTCTGCCAGGGATTGGAAATCATAAGGAATGGAATCATGCAAAGCATAACTTTGGGCAAAACAGGTCTGGAGATCACTCCGGTCAGCTTTGGAGCCTTCAAGCTCGGACGCAATCAGGGCATCAAATATCCTCAAAGCTACGATTTGCCGAGTGATGCCGAGACCGAGCGAATTCTCAATCGCGTTCTTGACCTGGGAGTCGGACTGATTGACACGGCTCCTGCTTATGGACTCAGTGAGGAACGGATTGGGCAGTTTGTCAGCCACCGTCGGGATGAATTTTGCCTGTCGACGAAGACGGGTGAGACTTTTCTGAATGGCGAATCGCACTATGATTATTCTGCAGAAGGGACACGCCTGAGTGTTGAACGAAGTTTAAGAAGGTTGCGGACAGAGGTCCTGGACCTGGTGTTGGTTCACTCGAATGGGCGCGATATCTGCATTCAGGAGCAAACCGATGTCGTGCCGACTTTGCAACGACTTAAAGAGCAGGGTAAAATCCGTGCCATCGGTTTTTCCGGAAAGCAGGTCGCAGGAGCTCAGTTGGCACTCCATTGGGCGGATGTACTGATGATTGAATATCACATCGGCGATTCGAGTCACTCGCAAATTATTGAGGAGGCTCAATCCCGGGGGATCGGTGTGCTCGTGAAAAAAGGACTCGCTTCCGGACATCTGGCTGCCCAGGAAGCGATCCGGTTTGTGCTCGGAAATCGCTTTGTCGACAGTATGGTGATTGGTGGCATCAATACCGATCATCTCGCTGCAAATTGTCATATCGCCAATGGACTTTTCGGGCAATATGCGGCTTGAATTGCGACCATTTTCACTAGTGTTCGGTTAGTCACTGCACGTGAAAAATCTTCCAGAATCTTCAAGAAAACAGCGTTTATTTACTGTTAGAAATTCTGATTTTCTGTGTATAGTATCCATCAAGAAGAGCTGATCTTAAAAAAGCGGCTCGCTTGATCTCAACCTTGTTCAGCGAGAAGATTCTCTTTTCGCAACTGGTAGGCTCACTATTACAGCAGGAATTTATGGAAATGATGCGCAGGACGAATGTCTTAATGGCATGCATAGTGGCAGGGCTCGTACTTGGAATGATGCCGATATCGGCTCAAGCTCAGAAAAAACCAAAAGAAGAGATTCCTGTCCCGAAACGACCGATTAAAATCGCACCGGTCGATGATTCTCTGGAAATGCAGATCAAGCGATCAGCAGCCATCATCGACATGCTTGTCGAAACGAATTACAAAAAGCAGAATGTCCGTCCTAATCCGATGGCCTCTGATGAAGTCTTTCTGCGAAGAGTGTATCTGGACATCACTGGTACGATTCCCGACTATAAAAAGTCGCGTGCTTTCATTCGTTCTCGCTCGGCTGGCAAACGGACGCGAATGATTGATGATCTGCTGGAAGACGAAGGCTACGCCAGCCATCTCTACAACTACTTTGCCGATTTATTACGCGTGAATGATCGCGTTTCCAACAATGTGCCCGGCGAGCCTTATGCCGAGTGGGTCAGACGTTGCTGTGAAGAGAACAAGCACTACGACGATTTTGTGTATGAGATGCTGACCGCAGAAGGGAAAATCTACGAGAACCCGGCTGCTGGTTATATTCTGCGTGACTCCGGTATGCCGCTCGATGCGATGAATAACACGGTTCGCATATTCCTGGGAACCCAGGTTGGTTGTGCCCAGTGTCACGATCATCCCTTCGACAAGTGGAAGCAAAAAGAGTTCTACGAGATGGCGGCTTTCACCTACGGTGTGAATACGCGAATCAGTACGAACGATAAAATGTTTGGCGGCGGGAATGTCGTCAATCGGATGCGTGAAGAACTTAAAACGATTGATGAAAAGTACGATGGTGGTGGGAAATACAATCGCTTTCTGATTGCGAATCTGATTTCTGTGGGCGACCGAAACCGTACACTCGTGTTACCTCACGATTATCAGTACGACGATGCCAAGCCCAAAGAAAAAGTCGTACTACGTACGATTTTCGATCCTCAACCGATTGCCAAACCGGGTGATACACCGCGTATCACACTCGCCAAGTGGATGATCTCTCCAGAGAATCCCCGATTTACCAAAACAATTGCCAATCGGATGTGGAAGCGAGCGTTCGGGATTGGGCTCATCGAACCCGAAGATGACATGCACGATGATACCGTCGCTTCCAACCCGGAACTGATGGACTTCCTCATCAGTGAAATGAAGCGTCTGGATTATGATCTCAAGGAATTCATGCGGATCATTTACAACACGAAAGTTTATCAACGCGAATCGACTCATACCGAGTACGATCCAAGTGTTGCGTATCACTTCCCTGGACCCGTGTTGCGACGGATGACTCCCGAACAGGTCTGGGATTCCTTCATCACCCTGGCTGCCAAAGATCCCGAAGAATATCAGCGCGAACCAGCTGCGATTGAAGCGAATTTAATTAATGTCGATCTCTCCAAAGTGACTGCTCAGGAGATTTACGATCGCGATGTCGAACTACGCCGGGTGTCCGGCTACAAGTTCCGTAACGCGCGGGACAAAGTTTACAAGTATGAGGGTTTATTGTTGGTGCGAGCCAGCGAATTGCCTCAGCCGGTTCCGCCAGGGCATTTCCTGCGACAGTTCGGTCAATCGGACCGGGAAGTGATTCAGGGGAACTTTGATGCCGGTTCAGTCCCTCAGGTTCTGCAGATGTTCAATGGACCGCTCACTCACATGCTGCTGGCGCCGGCTTCGTATCTTCACTATAACGTCGTGAATGCCCGGACTCCAAGCGATCGTATTGATACGGTCTTCCTCAGCATTTTGAACCGGTTCCCCACAGATGAAGAACGGCTCGTTGCTGAAGACGAAATCAAAACCAATGGCCCCGCCGGTTACGGCAACGTCATCTGGGCATTGGTGAATACACGCGAATTTTTGTTCGTTCAATAAAACAGCGAAACAGCCTGCCTTGGTTTGAGGGCAGGCTGATTTCTCTCTTCCCATATACACTCTCATTGAGTTTAAGGATTATTAAGATGCTCAAAGATCTCATTTCATCGACGAGCGAACCGAATCGCCGTCAGTTTATGGAATACGCCGCCAAAGCCTGCCTCGGCGTGACTGCGTTTCCACTGCTCTCTCAGTCCGTCGTTTACGCGGCTCCCGATACCGCCAAAGCCAAGAATGTCATTTACCTGTTCATGTCGGGAGCGATGACTCATATCGACTCCTTCGATCTGAAACCTGGCCGTGAAGTTCAGGGCGAAACGACCGGAATCAGCACCAAAGTTCCCGGTATGAAATTCGGTAACAACCTACCAGGACTGGCGACTCAAGCTGATAAACTGGCTGTCATCAATTCGCTGTACACAGAAACGGGCGACCACGAAGGAGCCCGCTATCTGATGCGAACCAGCTACAAGCAAATCAGCACCATTCGCCACCCTCACATGGGTGCAATGGCAACCGAACAGCTTGGACGTCGCAACAAAATGCTGCCCGATAATGTCATTATCAATGGCGAAGCCCGTCATCCGGCCAACGGATACCTTGATCCTGCGACCAGTCCACTCCCCGTCGGCGATCCACTGCGAGGTCTGGAAAACACCAAGGCTCCTGAATACCTCAAGGAAGATTCCTTCAAACGCCGCATGAATTTGATTTCCAAGTTCGATAAGAATTTTCAAGCGAACTACAAGCAAACCAAAGTCGACGCCTACAACGATTTTTACTCTCAGGCAGAGACCCTCGTCTCCAGTGAAGATCTGAAAGTCTTTGACCTGTCCGAAGAGAAGCAGGAACTCCGGGACGAATACGGCATGGATCGATTCGGTCAGGGCTGTCTGCTCGCACGTCGTCTGGTCGAAAAGAATGTCCGCTTCGTCGAAGTCACCACCGGTGGCTGGGACATGCATACCGACATTTATGAACGACTTCCAGGCCGACTGGGCAATGTCGATAAAGCGATGACCGCACTATTGAAAGACCTCGATTCCCGCGGTCTGCTCAAAGATACGATGGTCGTGCTGACCACCGAGTTCGGTCGATCACCGAAAATCAATCAGAACGCCGGCCGCGACCATCACCCCGCAGCCTTCTCCAGTGTGATGGCTGGCGCCGGTGTCAAAGGTGGACAGGTTTACGGAGCCTCCGATGAAGACGGCAAATATGCGGTCGACAATCCGGTCGCTGTCGAAGACTTCAACGCCACCATCGCCTCGGCAATGGGCATGGACTTGAGCAAAGAAATCATCGCTCCTAACGGACGCCCCTTCCGCGTCGCCCACGATGGAGCCCCGGTGGATGAGTTGTTGAGCTAAGCCTTAGATGTGAAATTAACAGGGGGATTCCTTTCCGCGTGAAGAGGGATCCCCCTTTTTTGATTCATCGTCAGTAAATAGGGGCTTCTCTTCGAGAGCGCCCCTGCTGGACGTTGCTACGATTCTTTGAATATGCTTATGCAAGACCATCCGTAATTCCAACTCCCAGCCAGGAGAGACCATGATCTCAAATATCAGCCGTCGCTCGTTTATTCAGCATTCTGCAATTGCTGCCCTTGGTTCGGGGCTCATCCCGTCTGCTGTCTCAGCTGCGCCCAATGTTGAGAAAATGCGATTTGGGCTTGTCACCTATCTCTGGGGACAGGATCTGGATTTACCAACATTGCTGAGGACTTGTGAGAAATCCGGCATTGGTGGTGTTGAACTTCGCACCGAACATAAACATGGTGTCGAACCGAGCCTCTCTTCTCATGAACGGAGCGAGGTGAAAAAACGCTTTGCCGATAGCCCCGTGACATTAGTCGGCTACGGCTCCAATGCTCAGTTTCACGAAGCCGATCCGGCTAAAGTCAAAGCCAATATCGAACTGACCAAACAATATGTCCAACTGATGCACGATTGCGGAGGCAGTGGAGTCAAAGTGAAACCCAATGGGTTTTCACCGGATGTCTCTCATGAGAAAACGATCGAACAGATTGGTCAGTCTCTGAATATCGTTGCCCGCTACGCTGCCGATTTTGGTCAGCAGATACGAGTCGAAGCCCACGGTCGGGGCACCCAGGAACTCGATGTCATGCAGGCAATTTTTAAGGTCGCAGATCACAAAAATGCAACGGTGTGCTGGAACTGCAACACGGTTGATACCAACGGACAAGGTTTGGAGCACAAATTCAATCTGGTCAAGAATCGCCTGGGTGCTACAGTCCATGTGCATGAACTGAGAGCCGGCAGTTATCCGTATCAGGAGTTAATCAATCTGCTCAAAGGCGTCGACTATCAAGGCTGGATCCTCCTCGAAGCCGGCGGCAACCCCGATGACAAAGTCGCTGCTCTGACGGAACAACGCGCACTCTTCGAAAAGATGATTCGCTAAGTCATATTGGCGAAAAGATAGATTTCGCTTCTACAGTTTAATATTAAGTTATGCACAGCTTCAATTGCTGAAATAACACGGATTAGGGACTCTCAGACTACGATTCAATACCCTCAGCATCCTCTGCAGTCCGCTGAATTGACAGTGGCTCTTTGAATGTCATTGTGCGATATGGGAATGGAATTTCGATTTCTGCAGCATCCAGAGCCGATTTGATGGCAAAAATCACTTCGCTTCGGGTCTTCACTTCATCAACGGGACGAGGGTTCGCCCACCAGCGAATGAGAAAATCGATACTCGACGAGCCAAACTGCTGAGCGAACACTTCTGTCCCCCGCGATTGATCGATCAGCTTGCAGCCATCGACCGCTTTCTGCAACACATCTATGGCTTTGTCTAATGGGGTATCATAAGAGACGCCACAAACCACCGACATCCGTCGATGCTTTTCGTGCGTCATCACCCGGACTGGTTCTTTAAATAACTGAGCATTCGGCAGCGTTATCAACTGGCCATCAACCTGGCGAATGGTTGTCATGCGAATGTCAATATCCTGAACTTCTCCCTCGTTATCTCCGCAGGCGATGTAATCACCGGGATCAAAAGGAAATTTCCAGAGAATAAAAATCCCGGCAAAAAAGTTCTCGAAGATATCCTTGAATGCAAAGCCAATCGCGACCGAACCTAATCCGAGGACTGTAATTGCTTTCGAAGGAGTCATGCCGGGGAAGATGATGATGGCGACGATCATCAAGCCGACAACCCAGATCACAATTTGAATCAGCTGCCCGAATAACGACTTGAGTCCGGATCGCAAATTCGACTTACTCATCGACCATCTTACAATCCGACCGACGATATTTGCGATTAACCACGTTAACAACAAAACCACAAATCCTACGACCAGCAATGGCAAATGCACGAGAAAATCATCCCAGATCTTCAGCACACTCTCTACGATTACGCTGCCAGGATCTTCCTGAATTTTCTTCTGCAATTCCTCGGAAATCAGTTCTTCACCGCCTGCAGCTGAACTGGTCGATACTTCTGGTGCCTCGCCCTGCATAATTTTGGATACCACTTCTCAATACGAATGAATGGGGAAAACCACAAAAATTGCGGATAATGAGCTATTTTATTTGCATCACCCAGAAGTGCGACACCAGATTTCAGAAAGAAATTGAATTCTAACCCCTGTTCCCTGTGGTAACCGGAGTTTATCGAGACAATAAATTGAAGTAGGACGGCTAAGTGAGCGTAACACAGAACTCAACTAACGAAGTTCTCTGTGCCTCTGTGGTTTAAAATTCAGTTTTGTCAGACGTTCTTATTTCTCCGATTTTCAAATTGAACTTGTCGGAGATTCTGATGGACTCGTTGATGGTCGCGGGTGGCGCCAAAGAATATTTTCGCGGGTGCGGCGTCGTGAGCAATTCTTTTCAGCACAGCAACCGGCTGCAGTGGATGGTGAGTCTACGTCAATGCTTCACATGTTATTTCGTCTGGCCCAGAAACTCTGCCTCGAACTCTGAGAACTCCTGCTCCGAAAGGTGATAGCGAAATGCCTCGCGCAAACTGGCGAACTCCTCTCGGGTAAGCCATCGTGGAAGCTCGCGGCGAATCTTGGTGTGCCGTGGTAAATGTTCGTAAAACGCACAGACTGCTGCCGTCCCTGCATCGGAAAGGTATCGTCCCTGGCCAGGTGACTGCATACACCAGCGCGCATACTCAAAGATGCGACGAATCAAATCCTCGTCGCTGACGCGCTCGAACTCCGAATGCAAATCGATCCACAATGCCATAGGAGTGTCCGCAGTCTCAATAAGACCACGATACTCGGGCAGCTTTTCCAGTGCGATGCGTTTCCATGCGCTCATGATGTGTGAAATTCTGTGGAACACATTTTCTAATGATCGCGGGTGACCCAAAGGGAGTTTTCAGGTGAAGCCACAACCATTCATGCTTCAAGCATGGCACCCTGCTACCCCATCTGGAATCATTCTTTTTCAGGATCGAAGTAATATCCAGTGGGATGAACCCATTTTCGATCAGCCACAATTAGTGGAAGGAAGAACCAGCCAAACGGGTCCGCTTCAATAATATAATCACCAGAAATTGACTTGCGACGTTCCCAAATGATGCCGGCAGGAAACCAAACATAGAGATCCGTAATGGCCCAACCAGAGTCCAAACGAAGTTCACCGGATGGACGTCCATAATACTGACCGTTTGCAGAGAGAATCGAATACACCCCCACGTAGATCAACAAAACGAATGCAATCTTAAACGTTTTGCGTTCGAAAAACTTAGTTCGAGCGGGTTCCTTATTAATGTCATCTGATTCCACATCAGTAGAACTGTCAATTTGAGAATCATTTACTGACATAGAATTGTTTCTCCATTTACCATTTAAGACCGAATCTCAAAAGAACTCTAAGAGCCATCGTAGTTGATGGGGTCGAACGAAGTGATCCTCCAGGCTTAATCGACCTTCTGGAGGCTTCGCAGCGCTACGACCCCACCCACCCGTCGAGGGAGTATTCAGTTGAAGCCACATCGATTCATGCTTGCCCTGCTTCGCGATGCAAGCATGGCACCGGGCAAGCATAGTATTTGGCTACAACTCCACCCAATTTAATCGCCCGTTCTCATCGAAGGACAAGCCAATATTTTGTGGCACCTCAACGTCACCATTTGGTTCAGTTAAGACATGATAACCACGCGTCAATAGTTCCTGCACTACAGCTTCCTTGTTCCACTCCGTGATCGGACGATCGAACAGACAAGCGTCCTCCCGTTGATGGATTACCACCCAGTCCAACGTGCTGGTTGGCAAGGGAGCTCTCGTATCGCAATCGCTGAAGTGGAAGCGTAGTCCATGGAACAGCAGGGCATCGTTTAGATTTCCGCCCATCCAGTCTTCGTAGACTTGCGGCTCGCTGAATGCAGCCAAAACCTCGCCCGGCCGCATGCCAAGTCGAATTGGGCCAATTCCTTCACCGAGGCGAATATCGAGATGCTTTTTTATCGTAGTACCTCATGTAGTTGAACTAATTGATAGACAGTAGTTGAATATTGTCAAATACGGTTTGAAGTCCTATTGAACACCCTACATCATTTTGCATTGATTGATCACCGCCTGTCAATCATTGCATGTGCGTGGTCTTGTGAACTCTCCACGCCCATCACTTTGTTCTCGGACGTGCCACACTCAACCTTCAACTCTCAACCCAATCCCGGCTTGCCATTCCTCGCTGCACTCCTTACGGTTTGAGTCTCACAATTATATAGACTTTTCAATCGATTAAGGATTCTTCGATGTTGCCTCGCCCTGAAGCCGACTCGGCTATTTTGCTACTGATCCGTCACGGTGCGACCGAGGCGAATTTGAGACGGCCTTATATTTTGCAGGGGCGGACGCTCAATGGGCCGTTGAGTGAGACCGGGATTGAGCAGGTGACGAAAGCTCGCGATTTCCTGAAAGATTTTCCGATTGATGCCTGCTATGCCAGTCCGATGGTGCGGGCACGGCAGTCTGCGGAAATTATTGCGGAGCCGCACGGGCATGAGGTGCAGTCGCTGGAAGAGATTATCGAAGTGCACGTCGGCGACTGGGAATCGAAATCGTGGGATATCATTATGCAGGAAGATCCCGAACTTTATCAGCAGTTCATGAAAAACCCGGCGACCATTCCGTATAAGAATGGGGAGTCGTATCACGATGTTCAGCAGCGGATCGTCCCGGCTTTCAAAAAGCTGGCCGAGGAAAATCTAGGACGGATGATTACCGTTGTCGCTCACAATGTCGTCAACCGCACGCTACTTGCACACCTGCTCGACCTGGATCTGAAATATGCCAAAGATCTGAAGCAGAATAATGCCTGCGTGAATGTGCTGAAGTATTCGGAAGGCAAACTCAAAGTGGTGACGATGAACGGCGTGTTTCATCTGGGGGAAGCGTGAGAAAAGAAAGGTGAGCCGTGTCAGTCAAGGCACGGGTGGGTTCGCTTAGTCTATGACGAATTCTTGCAAATACCCCATAATCATCGTGTAAAAATTCGAGTCATGACGGACTTGGCTCGCCAGTTCAAGAATTGGCTATTGAGTCGCGAATTCTTTAGCGTAATATAAATCACCGCACCCTGCTCTTCACAAGAAAGTCTGTACTATTGTAGCTGGTGCCTTGACTGGGATTGAAGCCAAGATGAATTCGACACCGACTTTGACTAAAAAAGGCTGGCAGGATGTGAAGGATCGCTTTGCGGATCTGTCGTCCGGCAATTCGAAAGTCTCCAGTCTGCTATCGCAGGACCAGGAAAAGGTTCTGCAGACGATTGGTCAGATGGAGTACTGGCTGGACGATAAATTTCGTCTTCCCGGCACCTCGATTCGCTTCGGTTGGGATACGATTATCGGTCTGGTTCCTGGAGTTGGAGACGCTGTGACAGCCGCGCTTGCGATGTACCTTGTCTGGAACGCCCGTCAATTAAATATCGGTCGCTGGACTCAGTTCCGTATGATCAGCAATATTCTTTTCGATACGGTTCTTGGAGCCGTTCCGCTTGTTGGCGATCTGTTCGATGTCGCTTTCCGTGCGAATCGGAAGAACCTCAAGCTGATTATGAAAGAGCTCGACAAACGCAAATCGAAGAACGCCTGACAAAATCTTAACTCAAGCTTCGGAGAATTGTTTGCTCACCTTCTCTCCTTGGGGAGCGGTTTTCTTTCCTTCTCCTTGGGGAGAAGGGGCCAAAGGCCGGATGAGGGGATGCCTTGGACGTTCAATGTTTAATTCACCTCAAATTCCCCTCACCCTAAGCCTCTCCCCAAGAAGAGGGGACGATATCGGCTAAAGTTTTATTCGCATTTCTACGCTGATTCGAGCTGGTTTTGATAATCCTTGCATATTCCCATGAATCTATCGAGGATTTTATAGTTTGCTGAGGTAATAAGCTGTCATCAAGCAGTAAATCACCATGTGGAAGATCTCAGGCTTTTTTCATAGATACTGTTGCTAAAATCTCTTAAGATGACTTTGCAGTCGTTCCGCAAATAGAAATCTGAATGTGGGCAAGGCCGATTTTGTTCGCAAATAAATAAGAGGGGAAAGCCGATGGCTGGCTTGAAAGTTCCGTGTCCCAAGTGTCAATCTGTTCTGAAACTGAAAGACCGCAGTCTGCTCGGGAAAACAGGGAAATGTCCCAAATGTGGACATCGATTCGTCCTGACAGAACCTCAACCCAAGCCGGAACAACCCAAACCGATTCAAATTGAACTGGTCGAGGATCAACCGGCCTCTGAGCCTACGCCGCAACAGCCAGCAGCAGGCAAGAATCCAACCTGGCTTCCAGATGCTTCGCCTACTCCTCAGCCAACTCAACAAGAGGTAAATCCGCTCGGCAGTTTATTTTCCGAACAGCCACCTGCTGCGACTGCGAGCGACAATCCGCTGGGATTCCTGCAGGAAGAATCGCCACCGGCTGTGCCAAATCCCGTCCAGGAGTTTGGGAACGATGCCCCAGCCGATTCTTCTCCCGTTATTGCAGCAACCTCCGCTCCTGATTCAGAACCAGTCACAACATCGAGCAGAAGAAAAAAACGCCGTCGCCGCAGTTCCGGGGGCTGGATCACGATGGTGGTGATGCTGCTAGTTGTCGGCGGAGGAGGTTACTTTATCTATCAGCAGATGCAGCCGGGCCAAAGTGGACTGGTTCAAGTCGTCACGACTCCAGAGACTCCTGTGACACCAACAACTCCGACAGCCAATGTGCCTCCAACACGGGCGAATGTTCCGCCTCCGATTGCACAGGAGAAAAAATCGAGTGGCCGACCGATTCAGCTGTTGCACCTCCCTGCCGGAGTGAGAATTGCGATCAATCTCCGCCCAGCTGAGTTATGGAGTCAAGAGCAGCGAATGGCAGAGTTTCGTGCTTCACTCGGACCACTGGGGACCTGGCTGGAAACACAACTGAATGAATTCACGAAGCAGCGACCTGAAGAGATCGAAGAAGTTCTCGTGGGAATCATTCTCGGGCCACGCGGCACTCCGCCGGAATACTCGGCTGTCATCCACCTGAAAGAAGCGAAACCGAAAGCCGATTTGCTCACGACCTATTCCGGCACACCCTACGAAGAATTCAATACGAATATTCAAGTCATTGATGGCCGTGCCTATCAGATTATTGATGACAAAACGATTTCGTTCTGCCCGGAACAGTATGTTGACGACATGCTGACATTCGCAAAGTCGCCGGCGATTACCGCGAATCAAATCGAAGAAATCCTGACAGCGACTGACCGCGACAAATTATTTACCGTCGCCTTTGACCCGATGGATCTTGATCAGCATCTTGATACGCTGTTCCCGCAAACCGCTCAAATGGCGATTGAAAAAGCAATCCGCTGGTTAGGCGATGATGCCGCGGCTGCGACTTGGAGTCTGAATGTTGGCGAAGATTTTCAGACCGATCTGGCAATTCTCGGACAAACAACCTCCAAGCCGACAATGCTGAAAACAAAATATCAGGATCGATTGAACGCGGTTCCGGAATTGCTGCTCACTTCAATTCAGAAGATGGAACCTCAACGCTCCGGCTATCGAAAAATCATCGGTCGCTTCCCGGCCATGCTCAAGGTGCTTTCGATGACGACAGGGTTCGCTGTCGATCGGCAATTTGTCAAACTCGGTACGCTGCTCCCTCCCAAAGCTGGGCCGAATCTGGCATTGGGAACTTTGCTAGCCTGGGATGAATCGACTCGAACTGACTTCAACGCGGTAGCAGTCAGAGTCCCTGTCGTCGAAGAAAAACCGAAGACCTTTGCCGAGAAACTGGCCACCAAAATGGATGTCGACTTCCGCCGCACCCCTCTTCAGGAAGCAATTGCTTATATTGCTGAGGAATCGAAAATCTACACGGAAATAGATGGCGATGCCTTGAAACTGGCAGGTTTCACCAAGAATATGCCGCAAACGTATAAGGAAGAAAACCTGAATACGATTGAAGCCCTCTACACAATCATTCAGAAATATGAAGCTGAATCGGATCCACTGGTTGCCATCGTATCTGAAAAAGATAAGCGAATCACGATCATGACCGCTTCTGCCGCCAAAAAGCTAGGGTTGGAACCGTATGACTTCAGTAAATTGAAGAAGCCTTAATCCCGATAATTCACATTGACTGTGAATTGGTATTCTCATTGAAAACGCTATGAATTACTACAAGCACGAAGTGTAAGCGAGTGTGTTTTGATGCGTTGACTCCTCACTCACTCATTTGCGCTTCGTGCTTGTATAAAGGACTAACGAAAAACAGCCGGTCGACTTAACAGTCGAACCGGCTGTGCAACGTAGGAGTTTCCGCTGAAATTAGTCTGATGCACTTTTCTGCTATGACTATGACTATTGGCGTCCTTCAGGAGCAAACCAAGCGAGCTGAGTCTCCAGATACCAAGCGACAGCCCCAGTTCAAGCAGAATGCTTGTTACTGCGGTAAGCATAATACGGTAGTGGATTTCTGTGGGTTTAAAGTCAACTACCCACTACTTTTTCGAGGTCCGGCTCTAATGGCATCCGCCTCCGCGGCAGCTTCGGCAGCTATTACAGCTGCGGCATGAGCGACAGCTTCGGCAACTGCGGCAAGAACTGCAGCAGCGTCCTTGCGGGGCTTGCTTGTCTGATCGCAATTTGCCGACTTCTTTGACCAGTTTGATTCCGCTTGTCTTTGTGAAAGTTGTCATCGCTCTCTCGCTTTCGTCTTGTAAGGCTGAGTTTTGTTTTTTGTTTGATTCCCGTTTGGGTGATACTTTTACAGCGAAAACCGAGGCGGGCAGGGGACATGGTTTTTGAAAGCGGAATGAGGAAAGCGGAAAGCCGGCGAGGGGAGACAGTTCGATGGAAAACATTTGTGGGTTTGTGTCCACTGTCGATTTCGGAGATTTCCCGCCTGAGAATTTGTTGCAAATATTAACTGACAATCGATTTACGGAGAATGAGACATTTTGGCGAGATCAGTTTGTTCTCCAAAAAACTGATCTCGCCAGACCCTCACGGCTTTTGTTAACATCCTGTTCAGGTGAGGGCTCCGTCGGGAGTGATCTCACATTCAGAAAATGGATTTTCTGACCTCAATTAATTTTGATGTGTGGCAAGGATGTTGTTCTCTCCCTATGTTGACCACGTTTGAACGCCAACTGTTCCGTCAGTTTCTGATGGTCAATGCGATCTACCTTTGCGTGATTCTGGGATTGTTTACGGTCATCGACCTGTTCGATAACGTGGACGATTTTGTGAATCATACCGAAGGGGGAATGCTGCAGATTGCGCTGGCGGTTGTCACCTATTACGGGCATGTCGGACTCTTCATTTTCGATTCTGCAGCCATCCCGATGATTTCCATGTCGGGGCTGACGGTCCTGTTACTGCTCAAACGCCGCGGTCAGCTCAAGCCGTTTCTTTCTGCTGGAATTCCCACTTATCGCGTTCTGGCTCCCGCATTATTGCTCGGAGCAGGGGTGATGGTCGGCTTGAAAATGGTCAATCGCGAGGTGTTTCTTGGCAGTGCGGTTCATCATTTACATGCACAAAGGGGATCTTCGGCCGATACGCTGCAGATTATTGCTCCACGATACGATCACGCTTCGCAAATTCTGATCGATGGTTGGGCCGTGTTTCCAGAATCGAACCGGGTTGAACAAGCTGCGTTCGTGCTTCCGCCGGAAATTGCCGGGCAGGACATGGTCTGTCTGAAAGCGGCTCAAGCAGAGTTCTATCCGAAGCAGGGGAAACGACCTTCTGGTTGGCTATTACGAAGTGCCGATCCGCCACTCTCCGAAATTCCGTTAACGGATCTCGGCAAAACATTTGTCCTCCGTTCGAAGCAGGAGGAGAACATTTTTGTTGTCAGTGATGTTACTCCCGACCTCATCTACAAAGCCAAGGAATCGAGCGGGTTCCTCAGCACGCCCCAACTAATCGACCGCATCAATTCGCCAGCCATCGACAACAATACGGCTCGCGATCTCGAATTCAATTTTCATGTTCGGTTACTCGAACCGTTACTGACTGGCTTGATGATTTGCATTGCAATTCCGGTCATTTTGCAGAAAGAGAGCCGGGGCATGATCGTCAATGCGGGTGAGTGCGGTTTCTGGTTATTCACCATCATTGGCAGTACCTATGCCGTCCGTTTTCTAACTGCTCTACAAGTCGCCGAACCGGTTCAGGCGGCATGGATACCAATATTTTTTGCAACACCATTAACGGTCTGGATGCTTGAACGCGTCGAGACATGACTGAATTACTAGTTGACCACATCAGGCCATGCCTGATCGACATTACCACCCAAACCTATTTTTAACCCAACCGAATAACATGATGACCTCCTCATCGAATAAAACTCCGTCTAACAATGCACTCCGACAACAGATCGAGAAATGGAAGTTCTCCATTGCTCAAAGTCCTGTCGTGTGGTTGATTGGTGGACTGCTGGCTGTCCGGCTGCTGTTCATTCTGTTTTCGCCGGTCGATCTGATTGCCGATGAATCCTATTACTGGGATTGGTCGCGGCGTCTCGATTACGGCTACTACAGCAAGCCGCCGATGATCGCCTGGGTGAACTGGCTTTCAACATCTTTGCTCGGCAACAATGAATTTGCCGTTCGTTTACCGGCTGCCTTGCTGGGAACATTTGGGCTGGTGTTTGTGTATCAACTGGGAGCCCGGATGTTTTCGCATCGTGTGGGTCTCGTCTCGGCGATTCTACTGGCGTTGACTCCCGGTCAAACCGCTCTCAGCTTTCTGATGACGATCGATGCTCCGTTCCTGTTCTTCTGGGCAGGCTCTTTGTATGGCTTCTGGATGCTCACCTCCGCCGAACAAACCGGCTGGAAATGGCCTGTTTTTACTGCTGTTATGATTGGGCTGGGAATTCTATCCAAGCAGACAATGCTCGGTTTCTTCCCGCTGGCAGGGCTGTTTCTACTGATCACCCCCGAACGTCGAGCGATGTGGGGATCGGCCCGTGTCTGGTTGACGGCTCTGGCATCGCTTGCATTTTTGACGCCCGTGATCGTCTGGAATATGCAACACGATTGGATCACGCTCGAACATACCGCCTCTCACTTTTCTGAAAATTCAACGACGTGGATGACACAATTCGCGCGCTTCGGCGAGTTCTTTCTAGGGCAGATCGGCGTTGTCAATCCTGTGCTCTGGTTTGCGATTGCGTTCACTTTGATCGCAGCTGTCCGGCAGTTCCCGAAATTGACGGCAGCTGAGCGATATCTGCTCTGTTTTTCTGGCGTTCCACTGGTTGCAATTTTCGCTTTGAGTGCGACCCGAAGACTCGAACCGAACTGGCCAGCGGCTTGTTATCCTGCAGGCGTAATTCTCACCACGGCTGTCTTTTTCGGACGCTCGACGCTGACCAATGTGTTCCGGAATCGCGATTTAATTTTCGCCCGCTCCTGGAAGACAGGGCTTGTCTGCACGCTATTGACCTATGCTGCCATCACGATTGTGCCGAACTCTCCGCTCGCCGGTAGTCCGGTCGATATCACCTGTCGACTGCGAGGCTGGAAACAACTGGCACACGAGTTTGACGAGCTGACGAAAAACGAGCCGGCTCTCAAACGGAGCAAAAATCCGCTCATTATTTCGACTGCAGGACGAGACATTACCAGTGCGCTCGCCTTTTATCTGCCCAAAAACCCGCTCATTCCCCACTGGTCGCAAGATGGCGCCGGGGTCCTCTGTCAGTATGATTTGTGGGAAAAACCGAACCTGAAGGCTCGCTCAGATGCGATTGTCATCACTCAAGTGGACCCGAATCTCCCGAATTCTCTTAATAATTCGTTTTCTACCTGGACATCCCTGGGAACCATTGAAGTTGAGCTGGGGGGAGGCCGAAAACGAGAGTATGAAGTGTATCGCACTTCGCATGCTCCTCTTCCAGAATCTACTCGGGTTGAAAACGTGGCTATCAAGCCACAATCGAAAGTTGTTCAATAATACCCTTCATCCGTATGACCAATCTCATCAATAATCATCGACAATGAACACAGAATTCCTGCGGACATACGGCCGGGCCTCGCGAGTTATCCACGCTCGTTTTCCAATCATCTTTCCGATGATTGCACTATTGATTGTCACCGGGCTCCTGGAATTGACTGGGCTCGATCTGGCGATCTCGTCACTGTTTTATGATGTCCAAACAGAATCCTGGCCACTCTCGGATGCGGAGCCGTGGCAGACCATTGATGAATATTTCATCTTCCCCGGAGTAATTCTGGGGATCATCGCCACCATCGCTGGAGCGATCGCCTGTATTCGCTGGCAGTGGAATGACCGGGCACGAGCGGCTGTTTTACTGACTTGGGTCCTCATTATAGGTCCCGGTCTGCTCGTCAATGCGAGCCTGAAACCATTTTTCAGCCGACCGCGACCTCGGGAAGTGACCGAACTGGGCGGGCCGAAAACATATCAGCCAGCCTTCGGCTTCGGCGATCAAGTCCATCACAACTCGTCGTTTCCATCTGGTCATGCCTCAATCGGCTTCTTTCTGATCGCTCCTGCGTTTACCTGCCGGAAACGAGCCTGGCGAATCGGCTTGCTCTCAGCCGGCCTGTGTTACGGCAGTCTGATGAGCCTTTCTCGCATCGTTCAGGGCGGCCACTATCTGAGTGACACAATCTGGTCGCTGGGCATTCTCTACGTCACTTGCTGGGCGATGGCGACTTTGATTTTAGCCGTGCAGTATCAACGGACACGACCTTTCGTGTTGGCAATTCCGGATGAAGCTCCCCAAATCCTGCGTAAAGCCGCTTAACAAGGCGAGCCGTGCCAGTCATGGCACGGGTGGGTCCGGGTCATCATGTGCAATTTCTATTCACTGATACTCACAAGGATCGTGAGAAAACCCAAGTCATTACTGACTCGGCTCGCCTGTGAATTGATTACCATTCCATGCCTTCGGCAGCAAGAATCATTGATTCCTTGTTGATTTGCGTTTACGGTAGAGGAGAGACAGAGCTATTTTCTAGCCCAGAAAGCGTGAAGCAATGGTGCAGCAATCATTTGTCGGCTGGATGTTATCTTCTCTGGGGATTTTCAGTCTGCTGATTCCGCTCTCGGCTTTGATCAGCCTGGCGATGATTCTGACGCTCCTGATACGAAGTCGGGGATCGATGTCGGCGGCTGCGATTATTTTGGTGGTGCCTGTGCCGCTTCTGCTTGGGATGATCGCCTGCTTTCAGGGAGCCATTGAGGCGTTCCAGGTGATTGCCCAAAGTACAGTCTCTCCCAAGCCTGCTGATCTGGCCGATGGCATCTCGACCAGTCTGATGGGCATGATGGCAGGACTGCTGTGTGCCGTTCCCGGCCTTATCGTCGCCATCCTGGGTTGCTTCTATCGTGCAATGACGGCTCGGCCTGTCGAGGTTCATGCAGAGGATTTTTGAACTGATAAACTCGGGTGGCGGGGGCGCTCCGCATTAGCGGAAGCCCCCGGATTTTCGTTGATTCGGGGGCTTCTCTTCGAGAGCGCCCCCGCCACCCTGCCGCATTACTCTTTTGATGCTTCCGGCTGGAACTCCGTCCATCTGCTCCAGGCGTAGGTCCATTCCATCCACATGCGGAGGAGGGACCAGAGGAGTCGCATTTTGGCGAGGTTCTGGGCGTCGAGTTTTTCCTGATTGGCGACCGAGCTTTGAGCCGCCTGATCGAGTCCCCAGCGGCTGGCGAGTTGTTTGCAAAGTTCGTCGGCTGTTAAATCGTGCTCGGCATCTTCTTCGAGATAGCCGGCTCCGTGAGCGGTGACGAACAGTTCGAACAGATCGCTGCGGGCAGGGTCGACTTCCAGCGGCAGCGAAGCTTCCTCGGCTCGACGCAAAACGGCATCGACCTGAGTCAGGATGACACTGTAAAGCGGAGCGGTCAGGGGATCGACGGAAGGTTGGGTCATATCGATTTTATTTCAGGAGTGCATAGAGTGAGTGATCCGGAACGGTGTGAATCCCTCCAGCAAACCGATTTTTTCAATGAGATGCAAGTCTATGGGCCATGTAGGCCAAGAGAATACAGAAATCAAATCAGTTAGTGGGATAAAACAAGCACGAAGCGCCAGCGAGTGTGTTCTGATGAGTCGATACACTCGCTGGCGCTTCGTGCTTGTAAAACTATCCTGTATTAGATGCAAAGAATGAGCTGAGAATCTGGGGGCTGCACTTCGCTCCGACCCCTGCCACCCAACTACGGAGACTCTAACCACTCATCTCTAACCTGAATTACCAGTTGATCTTTCGGTAAATCGCCAGCAGTTTCTCGCCTCGATGGGGGTTTAGCTGTTGCACAAAGGCGATGCGGCCTCGCAAATGGGCCTGATAATGTTCGTGCTGGTCGTGGTTTTGGGATTCTGGACCGAAGCGGACGCAATTGTGGAGGGTGGCTTTGAGGCGGTCGTATTCTTTGCGGGGGATGTTTGTTTTTTCGTTAACGACGACGCCCGTGACCCGTTGTTGAGACATCGGACGGATGATTTTCTTCTTTTTGGCATTCAGAACGAAGCGTTCCTGGCGGATGATTTGTCTTGCCAACGGAATGAACAGCCGCAGGGAATGGCGGAAGCGTTCATCTCCGGAAATCGTCAGGTCGTCGCCATAGCGGGTGTAGTTGGCATTGAATGATTTTGCCAGTCCCGACAATCGGACATCGAGCGAAAAGGCGACCAGATTCGCCAGTGCAGGCGAAGTTGATGCTCCTTGAGGGAGGTGCCGGGGAAGAAAGAGAGAAAACAGCTTTGGTTGTCCGCCAGGGAATTGCAGATTTCCGGGGATGGCGGAGGTCGTTAATCGAGCCAGCCAGAGGCTGATTTCCCGGGAATAGCCCAGGCTGCGGAAGATGGCGACAACGCGGGAGAAGCGGACGCGGGTGTAAAAATTATCCAGGTCGAGTTTCACGAGCACAGCCTGACCGACGTGCGGCTCGGCATTGGTGACAATCGAACGCCCCGTGCGAAAGCCGTGAGCGGCTGCGTGAGGCGGAATCTGTTCGAGGATTTCATCGAGAATCTGTTCCTGAGCCTGTCGCAACATCGGGAGGGGAGATTCAATCAGTCGATAACCACCGCTCCGTTTTTCTTTCCAGCTGTATCGATAATGAGCCTTGCGGGCATCGATGGGCCGTTTGCCTTCGGAAAATCGATCGGTCAACCAACCAAGTTGTCCGAGTGATATCTGTAACCAGTCTGCCAGATCAGCCGGCGTGACAATGTGAGGCAAGTCCCAGTTGTTGAGCAGTTCGGGTTGTACATCCTGAGTCAGATCCAGATAGGAATCTGGAGACATGATATACGGCAACGCCAAGGCATACTTCTTGGGTCCAGCGGTTTCTTCGCCATTGTGAGTTGTTTGCCGGATACGTTTTCGACGAAGCGGTACGAGGACTGGCCAGTGCTGCTCACGTTTTACGTGATCACTGATTTGTGACTCAGGGTGAGTTTCCGGTTCAGTGGGCGCAAGTGTGCTTTGAAAGCGTGTATCATCGGGCGTGCGGGAGTATTTGTCGGCTGTGGATTGAGCCGAACCTCCGAAAAACAATCGCTTCAGGAATTCAAGAAAGCGCATAAGCAGGTCGTTGACTAACGGTATTGCTGACAAGCAGTAGATGTGAATGAAGTTGCAAGACCGAAGATTCCGTAGAGCTTACTGAGATAAACGCACTGATATCGACTGGCGTCCCGGGAAAAGTAAAACAATCACAGCACGGCGGCGGATAACCGATCCTGTCGCGAATGAAGCTGTGGCTTGTCGTCCAAGCCACGGCTTCATTCCTATCGAAATGTCAACAATCATTCGACCATGGGGTAACCCCACAGCGCTTGCCGAAGCAAGCCGAGCTTATGCGATCACCGTGCTGTGATTGACGCATTCTAACGCGATTGACTAAGGATCCGTCAACACATCTTGACGTATTCACGTAAGAAAATTTGAGAAGTCGCCCAATTTTCAGAATTCGAAGAGCGGAGGGAATCCCACGGGAAGCGACAGCATCACTACGTTTTCTCACCTGCCAGAGCAATTGTGGCGACACACAGACCTGCCAGAAGCCCGACCACTGTCCCGAGAATCGTGTATTCGGAATCACATAGATATGTCGACCACATTCCGATCAGTGAGAATATTGCAGCGGAGGTAACCCAGATGATTTTGTTGACCATAGATGTTGACTTGCCAGTAAAGAGGGATTCGTAGAGTGAAAGAAATTATGACATCATGAGTTGAATCATGAAAACGAGAGCGATATGAATCCCCAAATAGATTGCAGCAGCGGTGTAAGCTCTCTGGAAACTCATTCCACACATGGCAGATATAACCAGACCAGCAACTGCGGCTCCGACAGCCAGGCCAACAAAAAAGAATTCGGGTCCGATGATCGCATTGACAATTGCGGCAGGTACGAGGGCAGACAAAACGCAAATTCCAGAGGTGAACCAGCCAGGAAAGTCCCAATCTTCCATGGCCGCAATGACAATGCCTAAGATGCCTGCTCCAATAATCAATCCGAACATTTCTCTCTCCACGGAATAGTAAGTCGTTATTTATGAGATCGTGTGAAGTGATGAACGTAAACTTCCTATCGTGAGATGAATGAAATGCTTACGTTCAGGAAAATTTTCAGGAGTAGTTTTCTGAGGAAATTCCAATTCCCTGCAAATCCCGATTTCCAAACCCCTCAGCACTACCCATTTTGCTCTCAGCTTCGTATTATCCTTGAGTAAATCACAGAACGACAGGTTCTCCCGCTTACTGATTTACACATGCAGCTATCCCTATGAACGAGGCCTTACGCCAGACTAAAACACATCTGCAGGAGTTGTTATTCCAGCACGGAATCAACCCGCGGACGAATCTCGGCCAGAATTATCTCATCGATTTGAATATCGTGGAATATGTCGTCGAGCAGGCCCATATCGGCTCGGATGATGTCATCCTCGAAGTTGGCACCGGCACGGGAGGCATGACCGCTTTCATGACCTACGATGCGGCCCATGTGATTTCCGTCGAACTCGACCGGAACATGCACGCTCTGGCTTCTGCTCAACTGGGAGATCGCGAAAATCTCACTTTGATGCGGCAGGATGCTCTTCATAATAAAAACCGCTTTGCGGATGAAGTTCTCGCGGAAATCGAGAAGCAGCTCAGTGTCGATCCCCGGCGTCGGCTCAAGCTGGTGGCGAATCTTCCGTACAATATTGCGACACCGATTGTTTCGAATCTGGTGGTGACGGACCTGCCGTGGGAGCGGATGGTGGTCACGATTCAGCTCGAACTCGGCTTGCGAATGCAGGCTCGACCGAAAAAGAGTACATACGGAGCGTTGTCGGTTTGGTTGCAGTCTCAATGTTATGTGAAACTGCTCAAGCGATTGCCTCCTTCGGTTTTCTGGCCCCGGCCCAAAGTGAACTCGGCCATCATGCAACTGGTGCCGAATCCTCGGGGACGAGATACGATTGCCGATCGTCCCTTCTTTCAGGATTTTCTGCGACGGTTATTTCATCAACGCCGAAAAATGCTCCGCAGTGTGCTTGTGGGCATGTACAGCAAGCAAATCGAGAAACCGGTGATCGATGACATTCTGCAGGAAATGAAACTGGGCGAAATGGCCCGAGCCGAAGAATTGCCACCGAAAACGCTGGTGGAGCTGGCGAATGCGATATATCACAAAGTGCAAGAGAAATCATAACAAAGAATTGTAACCTCAAAGTTCTCTCCTCTTCAGGGAGAGGACCAGGGTAAGGGGAAACGGTGTGATTCATCATGAGAGCGTCGAAGCCTCCCCTTATCCGGCCTTTGGCCACCTTCTCCCCAGGGAGAAGGAGAGGAATGTAAGTCCAATATAATCAAAACAAGACACACACAGGCTTATTGATCACGGGAAGATAGACAGATGCAGGATCGTATTCTCACAGAAGGTTTGACATTCGACGACGTTTTGCTGGTTCCGGCTTACAGTGAAGTGATGCCCGATCAGGTCGATATCAGCACGAAATTGACGCGAAATATCACCCTGAACGTCCCCATTATTTCCAGCCCGATGGATACCGTCACCGAGAGCGAAATGGCGATTGCGATGGCTCAGGAAGGGGGCATGGGGATCATCCATAAGAATATGAATCCCGAGCAACAGGCCCTGGAAGTCGAAAGCGTGAAGCGTTCCGAACATGGTGTCATTGTCGATCCAGTCACCCTTCCGCCGGATGCATCGGTCGCTCAGGCCCGCAAATTGATGGACGAACGGAACGTCGGTGGCGTCCCGATCACGGAAAATGGGCAATTGAAGGGGATTTTGACACGCCGGGACCTACGATTTTTAGAGTCCGATGAGACCCGAATCTCCGAGGTCATGACCAAAGAAAAGCTGATTACAGCACCAGAAACCACAGATTTGAAGGAAGCAGAACGGATATTACGGGAAAATAAAGTTGAGAAACTTTTACTCGTGAATGACCGATACCAGTTAAGGGGATTAATCACGATCAAGGATATCGACAAAAATCTGCAATACCCGCGAGCTTCGAAAGACTCTCGTGGAAGGTTGCGAGTCGGTGCTGCGGTTGGGGTTTACGATTATGAGCGCGTTGAATCGCTCATCGAAAAAGGGGTGGATGTTCTCGTTGTCGATTCTGCACATGGCCATTCTGCCAATGTGATGGAAACAGTCCGCGAGATCAAACGGCAATGGCAAATTGATGTCATTGCGGGAAACATTGCCACCGCTGACGGGGCGAAAGCCTTGATGGATGCCGGGGTCGATGCCGTGAAAGTCGGAATCGGGCCGGGCAGTATTTGTACAACACGCATCATTTCCGGCGTTGGCATGCCACAACTGACAGCGATCAGTGAAGCCGCCAAGGCTGTAGCAGGGACGGAAGTTCCTATTATTGGTGACGGGGGAATTCGATACAGCGGAGACATTTCCAAGGCGATTGCCTCGGGAGCCCACTGCGTAATGCTGGGGGGATTACTGGCTGGTCTGGATGAAAGTCCGGGCGAATTGATTTTATATCAAGGCCGATCCTTCAAAAAATATCGCGGTATGGGCTCGATGGGCGCGATGGTTAAGGGAAGCAGCGATCGGTATCGCCAGTCGCTGGTCGATGAAGACGGGAAGAAGAAGTCCACCAAAAAACTGGTGCCCGAAGGAGTTGAGGGACGTGTCGCCTATAAAGGGCATTTGAGTCACTTCCTGTATCAACTTGTTGGGGGATTGCGAGCCGGGATGGGATATCTCGGTGTGCAATCGATTGAAGGGCTTCGCACTGAAGCGAAGTTCATCAAAATTTCGGCGGCGACGGTAAGGGAGAACCATCCGCATGACATCGCAATCACGCAAGAAGCACCAAACTACACAGCCGAGCATTCGCCCGGCGAAAGCCATTAATCCACGCTGGATTGCGCTGGGATGTCTCCTGCTCGTCCTTACGCTCTGGTTGTCTAAAGGGCTGACCGCTGGAGAAGGTCCACTGCAGCGATTGCGAGAGCGTTCGGCAGAAAGCCGCTGGTCTTCGCTACGTGAAAAAATGTCGGAACGACGGGAAGATCGAGCCGAACGTCGTGACCGTCGTCGGGGTGATGAAGAAGTCGATGAGACTGAAGAAGCGACTGAAGACTCACTTCCTAATGAGACTGTCAAGTCGTATCCACTTCCATCGACCGATGTCGCAGAGTTGCCACCGCGAACATTACCGCATTCGTCTTCTGACCGTCCGCCAATGAAACTCGAAATCGAATCGGGTCGTTGGTATGGGGCTCCAAAGTCGTTGCCATCTCAACCTGTAGAGAGACCACCTCAGGCTCCACCAAGGAATGTGAACCCACCGGTCATGGCTCCACCATTATTACCACTACCGGCTTTACCATTGCCAGCCGACGATAAACCTGCACCTGCTCCTCCCGTAGTATTTCAGGAAGCATTCCAGTTCGATCAGCAGGGACCGAGCGTCAAGGTCGATCCTGAAACGACCGCGCCGGTCATTCCTTCTCAACCTGCAGGGACCTCACGCTCGGCTACTCGCAAAACAGCCGAAGTTAGGCCTCTGTTTCCGGCGGAATCGAATCTGGTTGACGAGTATATTAAGAGTCCTTCCAGAAAGAAAGAAATCCCCGCGAGATCGATTTCCAGTACATTGCAAAGTGATCAGAATTTCGAGCAGGAATACAACTTGAAAGAGCCGATCAATGAATTCCATGGAGAAATCAAATCGATGCGAGAGATTTCTCCGTTCGTGAGTTATGAACCCGATCGGCAACTCCGCAAGGAAGATCCCGGTCGACACTTGTGTCCATTGCCGGAAGGTTTTGTTGCCACAGGAAATTCGACGCAGTCGAAATGTCCCGAGATGTCCGATTTACCAAATCACGATCGCAGCACGAGCCGGAATTTTGCACATCTGCAATATCACTGGTGTGCCACCAATACGCACTACTATCCGCTCTATTTCGAGGATCCACGCGCCGAACGATATGGACAGTTGCATCACCCTCTGATTCAACCCGTCGTCTCTGTTGCAAGATTTAATGCCCAGTTGCTCGGCTTACCTTATCAGATGGCAATTAATCCGGTTGCCAAATGTGTTTATCCGCTTGGCTACTATCGTCCGGGCGATGTTTGTGCCCCACAATTGTATCACCAGATTCCCCTCAGCCTGGGAGCGGCTTTCGTTACAGCTGAAGTCTATACGGGCTTGTTCTTCCTGTTCCCGTAATATCAATTGGCTCAAATCAATAAGACGCACGAACTTTCGAGTTTGTGCGTCTTGTTTTATTGGTGAGGTCAGATATCACCATACAAGCACGAAGCGCAAGCGAGTGAGTGAGTGAATTCAATTGCTATGTGACTCACTCACTCACTCACTCGCTTGCGCTTCGTGCTTGTAAAGATATTTTCGTCAAGGCGGTGCCAGATCAAATCTGCAAACCTTCACAGCTGCAATTGATGGTAACTTTGCAAGCGATCCACATAACTTTTCAGACGTTTCAGCAATGATGCCCTGGTCGATTCTTCTGTTGCGATCAAGCAACGTTCCAGACAACCCACACTGCTCAGGAGCAGGTTGCTCAAATCAAAGGTGAGTAAACTCTCCCTTTCGACAGGTTGTAACGGTCGCACGGTTTGGTACGCCTGCAATGCCGCTCGCCAGCCTTCGCTATCATTGCCCAACACGCTTCCGAGATATCGCGTCAGGTCGCAGGCGACACTGTCGGTGGCAGACGCATTGATGTCGATGATGCCGCTGACTTGCCCATCAACGAACAGCAGATGCTCGCGCCATACATCCCGAAAAACCGGTAGAACCGGACGTAGCTGCCGAGCCTGCGTTTGTAAATTTTGCAAGACAATTGGCTTCCAAAGTTGCAATTGCAGTGACAGCTGATCGACCAGTTGTGGAAATTTCTCGTCGAATTTTAATCCGTTGTTGTGAGAGAGAAATAAGTCCTCAAACTCATTATTTCTCTTATTCAACAGTCTTAAGCGAAGCTGGAGTGATTCTGAACTCCCCCAGCCTGCCTGCAGGATTCTAGGCTGTGAAATCGCTAACGGCATATAGTTTGCACAAACCAAATGACATTCCGCCAGGGATTTCATGGCGGAATCGATTTGATCTTGAGAAGGAGATTGTGAATCGATTGGCTGACCAGCCAGAAAGGGCTCGATTTGAGCAAGTCGATCATCCCAACGGAAATAAAACTGATCCTGCAAATTTCGCAGGGAACCAGCGATTGGAGTCGAAATGTTGTGATTCAAAAACTCTGCAAACAGTCCCAGTTCCTGAATTCGATTTGGACTATTGAAGTTTGCAGGCCAGAGACGAAGCACATAATTACCGGACAATGCCTCAAAACAGTAGACATCTGCTCCACTGAAACCTCCGGTCAATCGTTGCAGTTTACCAGCGATGGGCCGGTTCTCCGGATTGTATAATCGGAACCTTTTTTCGATTTCAGGGTCAGTTTTGGGCAAGTCCATAGTTAATGATTGACTTTTCCAATTTAGAAGGTGTACAACGAATAGAGAAAATACCGTTTAAAACGACTTCAACTTTAATTGTTCCGGCAAGAGGCTGAAACAGCTCAGATTTCCCGATTTGTATCAAGTCCCGGGAAATTCTGAAAATGAGTAAATGATGAAACCGGGTTTCATCAGGCTCTTTCATGAGGAAAGTGATCCACACCTGAGAATTCTTCACGACTGAGAGGAACCCATGACTAAGAGCATGAACCGATTGATGATGCTGGGAGTTTGCGGACTTCTGGCTGTAACGACCACCGCAACGGCTGAAGCGGGGATCATTCCCTGGACCTACAACGCGATTTTCGGACCTGTCGGTTCGACATTCGCCGCTCGCCCAACCTACGGGTACGGCGCTAATTACGGTGCCAGATACGGCGGCAACGCCTGCTGTGGGACGACTGCAAACTACGGTGGCAATTCCTGTTGCGGTACAACGTCTAGCTATGGATACACCACCAGTTATTCACCATACTATGCGGGCTATACGCCATATTACGCTGGATACTCATCTTATTATGGCTCTTCCTGCAATAACTGCGGCACCTGTAATACATGTAATAGTGGTTGCAACTCTTGCGGTTACGGCTGTGCATCCAATGGCTGCAGCAACTGTGCCAGTGGCGATTGCAACTCCGGTTTGACACCTGCGGCAGGGACAACTTCAACACCGCAGTCGAATAACTCGCCGACACCAACAACAACTTTCAAGTCGACCGAGCCAACAGTGAATCCTAACGCTGGTGAAAGCTCAGACAGCAAACCGAATTATGAACCCTCAAACAATGAGAATGGGTTTGAAATGCCGGAGCAGGAAAAGAAATCGGAAGATACAAACGCTCCCAAGTTCGAAGGATTCAACAACAGCAGTCGGGAATCTCTTAAACTGCCCTCAGCTCCCATGGTTCCTGTGGAACAGGCGAATCCTGAACCGACTCAGCTGGAAGAATTCCGAGCTCCACGCCTGGATCTTATTCCTGCTCCCGTCGCAGTGGATGACTCTCAGATCAGCTGGTCTGTGACGAAAGCTCCAACTCGAGTTGTCCGAAACGCACGCTACAGTATTCCAACTGTTGCACGTTACACCCCAGCTCAATTGAACGATCTTGTTCCTCCAATGCCGATCCAGGTTGCTGAAAAGTAATCCAGCTTGCCATTGCTGACAAATTCAAAAGAGGGATGCTCATCATGAGCATCCCTCTTTTTGTTTGATACTGTACCGCGTTCTCAATGGAAACCAGAAAATAATCCACCCAGGAGGTCCTCTTCAATATGATACAGGAAATCCAGTTTCCAATTGCAATAGGGTTTATGTTCACTGATGAGTTTAAATGTTGCGGCCCGACCCATTACCATTGAACCATCAATTCCGATGTGACTTCAGGGGGAGAGCAGGATGTATCGCAGTTCGTGTGCAGCCATACTGTTTGTGATTGGGATGTCTGCACAGGCATACTCACAGGGAAACAATGAGAACTCCAGCAAGCCGAACATCCTGCTGATCGTTTCCGACGATCAGGGTTATAATGATCTCGGCGTTTTGAATAACGATTTGATCACGCCGGCTTTGGATCGAATCGCTCGGTCAGGAACACGGCTGACTAATTTCTACGTCACCTGGCCTGCTTGTACTCCTTCACGCTCGGGCTTACTGACAGGCCGCTATCCTCAGCGGAATGGCGTCTACGATATGATTCGCAACGAAGCTCCCGACTACGGCTACAAATACAAGCCGGGCGAATACGATGCGACCTTCGAGCGGATTGGCGGGATGGATCAACAGGAAATCATCATTCCCGCTCTCTTACAAAAAAGTGGATATGCCTCGGCGATCTATGGGAAGTGGGATCTCGGTTCGCTCAAACGCTATCTGCCAACTTCCCGCGGCTTCGACGACTTTTACGGTTTCGTTAACACCGGCATCGACTATTACACGCACGAGCGTTACGGCGTACCGAGTATGTTTCATAATCTTGAGCCGACCGAAGATGACAAGGGGACCTATTGCACTTACCTGTTTGAACGCGAGGCATTGAAGTTTCTGGATCGTGTTTCCGAAGAGCAACCGTTTTTTCTGTATCTGCCGTTCAATGCACCCCACTCGTCCTCTGCATTGGAACCGGAGATTCGTTCGAGTGTTCAGGCTCCCGAAGAATTCAAGCAGATGTATCCGCCAGTCGAAGAGGAAGTAAAACCGACCAATTCGTATCGATATGGAAACCCGGCTCTGGTCACCACGCAAAAAGCCCGACAGCGGGATTATCGAGCCGCAGTGACCTGCATGGATGCGAGCATTGGTAAAGTTCTCGACAAACTCGAACAGCAAGGGAAACTCGATAACACCATCGTCATTTTCTTCTCAGACAATGGCGGCAGCGGGGGAGCCGATAACTCTCCACTTCGTGGTCACAAATCCCAAATGTGGGAAGGCGGAGTCCGGGTCCCCTGCATCATCAGCTGGCCTGATGGGGATATTCCCATGGCCGAAGTGAATGATGAGTTTCTGACTTCGCTGGAATTATTGCCAAGCCTGGCCATTGCGACCGGAACTAGTATCCCCGCGGATTTGACGCTGGATGGTTTCAACTGGTGGCCAACGCTGCGGAACGCAACTTCATCTCCACGACAGGAAATGTTCTGGAAACGCCGCAATCAGATCGCGGCTCGTGTGGGAGATTACAAATGGGTTGTCCAGAGCGACAATCAAGGCGGACTCTATAACCTGGCTAATGACCTCAGTGAGAAAAACGATCTTTCCGAAACTCACCCCGAACTTCTGAAACAGATCCAGCAGCGATATCAACGCTGGCTCGAAGAGATGGAAGCGGCTGAACCAAGAGGACCATTTCGAGATTATTGAAGAATGGATAGTGGAGTAAGTTCTCTTAAGAACGCCTGAAAACAAAATCAAAACAACTCATAAAGGGGTGGCGGGGGCGCTCCGCTTTAGCGGAAGCCCCCGGAGAAATTACGATTCGGGGGCTTCTCTTCGAGAGCGCCCCCTCCCCCCTTTGCGAGTCGCTATTGATAGAATTTCGTTCTTGAATATTGTCAGGCGTTTTAAACTCAGATCAGCCGAATGATCAACCCCATGAGAGTGGTGCCTTGCTTGACACGACTTCGCTCACCGCATTTCACCCGTGAAGAGGACATGATCGGGTTCGATTATGGCTCTGAGCATGAAGAGGTTTTGGGGAGTAATGCGTGAATTCATTGCAAAGACAGGGGGCAGCCAGAGGGGGTTCTTCATCTCGTGAATTCCCCAGGCCTCCGCTTTGGGTTCGTGCAATTGCACCGGCTGAGCTGTTCGTAATTTCATTTCTGGTTCTGATCGCATTCGGAACCCTGATGCTGAAATTCTTCCCCGGATTGTATCGTGGTGAGGGACTCGGCTGGACCGATGCGGTTTTCACCTCGACCAGTGCCGTCTGCGTGACCGGCTTAATCGTTGTCGATACGGCGACATATTTTACGCCACTCGGACAAGCCGTCATTCTTATGCTCATCCAGCTCGGAGGACTGGGAATGCTCGTTTTGACGAGTGTCATGATTTCGGCTTTGGGAGGTCGCCCGTCCTTACAAACGGAGAAACTCGCAACCGGTTCCCATCATGTGATCGCCCTGGTACCTGCCCGTCAGTTAATTCTCGATATCGTCCGCTTTACATTCGCGATCGAAGCGTTGGGGGCCCTGCAAAACGAAAGACTACCCCCCAATCTCCTCGGGAATGACGCGCAGGCTCCCGGTGATTACATCAAATGTCGACCGCTTTTCATCCAGGTCAGCGTCTTCTCCCTGATACAGTACAAACAGGCTGCATTCTTCCAGTTCGATGGCATTGAGGGCCACGTTGGTGATTAAGTCGTGGCAGACGACTTCGAGTTCCTGAGTCATCCAGGAGTTGGACTTGTCCATTTTACGCTCGTAGACATCAAATTCGTCATATTCCTCCTGATAGGATTCCAGAGCCGCATCGAGTACTTCGTCGGCTGTCGCGGTCCCGGGGACAATCGAAACCATCCAAAAGGCTGTCGTTTCTGTCAGTATGGTAACGGAGGACGTTTCCCCTTCTTCGGTATATTCGAGTTGCCAGAAACCGGGGTAACGAAGCTGGAGTCCATTTTTTTCGAATGCTTCATCGAGTGGTAAGTTAGCTGTTGGATCCTGGTCGATCATCGTGTTGTTCCGGGTTAATGGCTGTGTTGAGTGGCCAGAGGCGAATGGTGGTTAAGTTTGATGACATAAAGGTTAAGAGGATTTCAGCTGTCGCGACAAAAGACTCTCGCCTCGAATCTTTCTTCAGACGAGCCCCTCAACACTCGCCATTCAACTCTCAATAAGTTCGCATTATAGGTTCTGTAACGATGATGCCAATTGTTAGCACTGAACGAACATCGATAACTTTTTGTTTTTCTGGATCAAATTCCAACAAGACCGGAAAACTCATGCTAGTTTTGATAGACAGCCAGTTTCGAGTACGAGATGGCTTGGGACACTCAAAAGCTGCTTGGTGGCAAATAGTGGCCAGGAGAGACGAACATTAAGTCATGCGTCGAACGACTTAGTGCCGGACGGAAACACAGAGGAAAGAGCGAACCCTTGGGAATCAGTGCTTTATCAGACTGGTTGTGGCAAATCGCTGCACACGCTGAAAAATTTGGACTCCTCATCGTCCTGATTTTGGCTGGCGCACTGCAGTACGCTCTGTATCATTATCATCGGGCACATTTCAAACTCAAAGAAGACAAGATTCTCGAAGAACTCGACCGTATGCGAGTTAAACTCCGACGGTTACGCCAGGAAAAATCACTGGCATTTGTCGAGAACAGCGCCATGGCCGATATCTTTGCGGAAAATGATTCGAACCGCACTATCGATGTTCTTCTCAAAAAACTCGTGCCGCACTCCGATGCCGGCTTCGCAATCTTCTTCTCCTACGAAAACAAACAGCTCAATATTTATACTCAACGAGGGATCTCCAAACATACAATCACCATTCTCACGCTCGAAGAAAAATGGCTCAATCAGGTGATGCAGGAAGGTGTTTGCCGAATTTCAGATTCCGAATTGTTCAACTCGCGATTTGTCACCTTATTAAACGGTACAGAACGAAACAAAATTAGCGAACTGCACCTCCTGCCCGTTGCTGATGACAAGGAAATGTACGGCGTCGTCGTTTCCACACATCTGTTTCCTGTCGGAACCGATCTCGAACTTCAGCAGGAAATGGTCGGTCGACTCCTCAAAAGAATTACGCCATCGCTGCGACACCGAATGAATACGCTCGATCAGCAGCAGCTCCTCAAGCTGACTCAGGAAAAGCTGGCACTGCGTGCCATCGCCGATGAATTCCACGACCTCCCCACAAAGATGCTCGAAGAATTCCTTCGCCAGTTGAGTGTGCTCGTCGAAGCGGACCGCGGAGCTCTGCTGCTCTTCTCGAATAATCCAGAAACTCCCGTGCGTGTTGTCAATCGCCATGGCATTAAAATGCAGGCCGGAGTCGAATCGATCTGGCAGGATCACGAAATCCGGATCGCAAAATGGGCTAAATCAACAGGCATCACCGGCAGTATGAACGTCGCTGATCTCCGCGAAGCCGAAGTCAACAGCCTCATGAGCCGAGCCCTGACTGTGCCCCTGTACCAGGGAGAATCGATGATGGGCATCCTCTGCATGACCCGCAAAGACGACGGCGTCTATTCGCGTGCTCATATTTCTCTGGCCGAATGGTCAGGCGATTTCCTCGCCGAAACCTTAACTCGTGTTCTCGACCGGGCAGCCGTGGAACGAAAAGCCAGCCTCGATGGACTCACCGAACTGGCCAACCGACGCACCTTCGATGAACGGATTGTCGGCGAACTTGGACAGTCCCAACGAACCGGCAAACCATGTTCACTCTGCCTGCTCGACCTCGACCACTTCAAGCACGTCAACGACCACTACGGTCATCAGGCAGGCGATGAAGTTCTCCGCCAGTTCGCCCGCCTGCTCGAGGAAGAAGTGAAAAAAGTTCGCCCCTCCGATAATCCCCTCGTCGCTCGCTACGGTGGCGAAGAGATGGCCCTCGTACTTCCTGGTATTGGCGTCGATGGAGCCGTCCGTATAGCCGAATCGATTCGAGCCGCAGCCTGCGAAATGGTCATCCTGCACGGCGGACAGCGCATCGATATCAGTGTCAGCTCTGGCGTCTCCTGCTATCCGCAGCACGCCACCACTGTCGAAGGACTTATCGAAGCCGCCGATGAAGCCCTCTATCAGGCCAAACGCGACGGACGAAATGCAGTCCGGCACGCCGGTGCCAACAAGCAGGAACCTGCACGCATCGGTCATTAACGATCAGCCGAGACGGGCCAGTCATGGCTCGAATACGTAATAGTTAATCATGTTTTATCAGTAATTCTGTACGTCGCAAATCACTCGACTCCACCCGTCGCATTACCGCGACGGCTCGCCTTTGTTTAGAGGAATGATGCACCGATCCCTGCAAACATCACGACAACTCAAATCTAAAGCCATTCCCATGATCACCGAACAAATCAATCCAGATTCCCTCACCGATCCCTCTACACTGCAGCGGAATTTGGCTACCATGTTCGGCATGGAAACGACTCAAAACCAACCGGAAGCAAAACCCAGAATCGTCGCTGTGATGCCCGCATACAACGCGGCAGCCACCCTAGAACGCACTCTGCAGGACATTCCCACAGGCTCCGTCCAGGAAGTGATCCTTGTCGACGATTGCAGTTCCGATAACACCGTCGAAATCGCAAAACACCTCGGCTTGACCGTTATCGAACATACAAATAATCGTGGCTACGGCGGGAATCAGAAGTCCTGTTATGAAGCCGCTCTTCAGACCGATGCAGACATCATCGTCATGATTCATCCGGACTATCAATACGACAGTCGCGTCATCCCGCAGGCTGCCCAAATCATTCATCTGGGCATCTGCGACTGCATCCTCGGCTCCCGCATCCGCAGCCGAGGCGAAGCCCTTGCTGGCGGTATGCCCCGCTACAAATATATTGCCAATCGGATTCTCACCACGATTGAGAACGTCGGCCTCGGCCAGAACCTCGGGGACTTCCATTCCGGCTTTCGTGCCTATTCACGCGAACTGCTCGAAACCATCCCCTGGGATCGCAACTCCGAAGATTTCGTCTTCGATTCCCAGTTCCTCGTGCAAGCCGTCAAATTCGGCTTCAAACTCGGCGACATCCCTGTCCCGGTCCGCTACTTCGACGAAGCCTCCAGTATCAACTTCCGCCGCAGCACTACCTACGGCCTTAAAACCCTCGGAGCCGTCGCCCACTTCTGGACCTCAAAACTAGGGCTTTACACACCAAATTACCTCAAACCAAAAACGGATTGATTCCTGCTTACAAGCACGAAGCGTAATCCAACAATTATCGCATTCGCATTGAAGCCGGTTTGACTTTGCAGACTTTGGGTTTCGCGTTCGGCTAACCCAATCTACGGAACTCAACTCGCTATTCAGTTTTGACACAGTTCACGACTTGATCAATTCTGGTCTCCGTCAAGTGCCTGTAATGATAGGGTTTGCATGGTGTGAAGCTAAAATCGCAGAGGACTCAGAGTTTTTAAGATAAGAATGTATTTCACTACTTCTCGCTGAACTCTGTGTTCTCTATGGCGAAATTATTTTAGACTCAGCCTCAAATCCATCCCTGGGCACAATATGACGTACAAGAAAGCAAACCACGTGGCCTCATTTCGATTTGAACTGCAACATACCGATCCCAACACCGGAGCACGGGCTGGTCAGTGGCATACGCCGCATGGAATTGTCGATACGCCGGCTTTCATGCCCGTCGGGACTCTCGGCACTGTCAAAGGATTGCTGCCTGAGCAATTGAAGGCAGCCGGGGCTCAGATGGTGCTGTCGAATACCTATCATCTGGCATTGCGACCGGGGGCAGATGTGGTCGAAGAACTGGGTGGACTGCATCAGTTCATGAACTGGTCGGGACCGATTTTGACCGATTCAGGCGGTTTTCAGGTCTTCAGTCTGGCAAAACTCTCGAAACTGACGGACGATCAGGTCGTGTTTCGCTCACATATTGATGGAAGTCTGCTGGAACTCTCGCCCGAAAAGGCGATTCGGATTCAGGAACAGCTGGGAGCAGACTGTATTATGTGTCTGGATGAATGTCCGCCACACGACGTCGGTCAGGATCGGCTCCGTGCAGCGGTTCAGCGAACAACGGCCTGGGCGGCTCGGTGTCGGGATGCTCAAAAGCGGGATGACCAGGCATTGTTCGGAATTGTCCAAGGGGGAATCGATCCTCATTTAAGGGAGGAGTCGGCTGAGGGATTACTGCCACTCGATTTCCCAGGCTATGCCATCGGCGGGTTGAGCGTGGGGGAAGATCCCAACGATATGTACAAAACCCTGGACTTCACAACACCCTTTCTGCCGGTCGAAAAACCTCGCTATTTAATGGGTGTAGGCAAGCCGGTCGATTTGCTGGAGTCAATTATTCGGGGAGTAGACTTGTTTGACTGTGTGATGCCAACCCGCAACGGACGCAACGCGATGGCGTTCACTTCGAATGGTCCGGTGAAAATTAGGAATGCCAAATATCAGCGGGATGTGACGCCGCTCGATCCGGATGGGCCTTCCGAAGTGGGGCGGATTTATTCCAGGGGATACCTCCGGCATCTGTTTGTGGCCAAGGAAATGCTGGGGGCGATTTTGCTCTCCTGGCACAATATTGCCTTCTATGAAAATCTGGTTCGGGAGATGCGTCAGGCAATTTTTGAGAATCGGAGTGCGGAGTTTCGGGCGGATCAACTTGCCCGTTGGGGCAGCGATCCCTAATATACGCAATTCTTTGCTGTGAAATTGCGGTATTTTCGCCTGATTTACGGCATTTTCAGCCCATTTGAACTCAATGTATGACGTACTGAGGGAATCGAATCGCGATTTCCGGGAAGATTTTTATGGCTTTTTCCACGCAAATTTTGCATCAAATCTGCCTGCTGGCTCAAGAAGCAGCCGAAGGCGGGGGAGCTGCTGAGCAGCCGGGTCTATTCGATGTGTTCGGCGTGCCTGTGATGGTCATGATTGCGATTTATGTCGTATTAGTGATGCTGCCGCAGAATAAAGAGCGAAAAGGCCGTCAGGATTTCCTGTCGAATTTAAAGAAAAACGATCAGGTCGTCACGATTGGCGGTGTTTTTGGAACGGTGACAGGTTTCTCAGCTGATGGAACGCAGGTCACTCTGCGGGTCGATGAGAATACCCGGATTCGCGTTCGCAAAAGCAGTATTGAGTCGATTGTGAAAACTGAAGGCGAAGAAAAGCCAGCTTAATAAAGTCTGCATCTGGCAATAAGTTGCGTGCAATGCAGAATTGACATTGCGACTGAGATCAAAGTCGAAGTAAAAGTGCATTTAATAAAAAATCCGACGGATGGCTGTCGGGTCTGGTAATCGATCGAGAACGAAAGACACGACGGAATGTCCGCTTGGATTGTAATACTGTGGATTTTGGCAATTTTCGTAGCCCCGATCATTTTGGGGCAATTCATTGCACGTGCAACGAAAATGAAAGATGACTCCGGCCGGTTCAGTACCGTGCTCGTTTTGCTGGCCATCTTTCTGGCTCCGTTTGCCAGTCAGTTGATACACGGCGAGAAACTTTCCGATGCTTTCCGACTGGGAATTGACCTGGCTGGGGGTACGAATCTGGTTTATCAGGCTGATACCGAGCAGGCTGAAGAGAGCGGGAAAGAAGTCAACGGCCAGTCGATGGATGAACTGGTGCGGGCAATTACCCGCCGCGTGAATCCTTCCGGTACCGAAGAAGTAACTGTTCGACAGGTTGGCGACGATCGCGTTGAAATCATCATTCCGGGAGCAGATCCCGATTATGTTCAGGCGATGAAAAAACAGATCACGAATCTGGGAAGCCTCGAATTCGGCATCCTGGCCTCACGGCACGATAATCAGCATCAATCTCTGATCGCTCGCGCAGAAGCATCTGGTGAAGACGTTTACGATGGCACAGAAAAACGAGCTCAATGGGTGCCTGTTGCTCGGACTCAAACGGCTGATGGTCAAAGCGAACTCAAAGATATCACTGGTGGACCGAACGATGTGATGCGGGAACGGGAAGTCGATGGCCAAACCATTCGCGAATTCCTGATTGTTCTCGATCCACCAGAACAACGCGTCGACGGTAGTTTTCTGGTCAACTCGCGTCCGACGATGGATCCCAACTCGGGAATTTCGATTGGCTTTACTTTCAATGCTCAAGGTGGTTTCCGCTTTCAGAATCTGACAAACCGCTATCAGCCCAAGAAAGATGGTAACACCTACCGACTGGCTGCGATTCTGGATGGCAAAATCCACAGTGCCCCAAACATTAATGCCGTCATTGCTCAGGATGGTATTATCACCGGCGACTTCACCAACGATGAAGTCACGGAGATGGTCAGCGTGTTGAACTCGGGAGCTTTGGAACTGCCACTGATTAAAGAGCCGATCAGCGAATACACAATCAGCCCGCTTTTAGGGGTTGATGTTCAGGAAAAAGGCAAGATGGCGATCACCGTGGCTGCCGTCACTGTGCTGGCCTTCATGTTCGTTTATTACTGGGTGGCAGGCTTAATTGCCAATATGTCATTGATCGTCAACGTGGGGTTGATTCTCGGGGCGATGGCGTTGTTCGATGCCACTTTCACCTTGCCTGGTCTGGCTGGTTTGGTGCTGACCATCGGTATGGCGGTCGATGCGAATGTGCTGATCTTCGAACGTATGCGGGAAGAACTGGAAAAAGGTTCGAGCCTGCGTCTGTCGATACATAACGGTTTCTCGAAAGCCTTCTCGACAATTATCGATGCCAACCTGACAACGCTGATCACTGCGGTCATCCTGTATGCCCGGGGAACCGAGCAGGTCAAAGGTTTCGCGGCTCTGCTGATCATCGGGATCATCATGAGTATGTTCAGTGCCCTGTATTTCGGGCGATTGATGTTCGATCTGTTTGAGCGAATGAAATGGTTGTCGGCTAAGTCGATGCTCGGTAAGAGCATGGTCGCCACCACCAACTGGAACTTTGTTGGTAAACAGGCACTGGCGACGATTGCTTCACTTGCCTTGATCATTGGCGGCATGGCTGCTCTGTTCTCACGGGGGAGTGACAATCTCGATATCGACTTCACCGGGGGCTCAATGGTGACCTTCCAGTTCCAGGACGATCCAGGAATTGATGAGACCCGCCAATCTCTGCAGGCCGAATTCGGTAATGATATGACCGTTGAACAGCTGATTGTGCCTGGCATTGTCGAAGGGGAACCCGAGCAGAAATTCTTCCGCCTGCGTACCAAAAATGAAGACACCGCAGAAGTTCGCAAACTCGTCAACAAAGCCTTTGAGACTTCCGGTCATGAGTTGACCAAGGTTTCCATGGAATTCGGCGACATCGCCACAATTCCCGCAGCACCAGAGGAAGAGGCTGCGGAAGGTACTGCAGCCAGGGCCAACGCAGATCTGTTTGCAGGTGGATCACAGGTCAAGCTGACCTTCAGTGATGAAGTGACAACCACGATTATCGAAGATGAATTCAAAGAGGCCTACGCCGGAGTTGTTGGGAACGACAATGTCGATGGAGACAACCTTGCAAGTCTGTTCACAGTAACTGGAACTGAAGGTTCCGGGCTTGATGCCAAGGACAGTGCCGTCAAGCGGTTCTCGGTGGCCGAGTTGAAAGTCCGCAAAGAACTGCCAACCGATCAGGTTCGGCAAACACTGGTTGACATGCAGCAGATGATGGCCGAGCGTCCGGTGCTCGATGAAGTTAACACGTTCAGTTCTGCGGTCGCTGGCGAAGCCAAGATGTCCGCTCTGATGGCGATCCTGTTGTCTCTGGCTGCCATCATCGGTTATGTCTGGTTCCGCTTCCAGAAAATTGCTTATGGACTGGCCGCTGTTATTGCATTGATTCATGACGTTCTCTGCGTGCTGGGTCTGGTTGCGATTGCTTCCCTGTTGAGTACGACTCCGCTGGGACCAATTCTGGGACTGGTCGACTTCAAGATTAATCTGCCGATGATCGCCGCCTTCCTGACGATTATCGGTTACTCGTTGAACGATACGATTGTCGTGTTCGACCGAATTCGCGAAGTCAAAGGCAAGAATCCGGAACTGACCGAAGACATTATTAACCGCAGTTTGAATCAAACTCTCTCCCGAACATTATTGACCTCGTTCACGACATTGATCGTGGTGGCGATTCTGTATGTTCTCGGAGGTGAAGGCCTGCACGGCTTCGCGTTCTGTCTGGTCACCGGTGTTGCAATCGGTACTTACAGTTCGATCTACGTCGCCAGCCCAGTCTTACTCAGACTTGCCAATCCGAAAAAACCTACACCTAAAGAGACGATGCCCGTTCAGGCATAATCTGAGTTGGGTGTGAAGTTCATATAAAAAAAGCCGTCACAAAACTGTGACGGCTTTTGTTATGCTCATCTTAACCCGAAGCGTCAGCGAGGGGACGGCATCGAAAAACCAGCAACGCATGCCCCTCGCTGACGCTTCGGGTTAAGAAAATGAGATAAATTGCCAGGTGGGGTCCGCCATGCGAACCTGACTACTTACAGCAACGACTCGAGAAGCATGCGGAGTTTACGCATTTCCAGGCCGAGGGAATTGGGGTCGCTCAGGCTGGGGATCATGTCGACGCTGAAGGCGCGGCGGTAATCGTAGCGTTTGAGGCCGGTGATAATGCGGCTGTAATCGATTTCTCCCAACCCAACCGAGACCTGCATCTGGTCGGGAGTGGAATCGCGGAAGTGAACATGAGTTGTGAACGGGAAGACGATGTCGTAATCCTGCTCACGATGCGGGCCACACGTATAATGGGTCGGGTCGAGTGTCAGTCCCAGTCCCTTGACAGCTCCGCAAAGTTCGGTGGCTGTGTGTGGGTCTTCCGTCAGGCGACCGATTTGCGTTTTTAAAGAGAGTCGGATGCCATCCTGAGTCGCCAGGGTGACAAGTTTTTTGAGACGATCGGTTTCGTCATTGAAAGGTGTTCCCAGCTCCAGTGAGGGAATGGTCACCTGAGTGATTTTCAGAAGCTTGGCGAATTTGAACAGGCTGGGGAATTCGTCCGGTTTCATTTCGCTGGTGATATTGATCGCGCAAATGGAAAGGCGAGTGGCATTTCGACAGCGGGAAACTGCGGCATCGGGATCTTCGATGATACTCGCAATCGTAAAATCATCTCCCTGATCACTCAGGGTCAGTTCGATGCGATCGTATTCCAGATCGGCCAGTTGTTGACACGCATCTTCAAATTTCAGGTGGGAATAACAACCGGTCGAGGCAGAAATAAACACGACGACACACTCCTTGTGCTCGGGCAGGCGAAAATAGATCGAGAGCTAATTCAATTTGCTCGGTGTGCAAATCGATTTTTGACACTCATGTATTCAAATGTCAATGCAATCTGGAAGGATCAATGTTTTGAAGTCAGACGCAGAATATCATAGTGATGAGTCGAAAAATTTGACTTCTGTGTGAATTTACAGGGACTGGAGAATTTCTGCAACGGCGTCCTGTTAGTCAAATCGTGTTGTTCGCAGGAATTACACGGATTCTCCGTAATCTGACGGGCATTTTAGCCGATATACGAATCAGGTCTAGTGGTGTAACCACTTTGTGTATGAGGGGTGGCGAATAATCCGCACACTCGCAGGCGTGCACAATTTGTTTTCATCACTTCCAGAATTCATGGGGACGTTACTCAAAACAATTGCGTTCTGCGGAATGACATACGGACAATTTGTCCGTTCCGATTATTACTTATAATCCCGACAAGTCGAGGTTTCTTCGATTTGAGGGAAGACACGCGGGATGAGCGTGGGGGAATCTCGAATGCGACTAAACACATGGAAGTCTACAATCGCTGCTGGTTTGCTGATTGGCCTGGGTTCAGGTTGCAGCTCAATGCACAATCAAACGGTCCGGGGACAAAGCCCGGAAGCTCAACTGCTCGTTCATGAGGAAGGCTGGAAAGCGACTCAGGGCGAGATTCAGCAGGTCGGCAGGGTCGATCCCCCTCTTCAGGGAGAGGTTAAAGGAGCGATTCAGAACGAGCTTTACGGCGAAATGACCACCCAGCACCGTTATCGTTCGGGTGTCGAAGGTCAAGTTGTGAATCCAGGCTTCCCGGGCCCTGGAATGGCGCCTGGACCTCGTGGCCGCAGCCCGTATGCCGGTTATGGCGGCTTTGACACACAACCCTGCCCGGCTGGTCCTTATGCAGGCTTCCACAATGCTCCCCCTTCTCACCAGGAGCAGGGCTGGGATCACGGCGGACGTCAGCATCGCGGCGTGTATAACTATCACACGTACACTTATCAGGAACCACGTGGCTTGTGCTACCCGGAACAAAATCAGCCGGGTGGAGTGGTGACGTATCCGTACTACACGCACAAAGGTCCCAGCGATTTCTTCTATCAGGGTGATACCAAATAATTTGTATCCCATTGATGTAGTTTCTCGTGAAGAGCCGTATTACGGCGATTCCCGACTCTGAACGAAAAGCTCTGGCCATAATTATGGCCAGGGCTTTTTGTCATTAATCATCTTGACCCGACGCGTCAGCGAGGGGACGGCGTTCAAGCTATAATTCGTTTGAACTTAAATCCACATAGAGTTTATGTCTTCTCATGCAAGATATCGTCAACGCAGAGAGAGCGTCATCAACCATCAACGCGTGCCCCTCGCTGACGCTTCGGTTTAAGAAAAGATAGATAAATCCATTCAAACGGGCAGTGCCCGATGAAAGATCCTGCAAAATGTTGCGTCAACTTGCACTCGATGATGCGTAAAAGTTGCAAGGAATCTGATTAATCAGACTCATCTACCGGAGAAGGTCTGGTCTGGAATATAGTACAACCGTCTCGGCAAATTAGGTCGACTTTTCCGTTTATGCGGAGAAACCTTGCCTGCGGTGTCGACCTGAACGATTACTGTAATCAGTCAAACTTTTTGGGCATCTTCAGGGCTTTCATCGACCGATGTAAGCAGTACATCTTGCCGAGACGGAATGTCTCCTGTTCCGCTGTCTGCTCGCCACTCATTCATTATCCACAGTTGAGAGAAATCATTCGACGATGATCAGTAAGCATCTCGCCTGTTGCACGTATTTGGCCGTTTTTGTTTCGGCAAATTTGACTTTTGGGCAATTCAAAGAGCCTAACTACGCACCTGCTCAGCAGGGTGTGATTCAGTCTCCGCGTATTATTCCGAAAACAACACATTCCAGCAATCAGGAATTGTTGAAACTCGTTGACGAAGCGATTGAAGTTTCGAGCAGACGCTACCTGATTGCCAACGAGCATTCTCCCTGGCAAATTTATCACGGAATGAATGCGTATCGTCACGATTTTCTGGTCGACTACAACGGCACCCTTGTTCCTGCATCTGACTGGTTGTCGCAAACCAATCCTCAGTTTCGCGGGCTGCCCTGGTTTGAAAAAACAGTGCATGGCGGACGGGCTCATCGGTTCACAAAGCCTTATCACTTCGAAGGACACCCGAATCAATCCCTCGCATTGATGGTGATGTGCAACTTCCCCTACGAACACACATTTATGACAGACGATGGTCCGATCACGATTCAGAACATCATCGATAATGCAAAAGCGGATTTGAATCCTCGCGAAGAATTGACATGGACACTCTGGTTCCTGACTCACTATCTCGATGAAGACGACACTTGGATGACCCGTCGCGGAGAAACATGGAATCTGGAGAAACTGGTTCAGAATCAAATCAATACCCAGGTTACCGAAGCAGCTTGCGGCGGAACTCACAATCTGTATGCACTTTCTGCTGCCCGAAACAATCACGTCCGCAATGGTGGTGAAATTCGTGGAGTCTGGCTGCAAGCCGATCAGAAGATCAAACGCTACCTCGTCGCTGCAAAATCGCTGCAACGACCAGACGGTTCCTTCCCCACTAATTACTTCCGAGGCTATGGCTATCCGAAATCCTTCAGCGAACAGGTTGCATCGAGCGGTCATATGATGGAATGGATTGTGGTCGGAGCCGACCAGACTCAACTGGATGACAAATGGATTGAGCAGGGCATTCAGCATATCAGCGAGAAGTTGATCAAATATCGCGATGAATCCGCTGAATGTGGCCCGCTGTATCATGCGGTCAGTGCACTGGTTTTGTACCGCGAACGTATGAATGGAGTTGCCTGGCCTCGACCAGAACAGGAGCCTTCCAGTATCAATCCGCTGCCTGCTGCTTCTACATTGACTAAAATTCAGGAGAGCCCAGCTGCCAGTGAACCTGCAACAATGTCTCCAGAACAGTCACTCGAAGCCAAGCCACTGCCCGAACAAACGGCCAAGAAACCAATCGACGTGACCGAGCAGGCGATGGACGGCAAAATCTCAATCAGCATTGATGAGTCGGATCTTTCCCGCAAACCGGTCGCAACCAAACCCGTTGAAATTTTGATCGCTCCGGAAGATGCTACGATCATCAAATAGTGGACACTCTGGAAATCTGATCTCGAGGAAATGATCCCAGCCTGCTACAGGTTTCGGGGTCATTTCTTTTTTTCTCAGGGGATTTGTCCGGCTTCCATGCATAAAAGTTCATTGAAATTAGTATTTAAAGGCCTCTCAGAGTTGAAATGTTAATTTTGATACGTCCTAATGAACCTTCACCAGCATTACTCCGTTATCAGGAGTGTTAAAAATGCATTCGCTCAGGAGATGGAGTGTCCATTTCTAAGATATGAGCGGACACGTGGGTCAAGATTAATACATCAGAGAGGGTTTGAAATGAAACAACTTTGCAAAATGGGCTTGGCTGTCCTGTTCGGCTGCACACTGACTTTAACCAGCATCGGATGCGATGGTGGTTCAGAACCAGCAGCAACACCACCAACAACTGATGGTGGCGGAGATGCTCCTGCTGAAGGCGGCTCAGAAGCTCCTTAGTTGAACCGTGGAACCTGTTCCACGCGAAACCAAATTAATAAGCCGCATGCGAAAGTATGCGGCTTATTGACGTTTAGGGGTTTGTCATTTCGGCTCAACAAATCCAAGTTCCAGCAGGCTTTGGACCAGTTTTTTTGCCAGCGGTCCGGCATCGGCTCCGCCTGAGCCGCCGTGTTCCAGCATGATGACAAAGGCATATTGAGGCCGGTCTGCTGGGACGTAGCCGATAAACCAGGCGTGACTGTCGCGATTGCCTCCCGTTTGAGCTGTGCCGGTTTTGCCTGCGATGGCAATCTCTTTCAGATAAGCCGTTTTGTGAGCCGTCCCTTTTGGACTCGCGACCGCTTCTTTCATTCCCAATTGGATGGCTGTGATAGTCTCGGGAGAGATTGGAATTGGTTTGGACTTTACAGGGGGGATGATGTCGGGTTTCTCAGAGTTTTCGCCTCCTGAGGCGATCCGACTGACTACACGAGGCGTGACCAGTTCACCACCATTTGCGATTAGGGCGGTCATCGTCAGCATCTGCAAGGGAGTTACGGTCAAATAACTCTGCCCGATCGCCAGCCCCAGATTGTCTCCCGGATACCACTGATACTTCCCCTCCGGCTGATTATCCCGAGGAGCAGGAACGTGTCCCGATTGCTCGAAGGGAAGGTCGACTCCGGTTGTGTTTCCGAATCCGAAACGATCGCACCAGGTGACCAGCGGTGCAGATCCCATGCGACGGGCAGCCGCAAAGAAGTAAACATTGCAGGACTGGGCGATCGCGTCTGTCAGAGTGATGTCTTCATGTCCGATGCCATACGACTGAAATATCGCACAGCGATGACTGAACGGGTCATCCAGAAAACCTCGGCACTGAAACGTCTCCTGGGGCACTCCGTCTGTTTCACAGAGGGCAACCGCCGTGACCGGTTTGAAGGTCGAACCGGGAGCCAGTAGAACCTGTGTCACCCGCGAGAGCAAAGGCGCCCGTTTATCGGAGTTGAGTTCCTGCCAATAATCAGAACTACCAATCGCCAGTTTCTGCAGGTCGGGACGCGGACTCGAAGCGGCTGCCAGCAGTTCTCCCGAATAGATATTCATCACCAGCACACAGCCACCCTGTGTTTGTTTGGCTGAGGGATCAACCAGGCCATCGGGTAAGGGAGGTATGAGGCTCGGTTCGGGAGAAATCAATTCATCAAGCATCTCTTCGGAAGCCAACTGCAGTTGACTATGCAGGGAGAGTACGAGATGTTTACCTGACTGACTCGATCTGATTTTTTCCGTTTTGATAAGATCGCCTGCCCGGGCCAGACTCACTTTCTGAGAGCCGGGAAGTCCGCGGAGGATTGAATTATAACTCCGTTCGACACCAAAGCGTCCCTGCCGATCCCCTGCCTGATAAGCAAGAGGGTCAGGACCTTCGAGTTCTGCACGTCGTTCGCGAATCTGATCTTCTCGCAGACTGCTACGTAAACCGATAATGTGACTGGCCAGATTTCCTCGGGGATAAATGCGCGTCGTGCTTGGGGCAATGCGTACCCCGGGATATTCTGACGGATGCGATTCAATTTCTGCGACCACAGACGTCGAAACGTTCTGTATGATCGGGTGATAATCGAGTTCTTCTCGGATCACAATGGGATCCGGACGACCGCGCGACGGCGGTTCGGTCAATTCGCTTTTGACGAGTTTCCAGACATCGTCCCATGAAGAAAACGAGCCGGAGCGTTCCTCCTGTTCTGCATCTTTCTTCTGCTTCTTTTCCAGCTGGTTACGGTCGACGACTTCGGCAATGCCTTCAACCTGCTTCTGGATTTTCTTCCGTGTTTTTTCAAACTCTTCGGGAGTAATGTTTCCAGCCAAGATCAGCTTCTGCCAGAGATTCTTACGTAACTCCAGAACTTGTTCTTCGGCTGCGTCGTCGGAGAGTTCTTTCAGTTCGAGCGAGCGTTTTTTCAGGGTTTTGACCTGACTTCGCAGCCAGCGGGGATCGGGAGGATCTTCGAGCCAGCGGTAATGGACCGAGACGTTGAAGCGTTCGTCATCGTAGGCGAGCAGTTGGCCATCACTGGAAAAAATCCGGCCATCGACTGCCGGGATCGATTCTTCGCGAATGGTAATCGGATTCGCGTTTTCGAGAAAACTCTGCTGCCGGTAGGCTTTGAGCTGGGAGATGCGAATACCGATGACGCACAACCCAACAATAGCGATCCCAATCAATAACCACGTGCGTAATTCAACCTGCCGGTCCAGACTCCAGGCCGACTCGCGCTGCTCCGCAGCTGCGTCGATGACCTGCCATTGCGAGTGAGGTTGATTTCGCATCCCTGAGTTCTCAATATGCCAACAATCCATTCAGGCGAGCCGAGTCAGTTATGACTCGGGTTTTCTCACGATCCTTGTGCGCCTCATTGAAAATAGTACCTATGGTAAACCAAACCCACCCGAGCCATGACTGGCTCGGGTCGCCTCTTTTTTCTTACCACTCGCGAGGTCGTACGCTTCCCTGGACTCGCAGCGGCAGTCCCATGATTCTCAGGAAGCCTTCGGCATCGTCCTGATTGTAGGTGCCGCCCCCTTCCATGCTGGCGATTTCATCGATGTACAGACTGTTCGAACTCTTCCAGCTCGCTACTCGGCAATTCCCTTTGTAGAAGGAGAGTTTTACTTCGCCGCTCACGGGTTTCTGTGCTTCTTTGATAAACGCCATCAGGGCATCCATCTTCGCACAATACCACATTCCATAATAGACCATCTCGGCCACTTCAGCCGACATCCGATCCCGCAGATGAGTCAGGTCGCGGTCGAGGGTCATCTGTTCCATAGCCAGATGAGCCGTGTAGAGAGCGGTCATTCCGGGAGCTTCGTAGACGCCGCGGCTCTTCATACCGACGTAGCGGTTCTCGATCAAATCGATCCGACCAACCCCATTACGGCCGGCAATTTCATTAAGTTCCGTCACCATTTCGAGTGGCGATTTGCTGGCTCCATTGAGTGTGACAGGAATACCGGATTCAAAGCCGACCGTCACAAACTCTTCTTTATCAGGAGCATCCTGAGGAGAAACCGTCATGCCGAAATCGATAACCGTCACACCATCGACTTCCGGATCTTCCAGCTTGCCGGCTTCGTAGCTGATGTGCAGACAGTTTTCATCGGAACTGTAAGGCTTGGAAGAGGTCGCTTTGACGGGGATGTTTTTCTCTTCGCAGTAGGCGAGCATTTCCGTACGACCGGGGAAGGCATCGCGGAATTCTTTCATGCGCCAGGGGGCAATAATTTTGACAGTCGGGTCAAGAGCCTCGGCTGCCAGCTGGAAACGACATTGATCGTTCCCTTTGCCAGTCGCCCCATGCACAAACGCAACCGCTCCCACTTCGCGAGCCCGTTGCAGACAAGCTTTGGAAATCAGCGGACGGGCAATCGAGGTTCCGAGCAAATAGATGCTTTCGTATTTGGCCTGCCACTGCAGAACCGGAAACGCAAAATCGCTGCAAAGTTCTTCCCGAACATCGGCAATTTCAGCAGAGGCGGCTCCGATATCCACAGCCTTCTGCATAATCGCCTTGCGATCTTCACAAGGCTGTCCGAGGTCGACATACAGACAGTGAACTTCGTAACCCTTATCCTGCAACCAGCCGATCAGAACGGAGGTATCGAGTCCACCACTGTAGGCCAGAACGACTTTTTCTTTACTCATCATGTTTCTTTCGTAGAACAATTATCAGTTGATTATTTGATGTTAATGATTTGCCACCAGTTTAGCAGGTCATTCCGAATTCTCATCTTTACGATATTTCGCAAACAACTCCGGCCGTCGGACAGAATCGGCTCCATGTTTTTCGAAGATCTTTTGAATCTCTTCACGGTTGGCAGATGCGTTGATCTGATCGATTGCCCGAAAACCATGATCATTCCGTTGTTCCGCATCGGCACCTGCTGTCAGGAGCAGATCGATCAGTGCCGTGTTTCCTAGAGCTACTGCAGACTGAAGCGGAGTCATTCCTCTAAATGCTTCGGAATTGACATCTGCACCGGCATCAATCAAGTCTTTTGCAACATCTAAAGCCAGGGATTGATTTCCTGTACGAGCAATTCTGTGAAGTGGTGTTTCCTTCTGGTTACCTGTGACATTCGGGTCAGCCCCGGCCTTTAACAGAAGTTTTACGATCTCAGCTTCGTCTGGAGAGGACAGAATAAATGTTGCATCATGGAGAGCAGTTGGATTAATTTTGTCTGACGAGTTTTTGATATTGGGATCCGCATTCCGGTCAAGTAAGAGCTTCACAGATTCCACTTTTTTAAACGTGACAGCCATGTGGAGCGGTGTGTGACCGTCAGCATCCAATTCATTGATATCGACTCCCATCTCCGCAATTTCAGGAATTAAATGGGGAAAATGAACCGCTGCTCCATGGAGTCCCAGGGAACGAAGATACTTCCGGTGTTGCTGAATTTGATAGAAATAAACATTGATGGCAATCACAATAATCACACCGACTGCGGCGATGGAATACAAATACCAGTCAAGCTTTTTCATGGAATCGTTACCTGCACCTGCTGGCCACTGGGCTCTAGCCTCTGGCCACTCCCTCTATTCCCACTCAATCGTACTCGGCGGTTTCGAACTAATATCATAAACAACGCGATTGACGCCGCGGACGGAATTTGTGATTCGTGTAGAAATTGTCTGCAATAATTCGTGAGGCAGTTGTGCCCAGTCGGCTGTCATGAAGTCGTCTGTGGTGACGGCTCGGATGGCCAGCACATATTCGTAAGTTCGGCCATCGCCCATCACTCCGACGGTCTGAATCGGAAGTATGACCGCAAACGCCTGCTGAACTTTGCGATATAGACCGGCATTCCTGAGCTCTTCCAGCAGAATCGCGTCGGCTTCCCGAAGAATCTCAAGTCGATCCGGCAAGATTTCTCCCAGACATCTCACAGCCAGTCCCGGGCCGGGGAACGGGTGTCGCCAGACCAGTTGTTCGGGCAGGCCGAGTTCGAGCCCCATTTTGCGGACTTCATCCTTGAACAGATCCCGCAACGGCTCAATCAATTCGAAACCGAGTTCTTCGGGCAACCCGCCGACATTGTGATGAGATTTAATGGTCTCGGCTGGGCCATCCGCATTCGCTCCTGATTCGATCACATCCGGATACAAAGTTCCCTGTGCCAGAAACCGGGCATCATCAATCGACTCGGCTTCTTTGCGGAAAACATCGATAAAGACTTTGCCGATGATTTTGCGTTTCTTCTGGGGATCGCTTTCGCCTGCCAGTTGATCCAGAAACAGCTTGCTGGCATCGACGACATGCAGATCCGTTTTGAAGTGATCCTGAAACTGATTGCGGACCGAATCCGATTCTCCTTTTCTCAACAAACCATTATCGACGAAAATACAGGAGAGCTGAGAGCCGAGTGCCCGGTATAACAGAGCCGCGACGACTGAGGAATCGACACCGCCCGACAACCCACAGATGACACGCGACTTGCCGACGCGTTCGCGAATCGAAGTAATTTCCCGGTCGATCAGCGAGGAAATTTTCCAGGTTCCTTGACAGCCGCATACTCGTCTCACAAAGTTGGCCAGTAATTGGCCGCCATGTTCGGTGTGGGTGACTTCCGGATGAAACTGCAGTCCGAAAGTCGGACGCTGCCGATGTTTGACCGCTGCATAAGGACAAGAGGAAGTCGCTGCCAATGAGATAAATTGCTCGTTCAGTTGATTCACCTGATCGCCGTGACTCATCCAGACGGTCAGTTCTTCGGGAATTTTCGCAAAGAATTGATTCGGCTCATGTACGCGGCAGGTTGTACGACCAAACTCACGAGATGTTCCGGGTGTGACGTCGCTGCCGAGATATTTGCAGAGAACCTGCATCCCGTAGCAAATGCCGAGCATGGGGATGTCGAGATCGAAAATCGCCGGATCGGGTTGTGGGGCTCCCTCGCCGTAAACACTGGCTGGTCCACCGGAAAGAATGATTCCTTTCGGATTGATTTCCTTGACCCGATCTGCAGATAAATCGTGGCGGACAATCTGACAGAACACATTCTGCTCACGGACACGGCGTGCAATCAGCTGAGCCGTTTGCGAGCCGAAGTCGAACACGAGCACAACTTCTTCGTTATTGGGAACGGTATCGAGTTTGACAGACTCGTTGGTGTGTGTCTCCGAAGCAGTCATAACACAGCATTCAAGGTTAGTGGTACTAAGTGGCGATTTGCCAAAGCGGTCCACACTGAAAACCAGTTACCATCTACTTGGACGCAGCAAATCGAATCCGATATGCTACCGAGCAATGAACTTCGGATCAATTCAAAGCCAGATCGGGGCGAGTTGATGTGTTATCTTTGAAGAATTTGAACCGCCAAGACGCCAGGGGGAAGAGAGTCCTCAATAGAAAAGATGACTTTTAATGAACCACGATATTTATATCCGCAGTTCTGAATAAAATTTTAGACTACTATACCGCGTTCCAAACTAAAACCGGAGAAATTCAACAATTTGTAAGAACACTGGTTCGTGCCAGAGAGATAACGGAAAACAATCAAACCCGGGGTGGCGGGGGCGCTCTCGAAGAGAAGCCCCCGAATGATTAAACGTCCGGGGGCTTCCGCTGAAGCGGAGCGCCCCCGCCACCCCAGAAGACCTTTTCAGGATGTCTAAGGAAATCCGGTTTCCAATTGGAACAGGGTTTAAGGCACGAAGACACTAAGAGATCCTTGATTCGAGAGAATCTGAGACAAATCAGCCGTATGTATTTGAGGGGGATTTTGTTGCTGAACTCTTCGTGCCTTTGAGTCTTCGTGGTTTATAATTAAAAATAACTGTCAATAATGAAATCCGTGAATATCCGTGTCCATCCGTGGTTCAAGATTTATCAATGTATTCAATTTGAACCCTCTTTTCCTTGGCGTCTTGGCGTTTCAATTAATCAAGATCATACTTAGAGTGTGGTCCGTCCCTGCTCCATCAGAAATCGACAGTTCCTATGATTTGCCCTTATTGCCGTCACGATGAAACGAAAGTGATCGACTCGCGCACGAATGCGGAATTTGCGATTCGTCGTCGTCGGGAATGTCTGGCGTGCAATCGTCGTTTTACGACCTTCGAGAAAATCGAAGAGTTGCCGATTAAAGTCATCAAAAAAGATGGCTCACGGGTTCCTTTCAACCGGGAGAAAATCCGCGAAGGTCTCGAAAAAGCCTGCTATAAACGTCCGGTCAGTGAGAACGACATCGAAACGCTGATCAGTCAGGTCGAAGCGGAAGTTTACGAAAACTTCGAACGCGAAATCCCCTCACGGATGATTGGCGAGCAGGTGATCGAGCATCTTCGCAAACTGGATCAGGTGGCGTTTGTTCGCTTTGCTTCGGTTTATCGGGAATTTAAAGACGTCAACGACTTCGTCGCAGAACTCGGCTCGATGCTGAAAGAACGGACGCAGAAGTAAAATTATTCGTTCCCAAGGAGGACCTTGGGAACAAGTTGAAATAATTTAGCGGCGTTCCATCAGATACAAGCCGATCATCGTGAACACAACACCCAGAATCAGCCAGATGGTCATCGGTTCTGCGAAGACAACCACCCCGGCTACCGAAGCCATGGCGATTTGAGTGGTGTTGAGCATATTTGTCTGCGTGACGGCCAAATGACGATAAGCGGTTCCAATGGCGTAAAATGCCATTGCATTGAAGACGCCCGCCAATTGCATAATGACGACTTCTTTAGGAGTTGTTGCGAGCAGGTCTTCCAGTGGATTACTGAGGAACGCGGCTGTTGTCATGGCAACGGTGCCTGTTGTGCTGATCAAAAACAGAGTGGCCGAGACCGGCAGGTTTTTGACATTCCGGCGAATAACCGTCCCGGCTAGTCCATAGCAGGTGCCGGCGATCATGGCTGAAAAAATGCCCAGCAGGATTTCTGCTCGCGTTGCTGTTTTCAGAATCGACTCCGAGGCTTCCCCCGCTCCCATGCTGAGAATTGTCACGGCGAACATCAGAATCGACATTGCCAGCAGCGTACGCAATGTGATCGGTTCTCCCAGAAACAAGCGACTGGAAACCGCGCCGGCTATTAATATCATGGCGAAAGTCATCGGGACTGTCATCGCCAGGCCGATCAAACCGAGCGCGAACTGGAACATCATGTTTCCGCCGAACTGCATCAGTAAGCCCGTTGCGATCAATGGCAGAAATAAGCCCTTGGGTGGAAATGCTGGGCGACCTTTGCGGTAATTATTGAGTACCAGCGTCCAGGTGAGGATGGTGGCGGGGATGGCTTTATGAGCAGTGATCCACATCGACCATTCAAGATTTCCGGGCCTGGCACTTTGCCGGAGTGCGATGTTGGCGCAGGTGTATCCCACTGCGGCGACCAGTGCACAGATCACTCCAAACCAGAGATGCGGATGTCCCTCAGCAGGTGAGTCCAATGCTTTGTCGGAAGTGGCAGTCTCGGGAATGGACATGAGGAGGGCTTTGTGTGCGGGGTAATTACAGCAGGGTGGCGGGGGCGCTCCGCTTTAGCGTAAGCCTCCGGAACAGTGACTTCTGGATATTGACGATACATGCACGAAGCGTAAGCGAGTGTGTGGAATTTTCGCGATATTAATACACACTCGCTTACGCTTCGTGCTTGTAAAAACTCACTCTTGAGTCTCGATCGATGTATCTTCAAAGTATGACGGCTTAATCCGGGATGTCTATTGAACATTGCTTTCGAGGTCGGATTCAGTCGGTTGTCTGGTGAGAACGTGGCTAGAAGAGTAAATTGTGTCAATCATTTTCGCTCGATTACTTGATGTTCTTCTCTGTTAACTGTGGAATTCGCCCATGCTCTGTATTTCTGTTACACCGACTTCACGGACACTAGCGAAGGTTGACCTGTTGAATGCATCCCGGCAGGGAGACATCATCGAACTTTGTATCGATCATCTGGCCAAGGAGCCGGATTTCAAGGATATGCTCGATGGGATCAGCAAGCCGGTGATTGTTTCCTGCCGACGTCAGCAGGATGGCGGAAAGTGGCATGGAACGGAAGAGGAACGTCTGACATTATTGAGGCAAGCCATTGTGGCTGGTCCCGATTACATCGAACTCGATCTGGATTTTGCTCCAAAAGTACCACGCTTTGGTAGTACGCAGCGAGTGATTGCCGTCACGAGAATGGATCGGCCCGAGTATGATATTGATTCGATTTTCGATGAAGCGGTCACGCATCGAGCCGATGTTCTCAAGTTCCGCTGGCCAACACCCTCCATGGATGAGGCCTGGCCATTGTTGGCCGCGGTGAGCCAGCGACGCGCTTTGCCGATTGTCGGTCAGGGCACGGGGCGACCAGAATTGACTTTCTCCCTGCTAGGTCAGAAATACGACTCGCCGTGGATTTATGCCGCTCTTGAAAAAGGAATGGAAGATCATCCGGGTCAGGCGACCATCGAAGAACTTCGTGATGTATATGCGATTGACGAAATTGATCGACAGACTAAATTCATCGCTGTCGCTGGTTTTGGAGAGACTGAACAGGAAACCGTCCGATTACTCAATGTGGGATTTAAATCGCTCTCGCTCAATACACGATGTCTGCCGGTTGAGATTGAAAAGCTCGATCGCCTCGGGAAGATGTTCGACATTTTGAAGATCAAGGTTTTGATTGCCAATTCGAAACTGGGGATGCGGATTCAATCGTTTGCGGAAGTGACTGACGAAGCCGATGCCGCGACCGGTTTTCTCGATTTGCTCCTCAAGCGAGCCGATGGCTGGCATGGATACAATTCGCTGCGACGCAGCACGCTGAAAAATCTGGAGCCGAAATTGAAGGAAGCGTTTCCGAATGAGTCGATGCTCAATCGGCGTACTGTGCTTGTGATTGGTAATGGCGGGCTGGCAAAAACAGCAGTCAGTATTTTTCAGAATAAACAGGCAATCGTCAGTTTGACAGGTCCCGATGAGAAAGTCGCCAAACAGGAAGCGAACGATCTGGAAGTGAGGCACGTTCCCTTCCAGGCATTGTACGATACGCATCATGACATCGTTGTTCTGGCTTCTCCCGATCTGCAAAAAGGCTCAGGTCGATTGCAACTCAATCCGTCCTACTTGCGGCCTGATTTATTGGTACTCGATTTCGCCAGCCTGTCCAGCGAACACCCACTGAGCCGGGAAGCAAAAGAACGGGGCTGCCTGCTGGTCGATGGTCGGGAAATCTGGCGGGATCAAATGCAAGCTCAGTTCAAAACAATCACGGGAGAAACCCTGCAAATTTCCTGATCGTTACGACGAGATTTTCTTTTTGTAGGTTGGGTTACGCGTTCCGCTAGAGCATATTCAAAAATTACCTGCAGCGTCCGGCAGGAGCAAACACAGCGTTTTCAGGGCATTTGAGGTCCAAGCGACTGCAGAGACCATTGGAAAATGGTCTAACTCAAGCTACGAATGAAATCGAGAGTTCACACGAATGACGTGTACAGAAATCCGGTTTCCATTTGGAATTCGACTTTGTTGTTTTCATGTTCAATTTTGTTTAACGATTCGACATTACAAAAGAGACGCCCTTGGAAATTTCTTCTTCTGTGCAGTGGATGCTGGCTGCTGTCATTTTCGTGTATCTGGTTGTGATGTATGCGATTGGCTTTGTCGCTCAAAGTAAAGTCGAGACGGCTGAGGATTTTCTGGTCGCTGGCCGCCAATTGCCGCTTTCGCTGGCGTGGATGACCTTGCTCGCTACCTGGTTCGGCGCGGGCACGTTACTGGCAGCAACTGATGAAGTTCGACAGGTAGGGTTACAAGCCGGAGCATTGGATCCCTTTGGAGCCGGTTGCTGTTTACTGCTGGCGGGATTGTTTGTCGCGGGGCCAATCTGGCGGATGCAGATTCTGACCGTTCCCGATTTGTTTCGACAGAAGTTCGGACCTGCAGCCGAGTTGATCGCCTCCCTGATTCTCGTTCCCAGCTACTTCGGCTGGATCGCGGCTCAGTTCACCGCTCTGGCAAATATGCTGGAACTCTTTTTCGGAATCCCCTTGAGTGCGGGACTCGTGATCGTGGCTGTGGTGGGGACCGGTTATACATTGATGGGAGGCATGTGGTCGGTCACATTGACTGATGCCGTGCAGATTACGCTGGTCTTAGTGGGACTGATCATTCTGACCATCGTCATTCTTACTGAACTCGGCAACGGGGCAGCCAGTTCCGGGAGGACAAAACTGTGGAAGGAAACTCCCCCGGAAATGTCGGTTATCATTCCGTATCAGGATGTCGCGGCTTTCTGGGGCTGGCTCGGTTTGTTCTTGACGGGAGCGCTGGGGAATCTGCCTGGTCAGGATTTGATGCAACGCATCTTTGCGTGCAAGTCGGATCGGGTCGCGAAATATGCCTGTTATACCGCCGGGGGGATGTATCTTCTGTTTGGCTTGATGCCGATGTTACTTGGACTGGCTGCCAATCTGCTGGTTCCCAACGAAGTCAACACGGCTGTCCTGCCTGCTCTCGCTCATGCGTTTCTGCATCCGGCTGTGGCGATTGTGTTTGTAGTAGCTGTGCTCTCAGCTGTGCTTTCGACAATCGACAGTGCGATTCTTTCACCAGCCAGTGTGCTGTCGCAGAATATCGGCGCACGATTTCTCAAGATGGATCTGCTGAAAATGAATCGCTATGCGGTACTGCTGGTTGCGGTTTGCAGTCTGGCGATGGCATTTGCAGGAGAGGATGCCTATGCGTTACTGGAAGAAGCGTATCTGCTGACGATGGTCGGCCTGTTTGTTCCCATGATGTTCGGTTTATATACGAAACCAAGACATCGCTATGCAGCTGTTGCAAGTATGCTGACGGGAATCTTTCTGTGGGGATTACACTTCGTGATGGGCTGGGAGACGTTTCTCACTCCACTTGAACCGCTGGCGATCTGGCCGGTTCCACTCTCGTTGACCATCACGGGGCTGGCGTTGATTGTCTATTTGATTTGCGAACCGCCGTGGAAATTGGAATGGGTGAAACCTTAAATAGCCTGATTTGTAGTAAATAATGAAATATAATTAGAAATAGTATTTTATGACTGATGGTTTATTCCCAAGACGGGTTGGTCGATTCGAATTTTTCAGAAGGTTTATGGCACTAATCGCAGTGACCATATGTTTGATGTTTACTGAGTTGTGGGCAACAGATTGTTTGCCATTAGGTAAGGAGCTTTCCACTGAGTTTGCATACATGTGGTTTCCAACATTAGCCCTCATTGTGATCTACGGAATATTTTTCCTTTGGATACCTAGACTTAGAGACATTGGTATCTCGCCTTGGTTTGTAGTGATATTATTTATTCCAGAATTTATCACATCTATTCAGACGTTGGTTCTGATCTGGAAAATGCTATGGTTTCTCGCCGCTATTTCAATACCATCTAAAATGCTTGAGGATTCAACTTTTCGTCCCAAATTACCTAACGAACAAAGCGAGTTACCTGAAGAATTAAATTGGTAATTTCAGTGACTTCAGAGTAATAGACCATTTTCAAATGATATATTACATATTGAGAAGGGTTCAGCACTTCGCAAACTCGAGTTCCAGCAGATTCTCCCGGAATCCAGACGATCCGTTCGACATTTTTTTGACACGCTCACTGTCCATGGCTTGTGTGACATGCAGTCGAGTCACAATGGAAAGATCGATGCTAGTGGTTGGAACCTTTTGACCTTTCGAGTCGTATAGCATTTTAACGATAGGCTTGTCAAAAGCTTTGAGGTTGGAACGAACGACAACGGCTATGGTGCCATCGTTCAGTTGAACGTAGGAACCGAGTGGATAGAGGCAAACTGTCTGCAAGAGTGCCTTAATCACTTTCGGTTCAAATTTCCGATTTTTGGCCAGATCCAGCATGATCTCGATGACCTGATAGGGCTCAATTGCTCGTCGGTGATCCTGATGGGTGGTTAATGCCACATATTCATCAGCCACGCCGGCAATTCTTGCCAGAGGATGAATTTGATTTCCATATCGCTGGCGTGGAGCTCCACTGCCATCCCAGCGCTCATGGATCTGATAGGCTACTTGACGGGCACCAATCGGCAAATCTGTTATCGCTTCGAGGGATTCGTACAAATGATACGGATTTTGTTGCAAGCGACTCTGCCCTTTTTCATTGGAATTATGCTTCTGCTCAGAGTGGCGATCCAGCTTGCGATTTTCTGCAGCTTTATAGATCAGGCAACCAATCCCCAGTTCTTCAATTTTGTTCCGAGGGTATTCGAGCACCGCAGCAATCGCCATCGCCAGTTCAGACACACGAACACAATGACTATATTCATCGGCCAGTTCAGCGGGATCGATCGCCAGTTTGACGAATAAATCCATATCAACCATCAAGCTTTCAATGGAGTCGACTGCCATCCCGCGAATCTGTCTTCCTTCTCGGATGCCGGAAGAGTCAACAGTCTGCAGGAACTGGGCAAGAGTCGCCCCGGCAGCCGCTCGCCTGGCTTTGAATTCGGTGACACAGGATTCATCATACTCAAGAGTGTGTGGCCTGTGGATTTGTTGTGAGAGTGGAGAAGTCTGTGTATTTTCAGCACGCAGCGTTTTATTCGAATGACTCGCAGGTTTGGGTTTGAGGATTCTCTCGATGCTTTTGAGGGATGCCCCTTGAGGTTTGCGAATCTGATCGGCAAACGAACTCTCAATCGCAACGCTGCAGATTCCACGAGCAGCCAGACGATTCAGGTACTGCTGAGTCACCTGAATCCCTTTGCCGATCAACAAAAGATTCTCATGCTGACCATCAAAGATGGGCGAGGGCAAAATGATACCTGCCCGCAATTGATCCAGCGATATAATAGTCGTCTCAGACATGGCCCATGCCTTTTCAGTACGAAGGAAGTTCTCTGTGATTTATTGTAATGATCTGTTTTGAAGATCCTTGCGATAGAACGTAACCACTCGTTTCAGGCATAAGAGTTCTGCCGTGAGAACATTTCGGGTTGCAATGTGCCGTCGCATAAGTTTTTCGTTGCTGTAATATTGGGATTTCTCCGACAGTATAAGGACTACGAATTATGAAATGATCAGGAAATCATGACTGCCAGATGTTCGGCCAGTGATTGATGTCCATGAAATTCGGGATTCATTTCCTGAAGTTGATCGTAAATGACAAGTGCCTGCTCAGGTAAAGAGACCGCAGGCAGAACATCGTTCCAGACCTGTTCCAACTTTTGCATTCCATTGGGAGTTTGCTTAAAAAGATCATTCAAAAGGCCCGACATTGCTACCGGTAATAATTCGGTATTGTAAAGCAGTTTGTCCTGGAGGATGCGATCCAACTGATGGTGCAGAAAAACGCAGCAGACCAGGTCTTCCGGAAACCCCCAGGAATCCATCATTCTGGCTGCCACAGATGCATGATCCCAGCCTAGTTCTTGCTGCTCCAGCTTTGCTAAATCAGTTTGACTCTCTTCACTGAGCTCCAACAGCTCACTGTATTTCGAGGCGAAATCGGCAGTCAGTGCGGGCAGGACAAGATCCTGCATTAAGCCAGCAGAGAATGCGAGATCTTCATCCATTCCAAGATGCCCGGCGACCATCTTGGAAAATAACGCGCGTTCCAATGAAGAAACCGCAAAGCGTTTCATGAGAATTAGTGGCGACTTCACATTGCGCATCATGCGGTTGGAGGCCAGAGAAAGCACAAACAACTTTGTCCGTTTTACTCCAAGCAGCATCGTGGCTCGCGATGCCGTCGCCGCCTTGTGGCGTAACATCATGGCTGAAGAATTGACATACTTAAGCAAATCGCATGTCAATGAACTGTCAGTATCAATGATTTTGCCCACCTCATTCGCAGAGGCATCTTCTCGCTGAGCAGCCCTGACAACTCGGAAAATGACGTCAGGCAATACGATCACTTGTAGATCGGGAGGAGCGATCTGAGGCTCACTCGTTAGAAGTTCTTTTCGGAAATCGGCCCAGTTCATTCGTACCGGCTCAGCTTACAGAGTTTTGGTGATCGATGATTTATTCTCCAAGCCTACGTTGCAATTTCACTGCAGTATTAGATTTACGATGTCACTTCTATTCAGTTTTTAATAATTTCCAATTCTGCCGAATGCACAGATGTCGCATAATGTGGGAATTGAATCGATTGAACGGCTTTTTAATGCTAGGAAATTCATCTGTGATCAGGCTTCTGGAGAATAATCAATAATTAACTGCAGTAAGCATTTGAAAATGGTCCATGTCGAAACGTTCATTTCATTCCCTAGGAAGTTTCCCCGTGATTAAGCGGGCAGAACGGTCGCGGGTGAGATATGTCCAACCCCAGAGGAAGAGTACCATCAATCGATTGCGAAACTGTGTAATTTCCATCAGGTGCACGAACAGCCAGATGAACCAGGCCATAATTCCGCTGACCTGCCGTTTCTTTTTTCCAACCAGTGCGATCGCCGCATAGCGGCCAATCACAGCCATGCTGCCCCGATCACGATAATGAAACGGCTTGGACGAACCTGAATTTCCACTAACGCGATCTTTGATGAGGTTCGCAACATAACTTCCCTGCTGCATGGCGACCGGAGCTAACGCCGGCAATGGGTCACCAGCTTCATTCTTCAGAAAAGCCAGATCGCCAATCACAAACAGGTTCTCATGTTCTCCAATCGAAAGATTGTTGTTGACCAGAATTTTTCCCACGCGGTTCGTTTCTGCTCCCGTCTCATCCGCCACGATTTTGCCAAGCGAAGAGGCTCTTACCCCGGCTGCCCAGATCACGGTTCGTGTATAAATTCGATTTTCTTCATCGCCGTGTTTCACCACGACATGGTCGTCCTGGATATCAGTCACCATAGAACTGGTCATTAGTTCGACGCCGAGCCGATCCAATTCTTCGCGGGATTTTTTGACTAACGGCGGCGGATACATGCCCAGCGGATCGGGCTGGCCTTCGCACAGTATGATTCGCAACTCTTCGGGATGCCCCCCTCGGAACTCTTTGGATAGCATATTGTGGCCGACATCAGACAGTGCACCGGACAACTCCACTCCTGTTGGCCCGGCTCCCACAATCACAAACGTCAAAGCCGCTCGACGTTCCTCTTCACTCGTCGCCAGATTCGCCCGCTCGAAGGCATATAAAATTCGCTTCCGAATTTCAGTCGCATCTTCGATCGTTTTCAACCCCGGTGCCTGCTCAGACCATTCCTCATGACCGAAATAACTGTGCGTCGAACCAGTAGCGATGACCAGAGAATCGAACGGAATCTGCCTGTCGTCAATATGAACGGATTGCGTTTCCAGATCTATCCCCGAAACCGCTCCCAGCAGAACCTGACAGTTTTTCTGCTTCTGCAAGATCGATCGAATTGGCGAAGCAATATTCGCAGGTGATAACTCCCCGGTCGCTACCTGATACAACAGTGGCTGGAACAGATGGAAGTTTCGTCGATCAATTACAGTGACTTCGACATTCGCTCGCTTTAGACCACGAGCACAGGCCAGTCCACCAAAGCCTCCACCAACAATAACAACGCGATGTGCTTGAGACATAAAGTCTGTTTCTTTCCTGATTCACGACATCATAAAACTTATCACGATATCTTTTAGGTGGCACGTCTCAGAACGCAGTGATCGCGCAAACCACGCCCTTCGCGATGCTCAGGGTCTGCCACCCTGTAATCAAATATTATGAGTCTTATGTAGTCAAATCATGATTTCTTCTTCATTAAACTCTTGAGTGTTTTCAAATTGACCGCATCCATCTCTTTGCCATCCCGCTCTTCCTTCTTCGTTTCCAGATACATCGGCAACTTCGAAAATCGTTTGTCATTCACCAGATGTCGAAATGGTTCGAGTCCCAGTTCCCCTTCACCGATATGTTCATGTCGATCAACTCGACTGCCCAGAGGCTTCTTACTATCGTTGATATGAAACGCTCGGATCCGGTTCACACCGACTTTTTCATCAAACTCCTCAAAGGTGGCTTTGTATTCCGACTTTTTAATCAATGGATAACCAGCAGCGAAAATATGACAGGTATCGACACACACCGACAACCGCTCGGCTACTTTCACCGTCTCCAGAATTTGCTGCAGATGCTCAAAGCGATGCCCCAGATTCGTTCCCTGTCCAGCCGTCGTTTCCAACCACAATTGACAGTGGTAACCTTTGGTCGCTTTATGAACCTGATCGATCCCCTGGGCGATGCGCTTCAAGCCCCCCTGTTCGGTATCTTTTACAAAGCTGCCCGGGTGCATCACAACGCCTTCGAGCCCCAATGCTTCCGCCCGTTCCAGCTCGATGATCAACGCATCACGAGACTTCTCGAACAACTCGGAATCCGGACTGGCCAGATTGATTAAATAACTATCGTGTGCACAAGGCGACTGAATTCCAGTTTCTTCAACCGCCTCTTTGAACATCCGGCAATCGTCATCGGTAAGCGGCTTGCCTTTCCACTGATTGTTATTTTTTGTGAAGATCTGGACGGTCTCCATTCCCAACTCAGCGGCTTTTCGTACGGCTTTGTAATATCCACCGGCTATGGAAAGATGTGATCCGAATAAAGGCATGATGAAACCAGATCTCTCAGAGAACTTATGAAGCATTCATCCCAAAGATGAATTGACTGATTTATAGTTCGTCTGGGACGCGGCTTGCAAACCATAAGGCTGATTTGTCATCGTTAACACGATGGATGAATTCTTGAGAAACTTCTCGGAACATTTTACTTATCGCCCAGCTTCCTGACGCGGCATTTTCGCCGGGCCGATCATATTGTTTTGCATTTGCACACTCTCTTTCTCTGGCACTTCAAATGCGACTGGCTTTTCTGCTTTTCTGCCGTAATCGGCCACGAGATTGCCAACAATATTGATCCGCTCGCAATCCTCACTCTCACAATTCACCGCTGCTCCATCCATTCCTGAAAACAGATTGCCTGTAATCAGAATATCTTCTGTTTTCTCCAGCACGATTCCGGCTCCTGCATCGAGTTGCATCGGAACTTTATGTTCCAGCTTCCTGCGAATTTCGCCTCCTATGTCGCTATTGCTGAATGTATTGGCGGAGATATTCAATCGTCCCGAATTCTCTCCCACTCGCACCGCTGCCTGATGCACGATGGTGAACGTATTGGCTGAGATCGCACACCCCCAGGCATCCCGCAAATCGATTCCCCCTTTGAGTTCATGAGCAATCACATTCGAACTCAATGTGATTCCATAACAATCCCGATCCAGAACAATCCCCCATCCTTCACACTCTTCAATCATATTCCCGGAAACGACAGAACCATAAGTGTTCTCAATCAAAACCCCATTCCCGAGATGGTCATCCAGATTGTTGCCATTCATCGTAAGGTTGTAACCATCCAGACAACGAACTCCATCCAGATTCTCTTCAAAGTGATTCGCGTTCACAACAATGTCATGACATCCCAGTAGCTTTACTCCGGCCTCTTTATTGTATGTGATCAGACAATCAGAAATGCGAGGGTCTTCATAACAGAAATCCAGAAAGATGCCGTGCCTTCCATTGTGATGAATGGAGACACCCTGAATGAAAATTTCTTCAATCCCGGCTGCATGAATTCCGTCACCACTTTTAGGATTGCCGGAAATCTGAAAATGATCCAGCTGCACCTGCCAGAGCCTCAGCTTTTTGTTCTCGTCATATCCTTCCGCACGAATCTGAATCGCTGGCTGGCCTTCTTCATTTTTATTAACCAAATGCGTCGCCGATCCTGCTCCGGTCAATCGCGTTCGTTCAGTGCGAATGACGACAGGCTCTGTTAACTCAAATGTCCCAGCCGGTAACACAACCATGCCCCCTTGCTGGGGAACGGCATCAATGGCCGCCTGAATCGAATCGAAGTCTTTGGCCTGAATGACGACCGCCGAGTTGGTCTGATCTTCTTTCGTCTCAGCAAAGCTCGGCGAAACTGTGAATGCTGACAGAGCAATAACGAAGAAGAGAGAGGAGGATGAGCGGAAGATGTTTTGTGCCATGAGAGACCTTCAATTCAAATGGTGAGATTCGCAATGGACTAATAAACGGAGTCCTTTCAGGATACGCCACACCATTTAATCTTGCCATGGAGTGGTCTAAGGATTTGAATATTGAATAATGAAAATTCTAAGCGTTCCTTAAGGAAAGAGGTGGATTCAATTTTGAAATGCACGGGTTTTGGGTTCGAACAGTTCGTGTGGTGATTTGAATTGGTACTTTTTGCGAGGCCGGTTGTTCAACTCCATCACAGCCGCTTGAATATCCTCGGCTTTCAGTTTACGGAAATCGCTCCCCTTCAGGAAGTATTGCCGCAGAAGCCCGTTGGTGTTCTCATTCTGGCCGCGTTGCCACGGCTGGCGAGCCGGAGCAAAATAGATCGCACAATGCAGGGCTTGCTCCAACTCTCGATGACCCGAAAACTCACTCCCGTTGTCCGTCGTCAAAGTTCGAATCAATGACGATGGCAACCCCTCAAACGCAAACACCGAAGCCGCGTTCAACGTCGATGCTTTCTTGTCCGGCAGATAGCTCGCCACAAGATAGCCGGTCTTGCGTTCGACATGCGTGACAATGTAGCCGGTCCCCTTTTGACCCTCGATGGTATCCGATTCCCAGTGCCCGATCCGCGAACGATTGCGTGCAGAAACCGGTCGCTGATCCATTGGCTTTTTGGTCGGGTCGCATCGTCTGGAGATCCCTGTGCCGTAGCGTTTGCGGCGTTTCTTTCTCGATTGACGCAGCTGCCTGTAGATGTTGCCGCCCTGCTTTTTGTTTGCTTTGATCCAGGCGTAAATCGTCTCAATGGATATTCGCATTCTGGCCTCCCGAGGATGCAGTCGCAAGAGTTGACCTGCAATCTGTTCCGGCGACCACTTGAGAGACAACTTATCGAGCAGGAATTCTTTGAGCGGAGCGTGGTTGAGTTTCCAGGGGAGTTTGCAGAGTTGTCGACGCCGTCGCGCTTTGCGGTCGGCTTTCCCGGCGAAATACTTCCCGGTCGCATCCGAATTCCGCCGCAGTTCTCGGGAGATCGTGCTGGGGTCTCGGGATAACTCGCGCGCAATTTCTATTCGAGAGTGTCCCAGGGCGTGCATGTGCGCTATGGAATCACGTTCCTCAGCAGTAAGATGCGTGTGTGACATTCGTGATTTCTTCTTAGTAGGATTGATGGTCGTTTGGTCAAAACAAACCATCTCACGAATGTCACTCTTTTTCCATCAACCCGTGCATTTCAAAATTGAATCCACCAGATGCTTGTAGCTCTACCGTTTTCTGGAGTGAAATTCACTTTTCTTTGGCAAAGTTTATTTTATAAATCAATCGAGAGCGTATTGATTCCCAATCCTCAGTTTTGACCGATCCTAAATCGATTTCCTGACTGCGTCGATTTATTACTTTTGTCCATTCGTGAGAGAGTTGTGGCGGTTGATTATCTGGAAGATTCGCAGCCAATTCATCAATCAAAAGAAGACGTTCTTCTGCATTCAATAACAAAGCTTTCTGCAAAATAGCCTGATCATTAGTCAATTTGAGATTCTTTGAATTGGTCATGATGAAATCAAAATCACATTAGCTCTCTTTACATTATTCCAATTGGCAATTGACTTTCCGTTCATGATAGAAATTCGTCGATTTTAAGTATCGTATTCTCCATCCCAAGGCTCAAAGAATGCCATGTAATTTCCAGGTTGCATTTCGATTGCTGGTTCGTCTTCTTCGTCTTCAAGCTCACGGGGGATCAAGCCAAAAACAATTCCATATTGTTCAACTTGAAAAGGTGAAACATTGATATCGCAGAAAGTCACTCGTCCGAGTGACTTTAATCGTTTATCCAGCAATTCTCTTGCTTCCTCTTTATTTAGTTCAGAGCGGCTTCCAAGATTGTCAATCTGAGCTTCAAGCAACTTCCCATCAATACTGAAAGTGTATAAAGCGATAAACTCGTAACCCCTTTCATCTCCGTAAGCGGGAACAAATGGAGTCGTCAATATAAATTGTCGGTTATCTTCGGTTTGACCGATATGATTCGCATAGTATTCGTCGTGCGATATGGGGATTATATCTGGGATGTTTGCCATGAGAATCTACTGATAAGATTTGTATGAATTACGTAAGCTAAAAATCCTAACAGTTCGCATTAATTTCAGGCAACACATCAATCAAACAAAAAAGCCGGATGATTTCTCACCCGGCTCTCATATTATCAATTAGTCTCCACCGCGAACTGCAGGAGCACACGAAGCGACCTTAGTCATTGTGCGCCCATGCGACTGCCCCCGGTCGAGCGGAACGCTCGGTTAGATTTTACCGAAGACGGTTTTGCCTGAGCTGAGGAGGTCGTCACAGGCTTCGCCGAGGCGATCGGCTACGCCTTGTTCGCCGGCTTTGAGGTAGGCGCGAGGGTCGTAGGCTTTTTTGTTGCCGATTTCACCGTCGACTTTGAGAACGCCATCGTAGTTCTTGAACATGTGAGCGGCGATGGGTCGGGTGAAGGCGTATTGAGTATCGGTGTCGATATTCATTTTGATGACGCCGTAAGCGAGGGTTTCGCGGATCTGCTCGTTCGGTGTGCCGGAGCCGCCGTGGAAGACGAGGTCGAAGGCTGCGTCTTTACCGTACTTGGCAATGACGGCATCCTGACCAGTCTTCAGAATTTCCGGACGCAATTTCACGTGACCTGGTTTGTAGGAGCCGTGAACGTTTCCGAACGTGGCGGCGAACATGTAGCGACCGAGACCGTTGAGAGCTTCGTAGACAGCGACCATGTCATCGGGAGTTGTGTAGAGTTTCTCGGCTGGCTGATCGGAGTTATCGATGCCGTCTTCTTCACCACCGACAACACCGGCTTCAACTTCCAGAATGATTTCGTTTTCTGCACAGAGCTTGAGCAACTCTTGAGAGAGTTTCATGTTTTCATCGAGTGGCAACTCGGAGGCATCGAGCATGTGAGACTGGAACAGGTTGCCTTTACCGGCGGCACGGAACTTGGCTGTTTCGGCGATCAGTGGTTTGAGGAAGCTGTCGACTTTGTCTGGCTGACAGTGGTCGGTGTGCAGAGCGATCATCACATCGTATTTGGCAGCCAATCTGTGAGCGGCTTCTGCCAGAACGACCGCTCCTTCAACCGCACAGCCGACGTTCAAACCGGACGCGAATTTTCCACCGCCGATGGAAACCTGAATGATGCCGTCGGACTTTTTGTCTGCAAAACCCTTGAGAGCAGCATTCAAAGTGACCAGAGACGAAATGTTGATAGCCGGGTAAGCGTAGTCGCCTTTCTGGGCGGCATCAATCATTTTTCCGTATTGTTCGGGTGTTGCGATAGGCATTTTACAATTCCTGTGAGTTCGATTTGTCCGTTATTTACCAATTCAATCGTTCACAGATTGATGATTATTGCTCGGGAATTCAAGCGTGAGAGTAGAGAATGAGAGCATTCAACCTAATATCGCCTCACGCATCCACGGCGGTTGATTCATTGGGTGGTAATCATTAAATCCGCCCCGGCTCACGTTTTCCTGTTCCTTGAGTTTTCGTTGCAGAATCCCCGAGGTCCGCCCGTGCTTCCTCTGCAAGTTTCTGCAGTTTGATGACAATCTCGGGATGCTCGCCTTTCACATCCGAGGTTTCGCCTTCGTCCGTTTTCAGATTATAAAGTGCGAGTCCCGTTTTCTGCTGGGTATAACCACCCGGCAGACCATCTTTGCCCGGCTCTCCGGTCAGGCTACGATACGAGTGGGGAAAATGCAGTTTCCATTCTCCGCTACGGATGGCCTGAAGATGAGTTCCCCAGTAGTAATAGTAGACATCATGAGGAGTCTTGGCTCCCTTTTCTCCAAACATAAGCGGCCGAATGTCCTGCCCATCAATTTTGTGATCGGGTAGCGGGACCTGAGCCAGAGCGGCAATTGTGGGAAAAATGTCGATCGTGGCCGCTAACTCATCGCATACCGTCCCAGCCGGAATTTTACCCGGCCAGCGCATAATGCACGGTTCTCTCACGCCCCCTTCCCAGGTTGTCCCTTTCCCCTCCCGAAATGGACCTGCGGAACCCGCATGATTTCCATACGATAGCCAGGGACCATTATCAGAAGTGAAAATGACGAGTGTGTTTTCGTCCAATCCGTGCTTCTTCAAAGTCTCCAGCACCTGACCGACCGACCAGTCGATTTCTTCAATGACATCTCCAAATGTTCCCTGTTCGGAGTCGCCCTTATATTTCTCAGAGACGTATAACGGCACATGGGGCATCGAGTGAGCCAGATAAAGCAGAAACGGTTTGTCTTGATTGTCTTCAATAAATTTGACGGCATGTTCGGTGTACCATGTTGTCAGATGCGTCTGATCTTCCGGGGTGACTGCCGGATTGACGATTTCATTTTTGGAGATGAGCGGCAAATCGGGAAAGCCGCGTTTCCCTTTCTGGTCCTCTGGCAGATTGATGTAAGCCGGGTGATAGGGCCACATATCGTTGGAATAGGGGAGCCCGAAGTAATCGTCGAAGCCATGCTGGAGCGGGAGAAATTTTTGCTGATAGCCTAAATGCCATTTCCCATAGGCAGCGGTCGCGTAATCTTTCTGCTTGACCAGTTCTGCGAGCGTCATTTCGTCAGAATTGATGCCGATGGTCGAGCGATGGCTTAATGCTCCCCCGATTCCCAGGCGGATGTTGTAACAGCCTGTCAGCATTGAAGTTCGGGACGCGCTGCAGACGGCTTGAGAGACATAGAAATTGGTAAATTTCCTTCCCTCGGCTGCCATTTGATCGAGATTGGGAGTCTCGTAACCTTCTGCCCCAAAACAGCCAACATCTCCGTAGCCTTGATCATCAGTAAAGATGACAACGAAGTTCGGTTGCTCAGCGGCCTGGATTGAGATGAGGTCACTCAAAATCACAGTCAGAGTGAACAGGGTGGTGATTATTGTGCGGGGATTCATTGTGAGTCTTTCATTCATGGCCGAGATTGACATCAGTGCTCGATGATATGATGTCTGGCAGTGATTGTCACCCGGATGAAATCAAATCTCGCTGAATTAATTACAAGCACGAAGCGCAAGCGAGTGTGTTTCTTCGCGATTAGACACACTCGCTTGCGCTTCGTGCTTGTATTGATGACTTTATAGGCCAAAACCAGCGGGAAATCGGTCTTTTCCCGAATGGATGCTCTACGTTATAGTCCGCAGCTATCCTGAGAGATTCTGCAGGATGAGCTTTGAACGGAATTCCATTGGCCAGGGAGGGCGCAATGCTTTTGAAGATACCTTATCTATTTTTAACACGAATTCGAAACTGCTTTCAGGCATTGATGATGTCTCTGGTCCTGTGTACGTTTGTAGGTGGTTGCGGCTCCGATACGCCAGATTCGAGCGAAGTGCTCGATGACTCCTGGTTTGAACTCGAAAACGAAGAAAAAGTCGCCAATGACGCTCCAGCCGAACCAACGGCTGCGACAGCTTCACTGGGAGTCAAATTAGAGCAGGGAGCCCGCTTTCCGCTCCAGAAAGTGGTCGAGAAAACACTGACTCAAAAAACCACACAGGGAACAATTGAAAACCAGGAACGTATTGAACTCGATATGGCGGTGACGGTTGAAGAAATTCGAGACAAATACAAGCTGTTCTCTGTTCGCTACAACCGCGTGAAATATCAGACCAATCTGAATGGTCAACAGGTGTTCTACGATTCCCAGCAACCACCTTACCCTGTTCCCGATGGAGCATTGGTTTATCACGGTATGGTCAACAATGGTTTTTCATTCTGGGTCGGACCGGATAATAAGATCACTGAAGTCATTAATTTCAACGAGTTCATGAAACGCTGTCTCCTGAATGTTCCGCAGCAGAAAGCCGAAGCGGTCTCGCAGATGCTCGCTCAGTATTCCGGTCAACAAGGCATTGCCAACTTTGTGGATGATACGATTGGCCTGCTGCCATACGATCCGGAATCTTCGGATGGTTCGATGATAGTGAGATTGGGAGGGAACTGGACCAAGTCTCGCCAGTTTAGCGATCCGGTACCGATGTCGATCAACAACACTTACACTCTCCGCGAATTGAATGAAGAATACGCCAAAGTCGAAATTATGGGCAGTGTTTCTCCCTCTTCAGCCTCTTCAAATCCAGGTAGCGATTCCGTCTCTCTCCAGGTGCGTGATGGCCATTCCGCCGGGATGTGCACGATTGATCGCAAAACGGGTTTGCCACTCGAATCCCGTATCGATCATCTACTCAATATGACGGTCCAGGCCAACGGCATGATGTTCGAACAGCAGAAACGAGTGGTCACGTCCATTCGCATGTTCCCCGAACAAACGCAGGGACAACTTTCTCGACTGACTGCTGAAAAAGGCTCCATGGAACATTCCCATCAGCATTCCGACTCCAACATTCAGCCCGCTTCCCACGAAATCTTTGTGCCGGAAAACTAATGTCGGCTGAGTGAGATTCGATGAAATCCAAAGAACGCGAAGCTCGCAAGGAAAAATTCTTTGTGTCCTTCGCTTTTCATTCGTTATTGTCTTTAGACCATTTCCCAATGGTTTCTGCAGTCGCATGAACACCAAATAACCGAAAAACACTGAATTTGCTCCTGCTGAACGCGGCAGGCAATTTTTGAATATGCTCTAGAACGACTATTATTACTTGAAATTCAAATCTATCACGAAAATCATTAAACCAGTGTGGCGGGGGCGCACTCGTAGAAAATCTCCCGTAGCGTAGAATTTTCGGGGGCTTCCGCAAAAGCGGAGCGCCCCCGCCACTCCAAATCTGATTTGTCTTGATAAAGTTTTGATAAGCATTCTTGATATGTCTATTAACAAGGTCCGCTATGCGAACCTTTAAATTGGTTGGAAAGACTTGGGGAACAGCACGTGAGTGAAGTGGAATTGATTTTCATGATGGGCTCGTACGAAGCCCGATTCCCTACCGATCGATTTTATGCGCTCAATCACATGTGGCTCAAATCGTTTGAGGATCGGATACGCGTCGGCTTCACTGCGTATTCGGTACGACTGTTACAGGATGTTTACTTCCTCGACTGGGAAGTCGATGCCGGCGTTTCCGTCAAGCAAAAGCAAACCATCGGGGAAATTGAAAGCTCGAAAGCGGTTTCCCATCTGACCGCTCCTATCGCCGGAGATGACATCCAGTTCAACGAAGCTCTGCTGAATGATCCTTCATTGATCAATACCAGTGGCTACGAAACCGGCTGGTTGTTCTCATTCAAAAGTTCAGAAGAGATGCTCACAGCCGAGCAGTATGTGGGGCATCTTGAAGAGGTCTGGAAAGAGACCCAACGGGTGATTAAAGGGCAGGTGCAGTAAGCTTGGTCGGCACACCCCAGAACGCAGTGATGGGCCTGGCGATTTCGTAACACAACTTCCTTGTTGTTATTCCGCATTGACCGGCGTGAGAACAATCACCATGCGAGTTCTACGGAGGGATTGCTTCGCAGTCGGTTCTGGAGTGGAAGCGACTGGTGTCTCCAATTCGCCCGATTTCCGTTCCATCACCCTTCCATTTTCATCCCCTGAATCTTTTTCGGGGTGATTGACTCCCAAGGCCGTCGGTTCTGAAAATGGCTTCGCAGATTTATTTAATGCCGACACAGATTCTTCGACCGGTTTCTGTAAAGGAATCAGGTTCACGGTAACCTGATAAGCCTGCGTCTGTGGATCAACACCATCATCGGCATGTTTGTCCTGAAGCGAAAAAGCGACCGCTTCCGACTCTGGTTTGCCAGCCGTTGTGGGAGCATTCTCTGGAGACTTTGTGACCGGAGAATTTGCGATCGGTCTGTGATCCTGACCTGGCTGAGGCAAAGACGTCTCAAGACTGATATCGTCCCGTATTCTCTGCTGCTGCTCACTCTCCAGAGCTTCAAGATTGTCGACGGGTGAGTAGAGAAACCGTAATTGCCGTCCGTAATTTTTGGCGAACAACTCATCTCCCGACATTTCCAATTGATCGATGCGAAAATTCTTTTGCAATTCGGCATCTTCTGGAGATAACGCTTCGTCTTTGGATCCCCCGGTCCCACCGGACATCCCGTTGGCGTAGTAGGCACGATTGAAAACATTCACTATCAATGGCAGCGACTCGTCCAGAGGATTCTCCGCATCCATCGGCACAACAGAATAATAATCATACGAAAGGTGCGGGGCCTCTCCGACGTGAATCTTTTGAACCTGATCGAGTGATTCGAGTTGATTCAGAGAGTTAAGTATGCTTTCGGTCGGGGCATCGATATAAAAGGCAACCAACTCCTGCTTGACCGCAGCTTTTTTCTTCTCGGCTATGGGCTTTGCGACCTGAGGCTGTGGTGTGGCATACAGGTTTTCCGCAATATTGCCTTCATTCTTGAAGCCATCGCTTTGACGGATTTCCGTTTCTTCCTGAACTTGAGTGTTAGCGCGCTGAACAGGTTGGTTCTCAGCCAAGCCATTGAGTGAACCCTGTTGCTGGCTTTCAGCAATGTCATTCTGCACAAGCAATAATTGCACCTGGCCGCACGCAAACCGAACATCGACCACACTCAATTCCACCAGAGCCACTTCGCCATCACTTTCCTGAAGGAGACGGACCAGTTCGCCAGCCTGCAGTTTGCGATCCAGTTTGGGGGATTCGTTCAAACGCTCCAGGATCGAACGTTCCAGTTGAGCGGGTACTGGTGGTGGAGGGAGATCGGAAGCGGAAAAGGATATCCCAGCCATCGATTCCGGTTGTTCGATCAGACTCCCAGTGGCCAAAGGTGGAGACTGTTCTTCCAACGCAATTGCATTTTCAGGGAGAGATTCCAGATCCGTTGAAGCTAAGTCGTGAGATTCCATTTCAGCAAGTGGAGTCGATTGCAATTTGAGATGGAAATGTTCCCGAGGAGCCTTAGCGGCCTCTTTCTTGAATTGTGCGACCGAACCATCGTAAACATCGAAATAAGAGGTGCCACGCGAATGAGAATGGGCTAAATAATCACCGGAAGTGTCTGCCAGACGAACATCGTAAGTGTTTTCAACGGGTGCGTGCGATGTCATCGCGACTTCTGTGTGGAATTCCTGCTGCTGAAACAGATAATAAGAACCAAAGCAAAGCATCAGAACCGATGCCAGCCCTCCGGCCAGCCAGCGATTTGACCAGCGAGCCACAGTCGAAAAGGCTTTGACGGTTTGCGTCGTCAGGAACAAAGTCTGACGCTCCAGTTGTCTGCGAACAACTTCGACCATGCCAACAGGGGCAGGTTCACGTGGTAAATCCCGTAGCAGGTCTCCCAGTTGACGGAACTCATTGAACAGGCACTCGTCATGCATATTTATATCGAGACGGCTCTTCACCGCATCGCGTTCTGCTCCCTCGAGTTCATCGTCGAGATAAGCAGAGATCAGTTCTTCGTTCAGTTCTTCGTTCATGATACAAACAGTGTGAAGTTCGACTGCCGGAAAGAGAGGACGTACGCCCTCATCTCATTTCCAAAAACATGTCGAAATGTCAAAAATTAAACTCCTGATTGTTTAAGTGGTATGATCCGTCAATTTTCGAATTAAGTATTGGTTGTCGTATTGAGTTGTCCAGCAAATCCCTCGTCAGCTAGTAATCGCGTTAATCGTTCTCGCAGCAATATACGGGCACGATAAATGCGACTGCGAATGGTGCCGAGGGGGACATTCAGGATCTCTGCGATCTGTTCATATTTAAAGTCTTCAATTTCTTTCAGAATGAGAACGGTCCGAAATTCTTCCGGCAGGTCTGCCAAAGCCGCCTGGACTTGACTTTGACGTTCCTGCACCTGCAGGTTCTGACTCGGATCGGCACTGTTATTATCGGCTGGAAGGTCGATTCGTTCTCGCTCAGCTGGCCTGAGCCCCACTGTTTTGACTCGCTTTTTCCGCTGGCGGCTCATGGCCACATTATACGCCACTCGGAACAGCCAGGAATAAAAGTTCGCATCGCCTCGAAATGTGTCTAATTTGCTCCAGGAGAGCACGAAGGCATCTTGAACCACATCGCGCGCGTCTTCCCGATTGCGAAGGATCTGAAACAGAGCGTTGTAAAGCCTGTCCTGATATCGCGTTACGAGGAGATCAAACGCATGAGTCTGTCCGTCAACCGACTCAGCAATGAGTTCAAGGTCTGTTTTTTTCACGGTACTTGCATTAAAGACGCGAGCGAGAATAGAAGAGTTCCCGGAATTTGGCCGATTGCCCTGGGAAAACAAAGAATAACCATTTCCCCATCAATTCCGCAGCAGAATGTGCTTTGAAATTCAAATTTGTGAAAATTGATGGATTCGTGAATTCAATTAGCAGACAGGATTGGACTGGTAAATCCTGACTATTGTTTTAGAGTTAGGGCCATAGATTAATATGGGTTGATATGATTGTGTTCATCACTCTTTCGGTGTCGTTCATTTTTTCGTTTGCAGGTACTTCAAATCAATGTGTAACAGGCAGAAAGTCGTTCTCATGTCTATGGATAGCTATGCTTCAATGTTTACCAGGATTTGTCTCTGCAGTACTTTTCTTATTTTGACGGCCGTTTCAAGTGTGTCGGCTGCGGATCCTCCAGCAGACTCAAAACAAATAGCCGGCAGTCGTCCGAATATCGTGTTTATGCTTTCCGATGACATGGGCTGGGCCGAGCCCGGTTATAACGGGGGCGATCCCGAATTGACGCCGAATATCGATCGTCTGCGAAGTGAGGGAGTCAGCCTGACACAGTTTTATGCTCATTCGGTTTGTGCTCCGACTCGGGCGGCCATTATGACGGGGAAATACGCATTCCGAACGTGGTCGGACTGGCGCTCGGAAGATTTTGGCAAGCCGAGTTATCTGGCAAAGTTAAACCTCACACTCGCCATCAATGAGCGAGGTGAAGAGACTCGACGCATCCATGCTCTCGATACAAATGAGCTAACCGTAGCCGAGTATCTGCGGGATGTCGGATATTTCACGGCCATCACTGGTAAATGGCATTGTGGCGAATGGCTGCCTGAGCACTTGCCGATGGGACAGGGGTTTTTACATCAATATGGGCACTACGCCTGGGGCATCGACTACAACAATTACACGATTCCGCACAATGCACCGGCCCGTTTTGCTGTTTACGACTGGCATCGCAATCAGCAACCGATTCAGGAACAGGGTTATACAACCGATCTCATCGCCAACGAGGCAACACGCTTGATCGCCGAGCAAAAGCAGGATCGCCCATTCTTCATTTATGTGCCGTTCAATGCGGTACATGGGCCGATTGAGGAAGTCCCCCGCTACACCGATCAATACCCTGCCCGGCAAGCCGCTTTAAAATGTCTGGACGATGCGATCGGCCGAGTTGTCGCAGCTGTGGACCAGCATGATTTTGCACAGAACACACTTGTCATCTTTGCCAACGACAATGGCGGCTTAACCGAAGAAATGAACAAGCCCTGGCGGGGCACGAAAAACACCACTTTTGAAGGAGGTGTACGAGTTCCGTGTGTGATGCGCTGGCCCGGCAAGATTGAACCCGGCTCTGAAAACGATGGCATGATGCATGTCGTTGACCTGCTGCCAACCTTCCTGACACTTTCCGGCGGACAGCATCCGTTGCCGGCTCCGCTTGATGGCCTGGATATGGTCCGCATGATTTTCGATCAGGAGAAAAGTCCGCGAAATGAAATCATTTTTGAAGTCAGCGGCAGCGTTCGCCTTCCAACCATCCGCCAGGGTGATTTCAAACTGATGGGCGAGATGCTTTACAACATCAAAGAAGACCCGACAGAATCGACAGACATCGCCGCAAAACATCCTGAACATGTTAAACAGTTGCAGGCAAAGCTTGCGAAAGCTGGCAAAGAGCGTCCACCGCTGGGCGAAGTGAATACACTGATGGATCCTCCCCTCCCCTATGTGTACGGACAGCAGGAGAACGCAAATGCTCCAGCGTGGTTGAAGGCAGCGGTCGAAAAAGTCCGTGCGACCCAGCCAAAAGGATGGGCCGAAGGAGAAACGCCTTGGCCACAGGCTCCGCAGGGGGCGACCATCATTTATGAGGGCGATGGGCGATAAGTTAAACGAGTCTAGTGTGAGGATTCTGACTTCTGCTTTTTGAAAAGCGGAAAGCAGTTCCGGATACCGGCTTCGAGTTGATCAAGCCATTTCGCGATAATTGGGATTTCCTGAATGATGATGCCGATCCCGATAAAGGCGACGAAGCCCCCAGGTCCGGGTAACCAGCCAATTGCCAGACCGAAAAGAATCAGAAACAGACCTGTCGAGAACATGAGCACTCGCCAGATCATCTGCTGTTCGCCCCGTTTTTCACGTCGGAATTCTGCATAGTTCTGAAATCGATTCCCACAGCAACCATCATGCAGAACTCTTAAATCGTCTCGAATGTTTTTCCATAACTTGCGAAACATGATTCAGATCCTGATTAATAAAATGCTCTGTGGAAAGCATATAAGCGTAGGGATTCCATTCACTCTCTACACATCGAGGAAGGTCAGTTCATACGGATGTCAAAGACTTGCGCCACAATTACTTATCCACGAATGAACTGATAAAGGGTAAGCTCTCTTATTCAGTTTGTCTGGAAAAGAACCAAAGTCAATAGATCAAATTTACTTGTCAATTTACGAGGGAACTCTTGAGTTGGTTCACCATACCCTGTTGCAGCTTTGAAACACGCTCACGGGCAGCCTCGGCTTTTTCTTTTGCCAGGGCTGGTTTCTTCGCCACGGCCAGAACGGTCTCTGCCACACGATTTCGATCCGCTTCGACATCCATATTAAACAGCCAGTCGTTTAGCCCGATGTCGTTCCACATGAAGCCTTTGCTCGTTTGTTCGGCAAAACGGCAGACGATGGCCGGGATTCCGTTTCCAATGCACATGATGGGCGAGTGCATTTCCATTCCGAATAAACCAGCGGAAAGCCGATAGGTGCTGATCGCTTCGTCTGTCAGCCAGTAGTTTTCCCGCCAGACGACCCGCTTACGAATTTCCGGAGTCAGTTTGTCGTAGATATTGTCTTTGCCGACTTCCATCTGCGACATATCTTCCGGGCAGAGCAGAACCTTCTTATCGGTTTGGGTGACCACCGCCTGAATCGCTTCGATGAGCGGGGCATGATCCTGAGCTTTCATCTCCTCATTCCGCTGATGCCGCTCGGCATCGAACGGGCGATTTTTAATCTTCCAATAAGGGGTGTATCGCAGTCGAGGGATACAGCACAGGAACTGCCCCGGTTCCAGTTGATGAGCCTGCAGGAACTCGCGAGCCGCTTTTTCGTTTTCGATATCGACGGCAAACGCACCATCCGGACCGAATTCCATCACCGGACAATTCACACTCTGTTCCCGACAATACTTGAGGGAAACGGAATCGCGAAAGAAAACAAACTCGGCTGAGCTCAGCAATTTTTTCAGGTCCTCGGAGACGCTACTAACTGTGATACCGAAGACGCCGTAGGGTTTGCCGGTTTCATCCTTCCAGCGTTGAACATCTTTCTGAGCAACCAGTGAAGGTCCGGAACCGTGGAGGAGAAAATCGTAACTGGAAAGTGTTTGATCGAGTTCTTTGCCCCGTTGCACGATCTTGAGTTTGGGGAACCGCTTCTCCAGCAGTTCACGCACACCATTACGAACATCGCTCGCCCAGAGAGTGACATTGGCTTCAGGAAGATATTTCTCCAGCAATGCCAGCACGCCGGGCGTGTGAGCGATGTCGCCAATATTGACCGTCTGCCAGGACGACCTCAACAAAATATTCGGCTGCTTTTCGCCAGCAGCTAAGCGGATATTTGCACACAGGGCTGCACCCACGCTGGTGGCCAGAAATGTTCGACGTTGCATGATTGAACTTTATTGGTTGATGGAGTGACTAGAAGGTATCTCAAAACGTCAAATCGTACAGTCGATTGGCCTGAAAGTTGCATGAGAATCTCTCCCGAAAGGAGGCATTCTCATGCTCATGACACTGGTTTGGTGGCCGAAACGACATCGGTCGTCCACAAGCTCAGTGTCCAAGACGGATCGAACGGTTGTGTTAACCGACAGGCAATGGAATTTGATTGCGGATTTGTTTCCTTGGATCCCCCCTGCCAAACAGGGCGGCCGTCCCAAGGTCCACCCTCGCGACTGTTTGGAGGGTGTGTTGTGGATTCTCGTCACCGGAGCCCGTTGGAAAGATTTACCAAAGGCGTACCCCTCGAAAGCGACTTGCCACCGCAGGCACGCCGCGTGGTCCGGTGATGGAACGTTGATGAAGGTTTGGGAACGGTTATTGGTCACCATGGAAGAAAATGGCCAAATTGATTTGAGTGAAACCTTCGGCGATGGCACGTTTGCCTCGGCAAAAAAAGGGGTAAAAAGATTGGTCCCACCCGTCGTGGGAAAGGCACAAAGATTATGATTCTGGTGGATCGCCACGGTACTCCGCTGGCGATCGACACCGAATCGGCATCGCGAAACGAATCGATCTTGATTGAGCCGCTGTTTGTAAAAATGACCTGTAAAAACCACAAGCCCGAACGGATCGTTTACGACAAAGCCGGAGATGTTGATCGCATTCGAGACAAATTTCAGGAAGCCGGAATTGATTACATTTGCCCACATCGCCAGGGTCGCACTCGAGCTGTCAAACAGGATGGTCGTAAAATTCGTCGGTACAAACGACGGTGGATCGTGGAACGTACGATCGCCTGGCTGCACAACTATCGCCGCATTGTCACACGCTGGGAACGCCATGATTTTTTGTACGAAGGCTTCGTCGCACTCGGCTGTGCGTTTACACTATTAAAACGGTTTTGAGATAGCTTCTAGTAAGTAATAATTCAAAAACCTTGATTATGTCAGAATTCAATCCTGTTATCGAGGAAGATTTTCAATTCCAATGACATCGCGAATGATTACCGGTCTTCTTTCTTCTCCAGTCGCGATTGAATCTCTGCGACCTGTGATTGCAGTTGAGCAATCATTGTCCAGAGCATATCGTGTCTCGCCTTTTTGAGAGCAGGACGATACTTATAGGAATAGATGCCGCTGAACCAGATAGCCGCCAGAAGAGAAACTATGCCAATGCCACTCCACAAGGGAGGCACCCAGAAGATGCGAGTCAGCTGGAAGGCTTCAATGACCAGGACAGCAGGAAAACAACTCGCAAAAATCCCCATGCACCAGTACATGGCATGTTGATAAGAGCGTCCCCGCTGTTCGAGTTGCTGGATATTTTGTTGCAGGTTCATGCGAAACTCCTCGTAGTTAAAGGATTGATTCTCGGCATCCTGTGCCAGTAAATTATCCCGATTGATTTTTTGAGGACGATCATCAGCCATTGCATTCCTCCTCAATCACTTTTTTAATTTCCAGACGGGCGTAATGTAATCGTGATTTGACGGTGCCAATTGATGTCGAGATAATTTCCGAAATCTCCTGAAGGTCCAGGTCTTCCAGGAAACGGAGCGTTAAAACTTCCCGATGCGGCAGCGAAAGTTGTTCAAGAGCTCGATGAACAAGTTCCGCATTTTCCAGCTGTTCGTATCCCTGTTCTATTTCAGATTCCGTGATTGATCCGTTCTGAACCTGCTCGAACGCAACTGCGGACTGACGATCCCGTTTCCTCAAATAGCTGACAGCTCGATTGTGCGCGATCTTATATAACCAGACCCGAAATGCTTGCGGTGCATTTAATCCGGGAAGTTTTTGATAAACGTTCAGCCAGATCTCCTGCATCAAATCAGCAGTATCGGCTGAGGCTCCGGTGAATCGCTGCAGATAATAAAAGAGACGACGTTCGTAGGTTTGAACCAGTTGTTGGAAGGCGATTGAGTTTCGAGACTGAGCCTGCAGAACCAGCAGTTGTTCCTGAATGTGCTGAAGATTCTGTAAACTCATCTCAAAGGCTCACTTTCAATGTGCTATTCACCAGCCAACAATGATAAGCCGTTTGAGAAGCCTCAAAGGTTCAACAGAAAACATCAATATTCTGAATTTTCTGAGTAGGGAAATCATTTCTACTTTCGCAAAAAAGCATTGAGGACCAGCCCAAAACTGATCGCGCTGGCGATCAGGCAGAGTCCGGATCCACAATGAGCGGGTCTAGCGTCTAAGGCGACAAATGCGAAAAAAACAGACACTAATCCAAGTATCATTAATACAGACACGATGAGTTTAGTCGCGCCTGTAATATGTTCAGGAAACTTTAATGCATCCGGCCTTTCTTGTGGGAATTCCTCTTTGAGTATTGTCTTTGCTCGAGAATCGATATTGCTGGTATGCTCTGGTGTTAGACCTTCGGTTTCCTCGTTCATGTGATATTTGCCTTGTAAACTATTCCTGTATTCTTAATCGAGGCTGATCTTCCCAGCCGGAGGGTGGCCCGCCCTTGAGCAACGTGAATGGCGTGGTCGTCTGCAATCACCACGCCCATCACTTCGTTCCGGGACGTGCCACCCAATCGATTCAAAATCGGACGCAGGGAAATTAATTCTTGAATCGAGACTGATACTCCCAGCGATCTTTCCAGTCCTTGAAGTAAGGTCGATACTCTTCGGCTTCATACCAGCTGCGGGGTTTCGGAGTTGGGGGATCGACTTTGCCTGCGGGATAATCTTTCCCGGCAATGCTCTTTTCAACCGATGCAATCCAGCGATCCATTTTCTGCTTCATCGCCTGTGCCTCTTTCGAGTCTTCAGAATACAGATTGTGTTCCTCATGCGGATCATCCGCGAGGTTGTAGTATTCGATAGCCGGTTGTGGTTGTTTTTTGTTCTTACCGAGGTAGATGATTTTGTGATTGTTATCGAGCAGTGCGGAGTTGCCGAGGCATTGGAAGCCGATCGGTTTATCTCTCTGAGAGAATTCCTGTTCGAAAAGTTTGACCAGGCTCATGCCGTCAACAGGTTGAATGAGGACGGATTTAGGAAGATCGAGTAGTTCGGCAATCGTCGGAAAAATGTCCATCGTGCAGGCTGGGAATTCGGTCACTCGTGATTTTGGAATTCGAGCAGGCCATTCCATCACACAGGGAACACGAAGTCCACCCTCGTAGACTGTTCCTTTATTGCCACGCAAGCCGCCGACGGTATCCGGAGTAATCTTCGGTAAGCCGCCGTTATCGCTGCAGAACCAGAGCAGGGTGTTTTCGGCTATGCCCGCTTTCTTCAAGCCAGCTCGCAGCGTTCCCAGACTGCGATCCATTGCGACCAGTTCGCCGTAATGATTTCGCGATTCTTTATCGAGTTTCTGAAAGGGTGCCAGATCTTCGGCTGCCGCTTTGAACGGACTGTGCGGCGTGCCATACCAGATGACCGTGAAGGAGGGCTGCTCAGCCTTGGCCTGCTTGTTAATAAATTTGAGAGCTTCGGCCACGACGATTTCGGAGGAGTCCCCCCGGTAGTCTTTGAACTCCCCCTTTCGGCTCAGAATCGGATCGTAATCAAAGAAGTTTGTTACCGAGAGCCATTCATCAAAACCAAACACGCCGGGGGAGTAGGGATCATCAGCCAGAATTGGGACTCCCGGTCCGCGATACCCATCCAAGTGCCATTTCCCGAAATGTCCCGTCGTATAACCAGCAGCTTTCAACGCCTGGGCGACCGTTTTTTCCTGCAGTCGCAACGCATAGCCATGGCTTTCCACACCAGTTCGCATGTTTGAACGACCAGTTAGCACACTTGCTCTAGTCGGCGAACAAACGGGAGCTCCGGCATAGAAGCGATCAAATCGCAATCCATTGGTAGCCATCGCATCGAGATTGGGTGTCTTCAGAACGGGATGGTTGTAATAGCCGGTTTGTCCCCAGCCCATGTCGTCGGCCATGACGAGCACGATGTTGGGTTGCTCGGATTTCTCTGCCGCGACAGAGTTTTGAAAGGCTGAATGAGAGAGAAAGAGAACTGTGAAAATCATCATTATGGATGAAAAGCGAAACCTCATGAACTGATTGAAAATGTATGAGTCAATTTGTTTGGAAGTGTTTAACATTGGGTATCCTTCAGGGGATTAGACGCAGCAATCGTCCTTGGAAACAGTGATTTTTTCATGATATCAACAATGTTTGATGATGTCTGCTCTTTCAGTTGTTCAATCATGTGTAGGTCAGGTGGTGGCCCACCAGGAATTGCAACAGTCCCCTCTCCCCCCGAGTGTCTGAAAGTAAACAGTTCCCAAGAAAATGCTGAAGGTTTGGTGGCTGGGGTCGTTTAAGTAAAAAGACAATTATTGAAGGATAGCGAAACAAATGCTTTCATTGATGGTTTAATCATATAGCACTTCTCTTTTTTCTAGCAGGAATGTTTCCATGCGTGATCCACTCTCCAAGTTCATTTACTTTTTCGCATTGCTGACGGCTTGTGCTGGAATTCAGCAGGAGTTGAAGGCGGAAGAAGCGATTAGTTCGGAACAGTCTCAGTTTTTTGAGAATAAAATCCGGCCAATACTCGTGAAAGAGTGCTATTCCTGCCATTCCGTTCAGCAAGACGAACAGGAAGGTGGCTTGACGCTCGATACGCGTGAAGGGATTCGCAGTGGTGGCGAGCAGGGGCCTGCTGTTGTGCCTGGAAATCATTCCCAAAGTTTGCTTCTTAAAGCGATTCGTTACACCGATTCCAAATTGAGGATGCCTCCAGACGGAAAACTTTCTGGAGAGCAGATTGCTGATATCGAAAAATGGATTGCGATGGGAGCTCCAGATCCGCGAGACGGAGATGGTGGAGTGAGAGTTAAATACGAAATCGATCTCGAAGAAGGTCGGAAGTTCTGGGCATTTCAGCTGCCCGCTGCCGTTGAGCTTCCTCAGGTGCGAATACAGGACTGGCCTCGGACGGAGATTGACTATTTTCTTCTGTCCAAAATGGAATCCAAAGGACTCGATCCTGTCGCCGACAGTGAACCGAATATGCTCGCCCGTCGACTTTATTTCGATCTGATCGGCCTGCCGCCTGCTCCTGAAAAACTGGCTCAATTTGAGAAGGAATATGCAAAAGATTCTCAGGCAGCCGTGGAATCTCTGGTAGATGAACTTCTCCAATCGCAGGGATTCGGCGAGCGCTGGGGGAGACACTGGCTCGATGTTGCTCGATATGCGGAGTCATCCGGAAATGCTTCCAACTTTGCCTTCCCGCATGCCTGGCGATATCGCGACTGGGTGATTGAAGCGTTCATGAATGATATGCCATATGACCAGTTTGTGCGGGCTCAACTGGCTGGCGATTTGCTACCTGCGAAAAACGAAACGGAACAGGCTGAAAATCTGATTGCGACTGGATTTCTGGCGCTCGGACCCAAGTCGCTCAGTGAACGGAACCGTCAGCAGTTCCAGATGGATGTCGTCGACGAACAGATCGATACAACCTTTCAGGCGTTTCAGGCATTAACTGTTGCTTGCGCTCGTTGTCACGATCATCGTTTTGATCCGATTCCGCAAACAGATTATTACGCACTGGCTGGGATCTTTCGCAGTACCGAAACCTGTTACGGAACAATCAGATCTGTACAGAGTAATCATCCCAGTCCGCTGCTTGTGCTTCCGGTCCAGGCGAATATTCCAGCTGGAGTCCTGCCACTGGATGCGGCTCAAAGAGGCGTACTGGAAAGACAGATTGAGCTGTTAACCGAGCAGATGGCTGAATTGAGCGGAGGACCGGACGGAAATCCCCGAAGAATTGCACTGCAGGCGCGACTGAGTCAGCTGCGTGGAGAACTGAATTCTTTTGACGAGCAGGGGAATCCCAAATTGCGAGCCATGGGAGTTCGAGAAGGTCTTAGAACGGACGACTGCCCTTTGTATATTCGAGGAGAAATTGATCAGCCGGGACAAATTGTTAAACGGGGTTTTCCTCAGGTGTTGACAACGAGTCAGCCCCACATTGACGGCTACGACAGTGGTCGGCTGGAACTGGCGGAATGGATCGCTTCCGAAGAGAATCCACTGACGGCTCGGGTGATGGCCAATCGAGTCTGGCTGCATTTAATGGGACGAGGCCTGGTTTCGACCGTCGATAACTTTGGAGCTTCCGGTCAACGCCCCAGTCATCCGGAGTTGCTGGATTATCTGGCAATCTCTTTTGTCGAAAACGATTGGTCGGTCAAACAACTGATTCGATCGATTGTGCTGAGCCGGGCTTATCAGCTTTCCTCACGAATGGATCCTGAGAATTACCGCCAGGATCCCGATAATGTCTATGTGTGGCGGATGCCGAAAAGACGACTTGAGGCTGAAGCAATGCGGGATACATTACTCGCATTAGGCCAGAACCTGGATGTCGATTTCCCGGAAGGTAGTCTGGTGGCTCAGCAGGGTGAGGGGAATGTCAGTTTCCGAATTCGAGGAGACTTCGCTGCTGGCGATGTGCATCGTTCGGTGTTCCTGCCGATCGTTCGCGATGAAATCCCGGAAATTCTTTCGATCTTCGATTTCCCTGATCCGAGCCTGATTATTGGCGAACGGTCTTCGACAACGATACCCGAACAGTCTCTGTTTTTGATGAACAACGAATTCGTCATACGCCAGGCTGCAGGAATGGCTTCGCATCTGATCTCAGAATATTCGACGGAAAGCGATCGAGTGAATCAGGCCTATCGCATGTGTTACTCACGTCTGCCTGAACCTTCTGAAATGAGGAACGCGACGCTTTTCTTGTATGTCTATGGTCAGGCCAATGATGAGGCTGCAACCTGGGCTGCGTTTTGTCAGGCCCTGTTTGCCAGTGCCGAGTTTTCGTTGCGGTAAGTGAAAAGTCTATATCCTGAAAGTGTTTAGTATCAGTATTTGAAACCACAGAAACACAGGGATCACAGAGGGGAATTCATTAGGGATACCTCTGGGATTGATTGACTAAATGCAAAGTTAAATTGAGTGGCTTAGCAGTTGAAGTCTCTGTGATCTCTGTGTCTCTGTGGTAAAAATCATCAAATACTTCCCTCGTAGTAATATCCATTCGGAGATCGATCCATGTTTAATGAACCTGCACTTTATTCACGTCGAATGGCCATAAAATCGGCGAGTGTTGGATTTGGATATCTTGCCTTTGCGGGACTTTCAACAATGGCCGCAGAAAAAGAAAATCTGCTGGCTCCTAAACCAACACATTTTCCTGCTCGTGCAAAGCATGTGATATTTCTCTGCATGGAAGGGGCTCCCTCGCATGTCGATACATTCGATTACAAGCCGAAGCTGAAACAGGATCATGGGAAAACAATGTCAGATGCCCGGTCGCGATCTGCGAAACTGCTCGGGTCTCCCTGGGATTTCAAACAGCATGGTCAGAGCGGAATGTGGATGTCGGAATTGTTTCCCGAACTGTCTCGTCATACGGACGATCTTTGCATGCTGCATGGAATGCATACGGATGTGCCTGCTCATCCTCAGGCATTTTTGCGATTGCACACAGGCGTCTCTCAATTCAAACGCCCTTCTTTGGGTTCCTGGGCGTTTTATGGGTTGGGAACGGAGAATGAAAATCTGCCCGGCTTCGTGACAATCAGTCCGCCGCGAAATAATGGTGGCCCTTCCAACTATGGCAGTGCATTTCTGCCAGCGATCTGTCAGGGAACGCCGATCAATTTGGGAAATCCCCGATTTGCAGGAGCTAGGCGTCGCGGTCAGGCGTCTCCCAGTGGGATTGTCGGTAATATCAAAAACCCGCAACAATCCCCCGATTATCAGCGATTGCAACTCGATTACATTCAATCCATCAACAAAAAAACTCTCCAGCTGGAAGAGCAAAACAGCGAGGTCGAAGGCGCAATTGAATCCCTGGAACTGGCCTTCCGGATGCAATCGGAATTGCCCGAACTGATGGAGCTGTCCAGTGAAACCCAGGCGACACAATCGATGTATGGGATTGGTGAAGATGCGACGAATAATTTTGGTCGTCAGTGTTTGCTGGCTCGTCGGTTTGTGGAAGCAGGTGTGAGATTTGTCGAAGTGACTTCGAGTCAGTGGGATCATCATCGCAACCTGCAGCAGGACCTGACGAACAAAACGGAAAGTATCGACAAACCGATTGCGGGCCTGCTTGCTGACTTGAAACAACGAGATCTTCTGAAAGACACACTTGTGATCTGGAGCGGGGAATTCGGCCGCACGCCGTATGCGCAGGGAGACGATGGACGAGACCATAATCATCGAGGCTTTACTTCCTGGATGGCAGGCGGAGGGACAAAGGGAGGGCTCTCTTATGGTTCCACCGACGATTATGGTGCTGAAGCGGTCGAAGGCCGAGTGCACATTCACGACTGGCATGCAACCATCCTGCATTTACTCGGATTGAATCACGAACAACTCACCTATCGCTATGCAGGCCGCGATATGCGTTTGACCGATGTTAAGGGAAATGTGGTTCAGGAAATTATGTCGTAATCACGATTCCGTTTTCTCTTTGTATTCACCTGATTTCCAGTTTCGCTTGAATTTTCACAGGCAGAGAATTGTGAGCCCTCATTGGGTTTCGTATGCTCAATGGCATCGCATAGTTCACAATTTCTACTCACTCCTATTCAAACGAGACACCATGAATACATCCCGTCGTCATTTTCTGCAAACCTGTTCGGCCATTGGAGCCGGTTTCCTGCTGCCAGGCTTTTCTCAGGCAAGTCTGCTGGAGAAAGAGCCACTTTGCAAAATTTCTCTGGCTGAGTGGTCGCTTCATAAAGCCTTGTTCGATGGGAAACTCGACCATCTCGATTTTGCGAAAACGACCAAACAGGAGTTCGGAATTAGTGGCGTCGAATACGTCAATCAGTTCTTCAAAGATAAAGCGCAAGATCAGAGCTATCTTAAAGAGATGAAAACCCGAGCAGAGGGCGAGGGTGTCAAAAGCCTGCTGATCATGATCGATCGCGAAGGTAACCTGGGTGATGCCGATGAAGCCAAGAGGACTCAGGCTGTTGAAAATCACTACAAATGGGTCGAAGCGGCTAAGTTTCTGGGCTGTCATTCGATTCGCGTCAATGCCGCCAGCAGCGGAACCTATGAAGAACAGGTCGAGCGAGCAGCCGATGGTTTGCGCCGCCTGAGCGAGTTTGGCGATCAGCACGACATCAATGTGATTGTTGAAAATCACGGCGGCCTTTCTTCGAGTGGGGCCTGGTTGTCTACCGTGATGAAGACGGTCGATAACCCTCGCTGTGGTACCCTGCCCGACTTCGGCAACTTCGCCATCGATCGCAATCAGGATATCTGGTACGACCGCTATCAGGGTGTTGCTGAGTTGATGCCTTATGCGAAAGCAGTCAGCGTGAAGACTCATGAGTTCGACAAAGACAATCCCCATATTACGTATGATCGACGATTCAACAAAGAAACGGATCTGGTCAAAATGCTGGCGATCGTGATGGCTTCTGGCTACAAAGGCTACTACGGCATCGAGTATGAAGGCAGCGAACTGGACGAATATGCTGGCATTCGCAAGTCTAAAGAAGCCCTCATGAGTTCATTCTATACAGTCTTTTTCGGCTGTTAATCGTCCTGTCGTTTCTAGACTGCATTCAACAGGATCGCCCCGAAAAATTCTTCCGGGGCGGGGCAGCCTTAAGAAGCAGATAAGGAATTTTGATCATCAAACTGAAGACCTCTTGTGGACTTCGTCCACCCAGATAGCGGAGCGATCTGGGCTATCCAATAATATGACAAATTATTTTTAACTTGAAACACATCGAAAGCTGACACCATGAGTGAAGAAGTAACTTACAATCCAGACACGCTCTGCTTACACGCTGGACAGGTGCCCGATCCCGCGACCAATTCGCGAGCAGTGCCGATTTACATGACGAGTTCTTACGTCTTTGACGATACCGATCACGCTGCTCGATTATTCGGCCTGCAGGAATTCGGTAATATCTACACCCGATTGATGAACCCGACCTGCGATGTTCTCGAAAAACGCCTGGCGGCACTGGAAGGGGGATCTGGAGCCCTGGCCCTGGCTTCGGGGTCGTCTGCTGTTACATATTCAATTTTGAATATCATGGGGCAGGGCAAGAATGTCGTTTCTTCATCGAGTTTATATGGTGGAACATACAATCTGTTCCATTACACACTTCCTAAAATGGGAATTGATTGCAAGTTTGTCGATCAGAACGATCCGGAGTCATTTCGATCTGCTATCGACGAAAATACCCGGGCGATTTTTCTGGAAACAATTGGTAACCCGCGAGCCGATGTTCCTGACTTTGAAGCGATTGCTGCAATCGCCCATGAAGCTGGGATTCCGTTGATTGTGGACAACACCACGGCTTCACCCTATTTGTGTCAGCCATTTAAGTGGGGAGCCGATATCGTGGTTCATTCCTGTACCAAGTTCATTGGCGGGCATGGCACTTCAATTGGCGGAATCTTGATCGAAAAAGGGGGATTTCCCTGGGATAACGGAAAATTTCCAGAGCTCACTGAACCCGAGCCGAGCTATCATGGCATGAAGTTTTTTGAAACCTTTGGACCAATGAACCTGGCTTATATTCTTAAAGCCCGTACTCAAATATTGCGAGATACCGGCGCAGCGATGAGTCCCTTCAATGCGTTTCAGTTTCTGCAGGGCTTGGAAACATTGCATCTGCGCATGCCACGCCACAGCGAGAATGCTCAGAAAGTGGCGGAGTTCCTGGCCGATCATCCGAAAGTTTCGTGGGTCAATCACACGGGCTTGCCAACGCATCCAAGTTATGAATTGGGACGCAAGTATTTGCCGAAGGGGAGCAGTGCCGTCTTTGGATTCGGAATTGCCGGGGATACACCTGAGCAACAAAAGGCAAATGGCATTAAGTTAATTAACAGCGTGAAGTTGTTCTCACATTTGGCAAACATCGGAGACAGCAAATCGCTGATCATTCATCCGAGTAGTACGACGCATCAGCAGTTGTCACTTGAAGAACAGCAGTCGACCGGTGTCACGCCTGACTTTGTTCGAATCTCTGTGGGGACTGAAGATATTGATGATATTATTCGTGATTTAAAACAGGCTCTCGATCAAGTTTAAGCGTCTCTGAGCCGAGCGATGATGTTTTTGAACCGCACAACAAAAAAGTTGTGCGGTTTTTTTTTGAAAATCGGGATGCCGGAGGGCTACCAAACTATGGCAAGTTGCGTTTGTCTTGGACTCAAATATCTTCAAATACGTGATATTACTCATGTTTTCTTGGGTTTTCTTGCTGTTGGCAATTGAGGCAAATCGGGAAGAGCTTACCGCTTGGGGAATGAAATCGATGTAGCAAAATTCTTTACGGACTGACCCCACCGGACGTCCGAAACTAAATATGTCGCTGGCATCAACCTGTTTTTTGATGACTGTTGCCAAGTGGACGGAGTTGTTTGTTTCACGAAGCTGAACCGAGATCCTGCAATCTGTGGGGAAAAGTTTCTCTGACAGGAAAACTTTCACCAGTCTTACCAAGTTAACAAGACGGTAAAGTCGAAAACCTGTCGGGTCAGAAACTGGACCTTCTTTCCGGACCATCACCAGACTTCCAATGACGTACTTCGAATGCAGTGAGTTTTATTGCTGCTTGTTCCACCTAGAAGATTGACGACTGAGATTTTGAAAGGTTTGAAACGACGTGAGTTTTGTATTGACGATTTCTGAAATTTCCAGCTTTCCACGAGTGTGTGCACATGCGGTTGGACAAGTGTGTCGGACTGCCGGAAAAAACGTGAATCGTCATAATCGGAACAATCGTTACAACAAGCCTGAGATTGAGTTTGACTTGGTAACTGAACAATTTCGGTAAGTGTCTGCGTGAGTCACTGCCGAAATAAAGTAGCAGGTTTGCCTGTAATTTCCGTGTCGAGTGAAGCGTTCTCTGACTGATCCTTTCGGGAATGTCCCCGAAGTCATATTACGATTCGCGACGCTGTCCTCAGAAAAGAGTTCGAGGAGTTTTGCTATGAAAAAGACTATCTGTTTCGCTGCTGCTATGATGTTGTGTTGTATGAGCTTCGCCGACGCTGAAGCTGGTCTGTTCAAAGGTCGCCTCTTGAAGAAATGCCAGAGCTACGTCAGCTGCTGTGCACCTTCTTGCTGCTGCCCAACTGACTGCTGTGTCGATGATTGCTGCGTTCCTACTTGCTGCTGCCCAGACGAGTGCTGCGATGATTGCTGCCCAACTTGCTGTGCTCCAAGCTGCTGCTGCCCAGACGATTGCTGCGATGATTGCTGCGAAGTAACCTGCTGTGCTCCAACTTGCTGCTGCCCAGACGATTGCTGCGATGATTGCTGCCCATCATGCTGTGCACCTAAGTGCTGCGTTCCTTCATGCTGCTGCCCAGACGATTGCTGCGACGACGGTTGCTGCCCATCATGCTGTGCTCCAAGCTGCTGTGCACCACACTGCTGCAACTAGTTTGAACGCAGTCTCAAGACTGCTGATAACAACGCAACTTAATGTTGCTTGAATTCTGAAGGTGAAGAAAGTCCCCTCTTTCTTCACCTTCTTTTTTTATTGGCACCCTGCAATTCAATGGATCTGCTTCGCCATTGCTCGACGATCACTTCTTCATCGAGTGGAAGAACAATCACAGCAGGGCTTTCTGCAGAGGAATAGTGGACTTCGCGAATTTTCTGATTCATTTTGCGAACACGATCCCGTACCTGAGATTCTGCAGGAATTGATTCCAGAGTATCGAGCAGCTTTTCTGCTTCCAGCTTCACGCCCAGTCGGGAAGGAATCAAATTATGATTTTCGCGACGCAGTTTCTCTTTAATCCACCAGTTATCATCACGTGGTTGATCAATCCCAGGAATCGGTTTTCCCAGTCCAGGCAGATTGGCAAATTCACCCCGGGCTTCGGCTTCGCGAATCAAACGATCTGCAAACGCTTCATAACTTTCAAGAGGGGCTTTCTTCTCCTGCATGTAAAGTCCTCCATGAAATCAACTTGAAGATCTCCGGTTATCGAACCAGATGAACGACCATTAAATCGTGACCTTCTGCTCCCCAGTCGGTATCGGAGATCAGAACAATCCGACTTCCTGATTCCAGGATTCCCTTCTTTTTTCCCCATTCGACTGCAAATTTCAAGATCGAATTCGGATCTTCACTGACGACATCACTTTCCACTGGAATTACACCCCAGTAGAGACACATTTTATTGGCGACCAGACGATTATCGGTGATCGCCAGCAAGGGGATCGCACTCCGTTGACGCGAAATCGCCAGAGCAGTCCGACCAGTTTTCGTACACAGCACCATCATATTTGCCTTCAAGCGTTCGGCAACGGTGCAGGCTCCCAAGGTCACGGCTTCAGTCACAACCAATGCTCGATTTTTTGATTCCGTTTTCCAGTCGACATCCCCACGATGGGGAACTTCGTCTTCGGTACAGCGAACAATATTATCCATCATGTTCACTGCTCGAACCGGATATTTTCCAATCGCTGTTTCGCCGGAAAGCATGACAGCATCGGTTCCATCAAAAACGGCATTGGCGACATCGGCAGCCTCTGCTCGTGTTGGGAACGGCTGCTCTTCCATGCTGTCGAGCATTTGAGTTGCCGTGATGACCGGAATACGACGTTCGTTGCAGTGACGGATAATCTGCTTTTGTAAAATCGGTAAGCGAGCAATATCCGATTCGACCCCCAGGTCCCCGCGAGCCACCATCACGCCATCACAAACTTTTGTAATCGCTTCGAGCTCCCGAACCGCTTCCACCTTTTCAATTTTAGCAATCAATTGAGGTTCATAATCGGGAGCCAACTCTTTGACAAGATTTCGTAGTTTGACGATATCATCAGCACTGCGAACAAAGCTCAGCCCAAAAAATGTCAATCGTCTTGAAAGGCCCCATTTTAAATCCTCGATGTCTTTTTCGGTCAGGCAGGGGGTTCGCAGAGTCGCCCCCGGCAAATTGATCCCCTGACGCGAGCGAATTAAGCCAGGACGATCCACTTCACAGGTTATGGAGACATCCTCGGCTCGATCAACGACTTTCATTCCGACGGTACCGTCAGCCAGCAGAACGGTATCGCCTGATTTTAAATCATCCACCAGAAATTCATAGGAGCAAGTGAGTCGAGTTCCATCAAAAGGAACTGGCGATTTGACGAACAGATATTTTTGACCGACCTGGCAATCAACCCCCTCAGGGGGTAACTCCCCCAGGCGGATTTTTGGCCCTGACAAATCTCCCAGAATACCGATCGGTTGACCAACCTCAACAGAGACCTCCCGGACCATTGTCACAATGTTGTCCAGCCAGTCGTAATCTCCATGTGCAAAGTTAAGCCGAAATACATCGACTCCCGCTTCAACCAGGGCCAGCAGCCTTTCCCTGGAGGAGATCGCCGGCCCGAGAGTCGCGATAATCTTGGTACGCGCCTGATGCTTGTGCGGGTCAATCATATCCATAACAGCACGACCTTTGGTCAATGGTTTTCCGAGGGGAATGTCTTTCAGACGGATCTTTCGCAGTCAGTCATGGCTGTAGAAAGTCTACACTATGCTATCTCGATTCCATCCAATTCGCGAGAGTTCATGAGTAACAAGAGGAAAGCATCAAAATATTGACAGGCTTCTATTTCAGGAACGTTTTGAAAGAATAATTCTCAGTTCCAGGTACGATTGAAGGAACAAGAGTCGCTGACCTAACCCCAAATCTCTCGAATACCAGATGTCCTTCGTCCGGTTTCTTTATTCGGTTTTCAATCTTCAATCATTTCATAACCGCGAGAATTCCACCAATTTGTAATTGAGCCACCTGCATCTCTCTGACTAGACTGATAAGATAGGAATCTCGAAATTGCACACGAATTACCCCCTGAACGCAGTCTTCGGACATTTGAGAATAAAGCACAGCACAATATGACGTCAGAAAATCAAGAGAAACGCCTGAAAAAAGAAGAGGTCAACAAGCAAACCGAAATGCTGGGGGCATCTGAGTCGTCCCACGAAGAGGCGCAAGTCGATCTCTCGAATAAGACGCTGGGGGAATTTCGCCTGATTCGGCGGCTGGGCAAAGGGGGCATGGCAAATGTCTATCTGGCCGAACAGACCGCACTCAATAGGCACGTCGCCATAAAAGTGATGAAAAACGATCTCGTTTCCGATGCCACTTATCTCGATCGATTCAAAACCGAAGCGATGGCCGCTGCCAATCTGAATCATATTAATATCGTGCAGGTCTACACCATTGGGGAAGCTGACGGGTACAATTACATCGCTCAGGAATATGTTCAGGGAGTGAACCTCCGCGAATTCATTGCTAAGAATGGCCCGCCGGAGCTATCCGTTTCGTTGCATCTGATGAAACAAATTGCCTCTGCCCTGCAGAAAGCGGGGGAAGTTGGAATCGTTCATCGAGATATCAAACCTGAAAATATCATGATTAGCCGCAAGGGAATTGTGAAAATTGCTGATTTTGGATTGGCTCAACTGACCCTGAGCGGCGAACGGATGAACCTCACACAGGAAGGTGTCACCATGGGGACACCATTATACATGAGTCCTGAACAAGTGAAGGGAAACAAGGTCGATCATCGCAGCGATATCTATTCTCTGGGAGTGACCTGCTACCACATGCTCGCCGGTCGACCACCATTTCGTGGACAAACGGCAATTGCGATCGCCATGAAGCATGTCAATTCGCAACCGGCTCCCTTATCGAAACGCCGTCCGGATCTTCCGGTCCCTGTCTGCGATATGATTCATAAAATGATGGCAAAAAAAGTAACTGATCGTTACCAGGATGCCGGAGAAATTCTGATCGATCTACGAAAAATTTCTCGCAGTCTGCAGGGAGATAAAGACGAAGTCAGTCTGTCAGCGTTCGATTCGAATACAGGAGCTCAAACCTCATCCCGTGCAATACAACCTTCCCCAAAGATGAAACCGATTTCCTGGTCACGGTATCTTGTTTTTGGGATTCTCTTTCTAGCAGCTGGGGGGACCCTCGGCTGGTTGTCCCGACCGAGGCTCAACACGAATCCTCAATTGAACGCGATTGAGCGCAACTCTCCCCGCGAGCAATTTGCCGATGCCATGTTGATTGGAAACAGTGAAGATGCCTGGAAATATCTCCGGGTCAAATTTCCAACCTCACAGGAACGCTGGCGTGCAGAAGAACGACTGGCGATTCAGTATATGAATCAGGGACGCCTCGAAGAGGCTCGTCGAATTTTTGAGACCTTCATCGAACAGGCCTCAGACGATAAATTTAATCTTGTGCCCGTTGGCTTTGCAGGCCGAGCCGTCATCGCCGCTCTCGAAAAAAATTATCAGGCTTCCGATCAAATCCTGGCTGACAATGCTCAACGCTTATCCCAAAAACTGAATGGTCCTATGAAACCGCTCGTGCGGGAAACAATCCTGCAAAACGAACAGCATCTTGAAAATCCCCGCATGACACTTTCCAAGATGTTCCCCGAAGAAACCACTGAAGGGTAACACTGAATTAGCCTCGTCCCCAAGGTCCTCCTTGGGAACAAGAATGTCTGCGGATGTTACCAGCGTTCAACCGGCCCTGCAGGGACAGGGACTTGCAGTTCTGGGAGAATTCCCGTTCGGGATCCTTCAATCGGCCCCTGTTCTCGAACTGCGTCCATCGCTGCAAGAAATTCGCTGCGGGTTTTTGATTTCTGAACCCCTTCCCGTAATTTCGCAGGGACGCGCATCGCTTTCAGATACCAGTGAACTGTTCGACGGTAAGCGATTAAAGCACTCTCGGGGCCATCTAATTCTTCGAGATAGCCGAACTGCTGCAAGACAAGATCAAGTCGTTGATTGAAATTTCCCGGCGGGTCATAACTGCCGCACTCCTCCCATTGCTGCAACTGATGAAAGATCCAGGGATTAGCCAACGCTCCGCGACCAACGCTGATCGCCGTGCAGCCAGTTCGTTCAAACATGCGCGCGGCATCGGGGATGGAACGAATATCGCCATTGCCAATGACGGGAATCGATTCAACGGCTTCGACCACCCGGCGAATCCCACTCAAATCGACAGAGCCCTTAAATCCCTGTGCTCGGGTCCGACCGTGAATCGCAACCGCTTTGATACCGACCTGTTCAAATTCCCGAGCGAATTTGGGAGCCGTCAGTTGGGTTTCATCCCAACCAAGTCGCATTTTGACGGTGACTGGTAAAGAGACCGCTTCCACAATGGTCTGCACCAGAGAGACCGTTTGCTGCAGAGAACACATCATCCGAGCCCCGGCTCCATTGTTAGTCACATGATCGACCGGGCATCCCATATTGATATCAATGGCATCGATTCCGGGCAAACTTTCCAGATACTGCACGGCATCCCGCATATACTTCGGCTCACTGCCAAAAATCTGCACGGCAAATGGAGTATCCTCGGGACAGGTGCGGATCAGCGCCATCGACTTATGACTTCCCGCCAGTAACGCCCGAGCATTGACCAGGTCGCACGTTCCCATTCCCAGCCCGCCACATTCTCGCACGACTCTTCGAAACGATAAATTCGTGTACTTTGCCAGCGGAGAAAGACAGAATCGGGTCGGAAGTTTGAGACTTCCAAACGAGATTGGTGGCATTGCTGTCGGTTGAGGATAATGATACCGGCCATCAGCGAAGACCGGTTCAGAAATGTCTGTCGAAAGGGACATATGGGCTCGTGCTGTAGGAAGTAAAAAGTAAGATGATACAATAATGTTACAAATTGATCGCAGAGTTTATCAGGAATCAGCAACTTGTCACATTCAATATTTATTACTGGTGTCAGTTCCGGGCTGGGTTATGGTCTGGCGGAATATTATCTTCAACAGGGAGACAAAGTCCTCGGCTGCAGTCGGCGGACACCTGAGGAACTGACACAGTACGAAAACTTTCAGTTCACTTCCTGTGATGTTTCGAAATTCGACACACTTCCTGAAAAGCTCGATCAGTTGTTCTCAGGAGTGGAGACGTGTGAACTTGCCATCCTGAACGCGGGCATCCTCAGCCCATTTGGCGATCTTCAGGAGACGTCCATCGAGGATTGCCAGAATGTGATGGATGTGAACCTGTGGTCGAACAAGATCATTCTGGACTGGCTGCTGCCGCGATATCCCGCAATTAAACAAGTCGTCACGATCTCATCAGGAGCAGCCGTGAATGGAAATCGGGGTTGGAATGCCTACTCGATTTCCAAATCAGCACTCAATATGCTGACCAAACTTTACGCTCAGGAAGCTCCCCAAACTCACTTTCTGGCCATTGCACCGGGGCTGATTGCAACGCACATGCAAGATGTTCTTTGTGGCCTGGATGAAGACGATCGCTTCCCGACACTCGATTCTCTCAGAAGCCGGCGGGGAACCGACCAAATGCCAACAGCCGAGCAACTCGCACCGAAAATTGTCGCTGTCATTGAGAATGCACCTGCTCATGCAGATTCTGGAGATTTCATCGACATCCGCAAAATCGACTGGTGATCTTTCACAAACGCAACTCAATCATTCATCCGCAGTTCTGAATTCACATCTGCGTTCATGTCTGATATGTTGAATCTCAGCATTACTGAAGAATTCAATCATCTCTCAATGTGAGTTCCAATTGTGGCCCGAAACTTATTTGCACAGAACGAGGGATCCGAAGAGACCCTCGTCAAATTCTGCGAGATCCCGGCTGGCAAATCTGGCGATTGTTTCGTTTTATTGAGTGACAAACAACGAGCCGAAACTCGTGATGGGAAGCCGTATTATCGGTGTCAGTTTCGTGATTTGAAACGGACGGCCACCTCAATGATCTGGAACGACTCCAGCTGGTTTGAAGCCTGTGATGAAACATGGGAGCCAGGCCAGTTCTTTCAACTACGATGTCGGTATAGCGAAAATCAGTACGGCCCGCAGATCGATATTGAACGCATCCGCGAAGTGAATGATGCCGACCGAGCTGCTGGTTTTAATCCCGCCGATTATCTCCCCGCATCTCGCTTTGATACAGCCGCAATGTATGGCGAACTCTGCGAGATTGTCACGAAGGAAATCACAGAAGAACCGTTGCAGGAACTCGTACTGAAAATCCTGCAGGATCATGAAGAGGCAATTTGCGAATACCCGGCTGCCTCCCGCAACCATCACGCCTACCGCAGCGGCTTCCTCGAACATGTGCTCTCGGTGACGAAAACAGCCGTCTATCTCGCGCATAAATACCGCGAGTATTATCAGGAAATGTCACCGCCACTTTCGATCAGTCTCGTTGTCGCCGGAGCGATTCTGCACGATATTGGCAAGCTCGAAGAACTCTCTGCCCAGCCGCACGGAGCCGACTACACTGCCGCAGGGCGATTGATTGGTCATATCCTGCTCGGCCGCGATCTCGTTCGCGATTATGGAAAACAGATCGACAATCTCAATCCCGAAACACTTCTCAGGCTCGAACACATCATCGTCGCCCACCAGAACCTGCCAGAATGGGGTTCGCCAATCGCACCTCATACGCCGGAAGCGTTACTCGTTCATTATGCCGATGACATCGACGCCAAATTCCAAATGATTGCCTTCGCCCTCGGCGAAAAAACAGCGGATGATGCCGAGTTTACTTCACGACAAAATCCGCTAAGACGTTCAATCTTTCGAGGGTTTGGCGAAGTCAAAGATTAAGAACGTTCGACAATAATTCTGGGAATTCTTTAGACAGTCTGACCCGCATGTTTACCTTCGGCGAATTCTTCAATTGCTTTCTTACAAAATGCGGGCAGGTCATCGGGATTCCGACTGGTGACCAATCCCTGATCACAAACGCATTCTTCATCGACCCACTCTGCGCCAGCATTTTTCAGATCTGTTTTGAGACTTGGCCAGGAAGTCATACGACGTCCTTGAACAACATCCGCTTCGATCAACGTCCAGGGACCATGGCATACTGCAGCGACCGGTTTTCCCTGTTTGAAAAAGTCTCGCACAAAATCAACGGCAGTTTCATTCATTCGTAAAGCATCAGGATTGAAGACTCCGCCGGGTAGAACCAATCCCTCATAATTTTCTGCACTGACTTCATCGACAGTTTTGTCGACAGAAAACTGATCGCCTTTTTCGTCATGATGCACGCCTTGGATTTTGCCAGATTTCAGCGAGATCAGATGGACTTCCGCTCCCGATTCCTTGATCGCTTCCCAAGGCTTGGTCAACTCGACCTGTTCGAAACCGTCGGTTGCGAGAAATGCGATTGTTTTTCCTTTGAGTGTCTCTGTGGCCATTGGATTAACTCCTGATATTCAATTCTAATTTTGTTATACGAGTGTTATTTCACGTAAAGAACAATGAACTCATACTCTGATATTTCTTTGCACAATTGCGACACGCCATTGCACATTTCCAGCAAGCATCAATGCATCGAATGATGCTTGTTCATTGCTCTCTCCTTCAGCTTTGAAGAAAACTTCATTTACCAAGGATGAGTGCAATTCATATTCCGACTCGGCAGATAGTGACAATTATTCCCAAAAGTTCGTGCGTTTAATCCGATCTCGGAAATCATTGAGTGCGAAACAACCAGGATGGTCTGTGGTGAAGCAATCAAGATTTGACAGAGTCAAAAGTTCAGCCAGCTAAATCGTGTTTAATAAAACCCCGACATGAAAAATGCCACGCCATTTAAGATTCTCAATCCAAACTTTTCAGAAGCATATCATCCTGATAAGACATCAGATTGAAAACAATTACGCATTGCATGCTCGCACAAGCGTGAGCAATACCCCTGGCTAATCTGCGAGGGTGACTTTTGAAATGATCGTCCAACCATCATTCACGGGAAGATCGTTTGCGAAACGAATGGCAGGCCGATCTTGCCAGGGATCCCGTATTCCAATAGCAAGTTCGTATGAGCCGGGCGGGGATGAAAACGTGAAATCGGATTTCTCTGAAAAAGAACCAGGCTGCCAGCTGCGAAGATCCCAGTCTGTCTCTTGAATTTCGACCACTTTGCCTTGATTATCCAGCAAGGCCCATTCGATTGACCAAGGATAGTAAAACGGTGCCACTCCCTGGTTTTTGACTTCAAGTGTAAACTGTGCCGCTTGATTTGCCTTGAGTTGAGCCGGATGGATGAGCCTTGTGATTTGGAACTCATAGCCCATTTTTTGAATCAGCTCTTCACAATTTTTTGAGTACTGTTCGCTTTTCGATTTTTCCAGAGCCGGGCAATATGGCCCAATCCAGGTAAAGTGAGACCGACTCAACATCGTCAACGTTGTGTCGAAATCTTTCCCGATCCATTGACGGGCTTTGTTGGGGACCATCTCGCCACCCACGACAGCCACTTTCCAGTTTTCTGTTCGATTCGATTTGCGGACTCCAGCCAGAAAACTCCAGTCTTCTCCGTTGTCGGTATCCTGAGGAAACATATCATCATGAAAGCCGATCCACTCCTGTTGACCAGCGAAGTTGCTGGCGTAGCGGACCATCAGCGATTTGTCAGGAAATGCTTTTCGATAAGCCTGTATGATTCGCTGTTCCGTTTCAGGCGAAGCATAGAGTTTTTCCCGAGGCCAGGTATGCCACTCGCCCCAGAATCCGAGCAGGCCCAATTGGATGAAAGCGATGCGGGGATGTTTGTTGTAACGCTTGCCGAGAGCGCCGATCAGTTTTTCCATCGCGGCAATCATTCGAGGGTCATCATAATCCGGAGATTGCCCGCCGCCATGTTCTGTGTAAGCCGTTTCTTTCACGCCCGTTTTACGTAACCAGTCTGGAAGTCCGGAAGGAAGAGAAGGGTAATCGACATAAACTCGAAAAATGATATGCTTCCCTTGAGCCGCCTTCACGTCCCACGCCTTTTCCCATTCCTCAAATCGATAATCCCCCTTAACCGGCTCAAGCTCACGCCAGGAGATGTATTGAAACACCATCGAATAGGGCTGATGAATCTCTCCTGCATCTGTATATGGACACCAGCCTTTCAGCGGATTATCGAGCGGACCAGCTTTTGCGAGAGGCTGGATTACCAAGTCTGCAGCTAAAGTCTCTTCAATTGGCAACAGCAGACAGAGAGAAGCAATCATAAAGAAATACGCAATCAAATGAATTCGGTACACTTGCAAGCCTTACTACGGGGAGATTGGATTTAGAATCCTGACCTGTTCACTTTGTGCAAATCAGGCTTCAAATTGTATGCCAATCCTGTTGTTTCGGCAGCAAGGAAAGCTGAACTGCTTAATATGTGAACATGGTTCTACTGCTGAGACCAGGAATAGTGGTTTTATGGATACACTTTATTTCGTTTATTCCACGACTCTATTAAATGGAGTTAATAAATCAGGCTAAAAATACCGGTATACATGTGTAAATCCGAACGAACTCCACAAGAAATACTTTCCCTGAGGCCAGAGATATGGTAATATAATGTTATTATTATGGGTGATCGCTGGCCCTCAGCGTGATCACTATTTTGTTTACTGTTTTTTAGGATCTATTGGAGGTTTCGTTGCAAAGTTTGACTAAATATCACAGCAAGCGTGATGGATTTACCCTTATTGAACTACTTGTTGTCATCGCGATCATCGCAATACTGGTCGCATTGCTACTGCCAGCCGTTCAGCAGGCTCGTGAAGCGGCTCGGCGATCCAGTTGTAAGAACAATCTTAAGCAACTTGGATTGGCGATGCACAACTACCATGATACTCACCGTGTATTTCCTCCGGGATACGTCGATGAACGTGGCAGTGGCGGTACAATTGCTGATAACGAACCTCACTGGTCCTGGACGGCCATGATTCTCCCATTTGTTGAACAGGGACCGCTGTTCGACCAGATCAATGTCGGGTCCAGCCCGAGAGTTGTAATGGCGAATGCTTCAAATTTGCAGGCTATGGGAAACCCAATTGCCTCATTCCGGTGCCCGTCCGATGCGGGAGCCCCTATTGTTCAGTCCAATCTCGGTCAACGCGTGATTGATTCCAATGGAACTGACGTTGGAACAGCCGTTATGAATTACGTCGGTGTAAACAATTCTCGTAGTATCCGCAGGACCTCTGGTTCGAATCCTGCCAGCAATGCTGTTGGCTTGTTCTTTCGAGACAGCAGAACCAGCTTCCGCGACATCACTGATGGGACCAGCAATACCCTTCTGATTGGCGAACGTGCCTGGAAAGTTAGAACCACGCCTATTTTTGCAGGATCGCTATTTGTTCTTCGCGATATGAATGCAGGTGGACCTGCAGAGGCACACGGTGATCAGGGTATGCTCGGTGCTATGGGGTCAACGATTACTTCAATCAATGGTAATCCAGCAACCCAGACCAACCGCCAGATGTTTGCCAGCCAGCACGATGGCGGTGCACAATTCGTTCTGGCCGATGGCTCAGTCCGATTCATCAGTGAAAACATCGATCACAATATTTCCGACCCAATCGACAGCACACTGGAACGCCTCGTCGGTATCTCTGACGGGCAGGTTGTTGGCGAATTCTAAGCGTTGTTAAGATCTCAAATACGATTCAACCATGCCCTCGTTGTTTACGACGGCATGGTTTTTTTATTAGTAGTCTTGTATCGCGAAGTATGGTTAACATGTGAGGTGTGCCCCGCCCCTGCAATGACGATCTGAAAGAAAATCTTTCATAACCCCCGCTTTATGCTTAGATTTTCAAAGACGCTAAGAATTCAGACGATGCATGTTTCCACTTCTCTAATTGTCGGTTCTCAAAGTTTCGTAGTTTCGTAGGGTGCGTCTTGACGCACCTTCCTCACAAATTATTTGAACAAGCATCATTTTCATTCCGCCTGAGACAATTATGGGCAGGAACCACTGAGAGATCACCGTGAATTGATCCCTGGTTGATCTAACAAACCTGGAAAAGTGCGTTTAAACGCACCCTACTTCATAACAAGATGGATTGAATCGCAACCTCACACACTCGCTTGCGCTTCGTGCTTGTATTTCACGCTTCGCCTATTAGCTATCGTGCCGCAAAACAATCATCCCCAATGGCGGCAATACCACTTCCACGCTTTGCTTCCGGCCGTGCATCGGTTCTTTGACGGTTTTGACTTTGCCGGCGTTGCCGACGTTGGTGCCGCCGTAGGTGTGGGCGTCGCTGTTGAGGATTTCTGTGTAGGTGCCCGCTTTTGGCACGCCGATCAGATATTTGTCGCGAGGGACTGGTGTGAAATTGAAGGCGCAGACGAGCGTTTCGGTTTCGTTCTTCGAGATGCGGCAGAACGCATAGGAACTATTCGCAGCATCGTCGGCGTGAATCCAGGAGAAGCCGGCGTCGTTGAAGTCGCATTCATGCAGAGCGGGATGATCGCGGAGGACGCGGTTCAAATCGCCGATGAAATTACGGATGCCATCGTGATGGGTGTTGCCGATTAACGCCCAGTCGAGTTCGGCATCGTGATTCCACTCGTGCCATTGTCCCAGCTCGCAGCCCATGAAGAGCAGCTTTTTGCCGGGCATACAGTATTGATAGCCGTAGAGCAGGCGTAGGTTGGCGAACTGCTGCCAGAAGTCCCCCGGCATCTGGGAAAGGAGGGAGCGTTTGCCATGGACCACTTCATCGTGCGAAAGGGGCAGGACAAAGTTTTCGGTGAAGGCGTAAATCATGCGGAACGAAAGTTCGTTCTGATGATGTTTGCGATGCACGGGATCCCGCTGAATATAATGAACGGTATCGTTCATCCAGCCCATGTCCCATTTCATCGTGAAACCGAGTCCACCCTCGTAGACAGGCCGCGAAACGCCACCCCAGGCGGTCGATTCTTCCGCGAAAGAAAGAGCACCGGGGAATTCGCCGTGAATCATGACGTTCAGATCTTTGAGGAACTGAATTGCCTCCAGATTTTCCCGTCCGCCGTGGGCATTCGGAATCCATTCGCCTGCTTCACGCGAGTAATCGAGATAAAGCATCGAGGCGACGGCATCGACTCGGATTCCATCAATGTGATACTTATCGAGCCAGAACCTCGCACTGGAGAGCAGGAAGTCGCGGACTTCGTTGCGTCCATAGTTGAAGATGTAGGTGTTCCAGTCGGGATGAAATCCCTGGCGAGGATCGGAATGTTCGTAGAGGCTGGTGCCATCGAATTGGCCGAGGGAGTGGGCGTCGGTCGGGAAGTGAGCGGGCACCCAGTCGACAATCACGCCAATTCCCGCCTGATGGAAGGTATCGACAAAGAAACGGAAATCATCGGGTGTTCCGAAGCGGCAGGTGGGAGCAAAGTATCCCGTTGTCTGATAGCCCCAGGATCCATCAAAGGGATGCTCGGTGATCGGCATCAATTCGATGTGCGTGTAACCCATCTCGCGCACATATTCGAGCAGATCGGCTGCCAGTTCCCGATAGTTGAAATACTTCCGGCCATCTTTAGGACGCTTCCAGGAGGCGAGATGAATTTCATAGATGGAAATCGGCTGAGACATCCAATCGCAATTGCGACGGTAGTCCATCCAGCCGCCATCGTTCCATTGATAATGATCGAGCTCGTAAACGATGGAAGCGGTTTTTGGAGCTTCTTCGGCATAGAAGGCATAAGGATCCGCTTTATGATGGACGTGGCCATCTTGAGCTTCAATGGCATACTTGTAGGTATCGCCGGCATTCACACCGGGAACAAATCCCGACCAGATGCCTTCGTTGCTGCCGTGAAGATCGTTTTGTGCAGGCGTCCAATTATTCTTGTCGCAAATCACGGAAACACGTTTGGCATTGGGAGCCCAGACGGCAAATCGAGTGCCCTGGATACCATCATGTTCGCCTGTGTGAGCTCCTAAATAATCATACATATTACAGTGCATTCCTCTGGATAACGCAACGAGATCAGCCGGGGACAGAACAAGGTGTCCATTCGAATTTCGTGTGACAGATTGAGTCATAGTATGTGGGGTACGTTCATTCTGAATAACTGTTGATCCAATGTTCATAATAATCAGATTTTGCGTCTGTTGCCATGACCTTCACACATCGAGCCTGGTATGCAGGCATATTTTTGTGATCGATCAGGCAAAGTTACCATCGTTCGATATTCAGAAGAATCGATATTTCTACCGTAACATCTGTAAGTTCTAGAACAAGTGCAACTGCTTACAGCCAAACTCTATCAATCACGAAACCGACCGACAAGACGAACCATTTCGGCATTATCAAGTGCAATTTGCTTGATGGGTAGAGTGTCGAAGGGCATACAGTTTTTGTTCACTGGTCAAACCACTTTTCACTGATTGCCTCAGGTTTTTCAGGATTCAGGGCCTCTACCCTTTTCGATTGCTTCAGAATAGCTACACTTTTGGACGCATCAATCATCACTGACGCGTCTCGCATAAAAAGTACATCTGGGAAATCGCACCATGGACGAACATCTTTTAATTTGGATCAGTATTGCAGCAGGTATACTGGCTTTGGGATTCGCATTCTGGAAATCCATATGGGTCGATAAACAGGATTCCGGGAACGAGCGGATGCGGGAGATTGGAGCGGCTATCCGAGAGGGGGCAATGGCGTTTCTGAAACGGGAATACGTTGTGCTCTCCGTTTTTGTGGTGGTGGTCGCCTTTGTGTTGGGGTTGGTTTACAAGGGAGATCAGCGGCTCGTCAGTCTCTCTTTTGTTGTTGGTGCGCTCTGTTCTGGCCTGGCAGGATATATTGGCATGCGTATCGCCACGGCGTCGAACATACGAACGACTCAGGCGGCTCGCATCAGTTTGAATGATGCACTGCACGTCGCCTTCTCAGGCGGGACTGTCATGGGGATGTCTGTCGTGGGGCTTGGACTGCTCGGATTGAGTGGTCTGTTCATGGTTTACGTGTCCCAATTTGGCATGGAATTACCGATCCTGAATGCAACGGTTCTTCCCATTCTGAGTGGATTTGCGATGGGGGCAAGTTCTATTGCACTTTTTGCCCGTGTCGGCGGTGGTATATTTACGAAGGCGGCTGATGTGGGAGCCGATCTGGTTGGAAAAGTCGAAGCTGGTATTCCGGAAGATGATCCTCGAAATCCTGCCACGATTGCCGATAACGTGGGCGACAATGTTGGCGATGTCGCTGGTATGGGGGCAGATCTGTTTGAATCCTACGTTGGCTCGATCATTGGAACAATGGTCCTGGGAGCAGCCGCCCTGTCGGTGGAATTAGTCGTACTGCCGCTGGTTCTGGCAGCATCGGGAATTCTGTTTTCGGTTCTCGGGACATTTCTAGTGAGAACGCGGGAAGGCGGAAATCCGCAAGCGGCTCTCAATGCCGGAACATTCGGAGCGGCAGGGGGCATGGTTCTGTTTGCATATCCTCTTGTTCTGTTTTGTGCTCCAGAAACCTTTACTCTGTACGAAGTGACCTATCAGGCAACAGGGATTTTCTGGTCCATTGTTGTTGGCTTACTTTCCGGTATCTCGATTGGAATGATTACCGAACACTTCACCGCTGAAAGTCGAGGCCCCGCACGACGTATCGCTGCTCAAAGTCAGACAGGAGCCGCAACAAATATTATCGCAGGTTTGGACGTCGGCATGATGTCCACTGCCTGGCCTGTCGTTTCGTTAATTACCGCAGTGATGATCTCTCATTCTCTGGCAGGTCTGTATGGCATTGCCATCGCGGCTCTGGGGATGCTCGTCACAACGGGGATACAACTGGCGGTCGACGCTTACGGCCCCATTGCCGATAATGCGGGGGGCATCTCGGAAATGGCTGAGCTTCCCCCTGAAGTTCGTCAGCGGACCGATAAACTGGATACCGTCGGGAACACAACGGCTGCCATTGGCAAAGGCTTTGCCATTGGCTCTGCAGCCTTAACCGCACTGGCTTTGTTTGCGGCTTATCGTGCTCAAACGGGGATTACTTCGATCGATGTGACTGATCCCAAAGTGACAGCCGGCTTGTTCCTCGGCGGCATGTTGCCCTATCTCTTTTCGGCTTTCGCCATGGGAGCCGTCGGGCGGGCCGCTTTTAAAATGATCGAAGAAGTCCGCCGTCAGTTTCATGAAATTGACGGAATTATGGAAGGGCTTGCCCGACCGGACTATGCCCGCTGTGTCGACATCGCCACTGGAGCCGCGATTCGAGAAATGGCCATCCCGGCTCTCCTCGGAATTTTCACCCCGATTGCAGTCGGTTTTATTGGCGGACCAGAAATGCTCGGCGGCTTACTGGTTGGAGTGACCGTCTCTGGAGTGATGCTTGCACTCTTTATGGCGAATGCAGGAGGAGCTTGGGACAACGCGAAGAAGCATATCGAAGAAGGCAACTTTGGTGGCAAAGGCTCGGAAGCTCACAAGGCCGCCGTTATCGGCGATACGGTTGGAGATCCGTTTAAAGACACGGCTGGTCCCAGTCTGAACATTCTGATCAAACTGATGAGTGTTGTCGCGCTGGTAATCGCACCGTTGCTTGTATAAGGACTACTGTTACTTCGATTGTCTGACATGCTCAATGATGGATGATTGCGGACCATCATTGAGCACTGAAATCATTTTGAATGGGCTTGTTATTTCGCTGGTCGGGTCAGCGTATTGAGCAGGATTCCAGTTGCGACAGAGACATTCAACGACTTCACGTCACCGAGATTCGGTATCGTGCAATGCATATCACACTTTTCGAGAGTCAGTCGTCGCAGTCCCTTTTGTTCGTTACCGACAATCAATAACCAGGGTCGCTTCTGATCGATCTTCCAGACGGAATCCTGGGCGTGTTCCGAAGTTCCCAACACCCAAAGTCCCGCTTTTTGAGCAGTTTTGATGGCTCGATTCAGATTTGTCTCGATAACATACGGAACCGATTCCATGCCACCAGCTGCAATGTCGTGAACGGTTGCATTGATCGGAGCGGACTGATTTTTCGTCATCATAATCCCACGCACCCCAAAAAAAGCAGCCGAGCGGAAGATGGCACCGACGTTATGGGGATCCTGCAGCGAATCGAGGGCAAGCCAGATTGGTGGCGTCTTCAGACTGGTATCGCCAATTCCGTGAAAGAAGTCTGTCAGTGAAATCGGTTTTTTGGGTTTTACGATACCAGTCGCATGGCCGGTCCGTTCGACCTTATGTGATGGGCGATCTCGTTGTTTTTTTTCCTGAGTAAATGCGAGATCACGAACGGGAATTTTCTTCTCTGCCGCGACATCAGAAATTTTACGCCACAAGCCTTTCGGCTCCACGTAAAAACGAAGTTCCTTCACATCGTCCGGCCTCTGCTCCAGCGCAGCCAGGACCGCATGAGGGTTCTTCAATTCCAACCAGTTTTCAGCATCAGCAGGCAGTTCAGACAACGGACTCTCAATTTCACAAAATCTTCTAGGGCGGTTCGATAACGTCAATTCACAAGACTGTAGCAAAACCCGATGAATTGAGCCGCAAATAGACCTCTGAATTTTTACGATCCGCTGAAAATACTGGCAAAAACAGTTCCCAATATTTAACAGAGCATTATCGTTTCTGATAAACTCGCACGTAATCGACCAGGAACTGAGCCGGGAATTGGGTTGAGTCATTCGGGTTACCAACAAATTGCCCACCAACGGAAAGATTCATCACCAGATGAAACCGCTGATCGAATGGAGCCGGGTATTCTGCAGCAGCCGAATGCCACTTTGATTGCGTCTGATAGAGTTCGCCATCGACATACCAGCGGATTTCACCCTCTTGCCATTCGATGGCGAAGGTGTGGAATTCTTCGGTGAACGAACCTTGTTTGAGCTCGAATTGATCGCCCGAATAGGCATTCTGAGGCCACTGTCCACCATAGTGGAGAGTTCCCAGGACGGTCTTCGGTTCCTGTCCTTTGAACTCCATGATGTCAATTTCGCCACTCGACGCCCATGTTCCATATTTTTCATCGGTCGGCAACATCCAGATTGCGGGCCACATTCCCTGGCCAGCTGGGAGCTTCGCACGGATTTCAAAGCGGCCGTATTTCCAGTCCCCACGATGTTTACTGCGAACCCGTCCGGAAGAATATTCTCGAACCGTACCTGCAATTCCCGCGTTGTCCTGATGTGCTTCCAGAACGAGATTGCCATCTTGCACCCGTACATTTTTGGGTCGATCGGTAAAAATTTGTAACTCCTGATTTCCACCCCCAAATGCATTCACCTCCGTTTCCCACTGCTGATAATTCAGGGACTTCCCATCAAATTCATCCTGCCAGACAAGCTTCCATTCGTCAGCATTGGCAGAGGTATGAACACAGAAAATGCTAAGCAGCAGGAAGGATAATCGAATGCGCATACAGAGACTTTCAGAGTTGAGCAGGTAAGAATGGCAGAGAGTCATCAAAAGAGGACGAATGCGTTCCACAATTAGAGGTACTACCGAAAAGTAATCGTTTCACACGCATCGCTTATTCAGTCAGTGCTTTTCTGACGACAGGATTCCACAAACCGTAACCGATTTTATTCAGATGTAATCCATCCTTCATGAAAATATCGTCCCGAGGTTTTCCTTCTTCGTTCAGTAAAACGGTTGCAGTATCTACGTATTCCAGTTGACCAACTTGCTCGGAAAACTTTTTAATCGCCATGTTCACCTGATTCATCTCTTCCCACATTTTCCATCGACTTTGGCTGGGCTTGATGGGCAGATAATAAACCGTAGTTCCCTCAGGCAGTTCTTCATAAACCTGCTTCATGAATGCTTTGAAATCGCAGATCACTTTTTCAGGCGATTTGCCTTTAGCGATATCGTTGTCGCCGCAATAGAACACGATTTTACTAGGCTCATACTTGTTGACGACCTTATCAAAGTGATAGAGCACATCCGAAGTCTGCGAACCCCCAAAACCTCGATTTGTCACATCCAGGTCCGGAAAACTCGCGTCCGTATCCCACATGCGGATGGAAGACGAGCCGACAAACAGGATCCCGTTTTTCTCGGGCATCTTCTTTTCATCCAATGCCGCAAATCGCTTCATTTCCCCATCCCATTTAGACGCGGGATCTTTCGGAGCATCATCGGCGGCAAATGTAATTGTCGAGCCAATTGTCAGGCATAGAAATAAAGAAAGAAATGAAAAACGATTCCGCAATAACATGGTGTCTGTCCTGTTTAAACTGATACATTCGTGTCGATTGAGATTGACTCGGTAGGAAAGGGGTCCAGCCTGTCTCTGTTGAACCATTATTGAACCATACATGCACAGTGATAATCAACACACAGCAGCCACGAATGAAAAGTAAGTCGAAGGGATCCCCTCATCCGGCCTTCAGGCCCTTCTCCCCAGGGAGAAGGAAACAAAACCGCTCCCCAGGGAGAAGCAAATTATTGCTCTGTGAATAGCGAGATAAGATCTGACGGTTTACTTCATCAATGGCGCTTCCAGCCAGGCATGGAACAGATCATAATAGTTCACCACCAGCCAGGTCATGATGAGTAAGAGTCCAGCTGCTACATCATTCCGGCCAAAGTGGTCTGCTCGTCCATGATGTTTCACAAATTCCAGCAGCCGACCAGTCGGGCATCCATACTTACAGTAAGCCATCGGAATGAATGCAGAAACAATCAGACTGACAACTGCCAGCACAATCGGTATCCAGGCTGACTGTCGAAACAGATACGCATCGAATGGTTCGAGATAAGAAAGGTCGAGTGGCAGTTCGAGAACTGAAAACGAAATGGCGATTCCAATCAGAAACCAGGGAATCCATTTCAGACCTGATGCAACATGAGGCGAGACTCGAACTTTCCATGGCACATATCGACTCAACAACTGTTGAGCAGCACCGTGTGGACAAATCTGCGAGCAATACGGCTGTTTGCGGGTTGTCGCAGGAGCCAGAAAAGAAATCGCCAGTAATGTCACCAGTCCCGGTGCCATCTGCCAGGCCACTCCATGAGCGGCATAGCCAGCAAACAGACTGATTGCCAAAAGCGATCCATTCAGAAAACCTACATACACAATAGCTGCAATTTTCAAGCCGATCCAAACACTCTGCTTTCCCTTCCAACCGGAGCGATAAGTCACAAATAATCCGATCACAATCGCGATCCATAACCCGTAATCGGTTGCCGAAATTCTTAGTTCGGGTTTCACGTCCTGTTGATCAATCGACCAGCGAAAACGATGCTGAATCGATTTCGCAATCCCCATACTACTCAACGTCGCCCCCGAAACTCCTTCCATGTATTCATCATAGAAATCGAGTCCAGCCAGATTATCCCAGTCCCTACCTTGCCAGAATTCCATGAAGTAGGAGTCGTCCCGAACCCAGCCAATGTGTCGGGTCGTGTCCCAACTTTTGCGGATTTTAATGCCGAGGATTTTCCGTGTGGGGATGTCCAGCTGAGGGGCAGGGGGGGCATCGTACGGCAACGTCATCGAATTGGGATTCGGCTCTGTCGTGGGCTTTCCCAGCACAATGAGAACGTCGGTTGGCCCGGCATAGCCGATGATTTCCTGAGACTGCGGACTGGTTCGCAGGGCATAGCCGATCTCCTCATCCAATTTCCCCAACACAAACAGACCGGCTCGATTACCATCGTCATATTTCAGGGAGGCAGCCTCCGGGAGAATTTCTCGAACCTCTTCCAGTTCGATAGGACTTTCCCCCTGAATTTTCAGGCGGATCGCATGCTGACGCATCATCAGCACAATCAGAATGAGAATGGTGATCCGATAAGCTTGCAGAAGCAGAGGTCGCAAACGTGAAAAACGAGCAGTTTTTTTAGCGGCCGTCGAAGTTGTTTCACGCGTCATGGACAACGACATCTATTGAGGATTTGGCTCCTTAATCGCTGCAAAGCCTTGCCTGGTCAATAGATAAGGGGCGGGAAGCTACCTCCTCGTGCACCTGGAAACACGAAGCGTAGGGCTGCTTCGGTTAAGATCTGACCCGGTTAGCACGGTCCCACCGCACTCAGAGGTAGCTTCTCACCCCCCACCATTCACCGGCAGTCATGCGAAGCAAACTCTAGTGTCCCATGCTTTCCCCGCGACGTCAAGTAACCCCAGTGAAAGGATTCGGGAAATCGGGAGATTGCGGGGATTAATGAGGAATTCAATGATTCAATACAATAAAATGTTGGGTGGCTGGGGTCGAACGAAGTGAGTCCCATGGAGAATCGACGCTCTGGGGGCTCCGCTCAACTACGCCCCCAGTCACCCTTGAAATTCATAATGTTCTTGTATTCCATCTGATCTTGACCTGAAACGAGAAAAATTACAGACTCCGCCTCAACTTTTGCACACAACATACGGCCAGGGAGGGCTGGAATGAAACGGTATTTGGCAGTCGCCACGATTACGATTTATCTGGGTACCCTCAGTTGGGGCATTTTCTCGCATACTTTTGCTGTCGGACATGTCTCCCATCCGGCGATGTATTATGTCGTCTGGGATATGTTCTGTGGCTGGTCGGGCTACGAATGCCGACAACATCTGATCGCCCAGGGCGAAAGTGGGCAGTATTACAAGCTGAACCCTGCTCCGTGGGGAGAATTCAAAGCCTTCGGACCAGCGGATCGCATTGATTACGACAGCTTCGCCGCTCATTCTCAAAACATTGCCCGGAACATCCTGCGAAACACTGAACACGAACCGATTCAACGGATTTTTCTCGTCGAAGAAAACTGGTCGAAACGCTACAACATCCCCGACTATCTCTGGTCCATGAAGTTTGAAGAGGAAAAAGAATCCTATTCCTACTTCCACACACGAATGATCTACAACTCTGAGTGTGAGCCGGTTGAATCCCGAATGGGATGGATTGCTGCCATCAATAGTAAAAATCTGGAAACGGATCCGCGGCTCGCGAAGATGAGGAACAAGGCCAAGCCTTTTTATGCGGTCACTCCTTACTCTCAAGCACCAGCGCAAAATGCCAGCTCGATTCCGGCATATGCCACCGATGGAATTTTGCCCGCCTCTTATCAGCAAACTCAATAAGTAAGACCGTCTGCAAGTCAGGCCATGTCTGACTTGCGCCACAAACCATAATTATCGTTGAAAACTCCACGGACAATCGGAATTTTCAGGAGCTCCCATGGACGCAAAACTCGATAGCTCATCTTCTTCGTGGACAGCGACTCTGCGCGAGTTTTTCTTTGATCGCCAGATCCCTTATGGCATGGCGTTGACGAGAATCGCTTTGTCGCTTGTGACACTCGTTTATCTTTCGCGTCGCTGGCCACACGCTCGGGAATTTTTCTCGGCTGATGGAGCCCCATCTCCCCTGGCTGCCAACTATGGCTTTATCGATTTTATACCGTTGTTGCCGGGAACTGTAGCGGTCGCCTTATACAGTGTGTTACTGATTTTACTGGCCACGTTAATGCTTGGCTGGAAAACACGCATCTCTGCCTGGGGTGTCTTTGTCCTGTTCACCTATTTCACGCTGCAGGATTCTCTGAGCACGATCACAAAATATTCGGTTATTTCCTCACACGCCTTTTTCCTGCTGGCGCTTTCAAACTGTGGAGCAGTCTGGTCGGTGGATCGCTGGCAGGTGTTGAAACGTCAGGGCATCGCTCGTCCGGTGCGATTGCTCGGAACGGGCGAAGCGGTTGAGATCTGGCCACAACGTTTGCTGCAACTTTTTCTGGGCTTCGTCTATCTGGGAGCCGCCATTACAAAAATGCACACAGAAGCGTATTTCAGCGGCGATCAACTTCGTTTCTGGATGCTTTCGAATGTGAATCATTACAACCCTCTTGGGGAAATCATGGCTATGTTTCCCGCCATGCTGGTCAGCTTTGGCTACATCGCGATCCTCTGGGAAATTCTGTTCATTTTCATGGTCTGGAACAAAAAATTCCGCATCCCCATTCTGGTCGTAGGAGCGACATTTCATGCAATGACCTACGTGACGCTCGGGCTGATTGTCTTCCCGTTCGTCTGTTTCAGCTTGTACCTCTGCTTCTTTAATGAGAGTGATCTCCAATGGTGGCAGAGTGTGGGCCGCAGACTTTCCGGAAACAGCCCGACTTTCAGAAAGCTGACGCGGATTCCTCATCGAATGACGACCGCTTTGTGCCGCGGATGTCTCCAGGTTGGAAACCGGGGTTTGATTTTTGGAACCGCCACTGCGGTGCTGCTGGCAGTATTTGTCGAACATCAAATGGATGTCTATGGATCGCGACGAGCCGAAGGCAAGTATCAACTGGCGACATTGCCTTATCCCGATGCGATGCGGATGCTGAGCACAAATGACAGTATTCGCGAGGTCGACAAACTTTTGTCGTTCGATGTCGGTTGCTGGATGACCAGCGGACTGGTCACAGAGTTCAGTAAATCATTCAAACAGGGCGATCGCATTCTCGTGCAGGCCACCATGATTCCTCCACATGGAGACGTTTATCTCGAATGCAACCTGCATGATGCCGAAAATGCGGTTCTCGATCAGACCGAAGGAGTTCTCACGCGTGAAGAATTCCGCTACACATTCACGTATTACATTCCAACCTGTCTGGCTCCCGGTGAGTATCAATTCGTATTGAAGTCCAACACTGAAGAAATTGCCCGAAAAACAATTCAGATAGCTGGTGTAGATGAAGCGTGCGTGGTGACCCGGAAATAACTGGGTGGCACGCCCGGAACGAAGAGGTGGGCGTGGTGATCTCATCGTGGACGAATTCAGGAACTTTCTGACGGTTGAAGCTGCTCAAAAAAACTGAGTGCCATTTCCACTCCTGTCGTGGGCATGCTTCATACAATCCCAGTCACTTCAGATCATCCTGCTTCGATCAGCAATTGTATGCTCACTCTATGTCGGATGAATTATTGGAGGTATTACTGTCAGGAGATTTGCGAAACGTCGGCTTCAAACTGAGATGCTTTTCCGAGCGTGTCAAATGCCCCCAGTTTAAAGGTTCGTCCTGACTGTACTGTTTCCCAAGCCGTTTTGCGGTCTCGGCCTGGGCCAGTTCGTAGCCGAGATAAAAAGCGTGCGAGGGTGTGATCTCGCCCAACTCGGCTGCCTCCAGAAAGAGTTGAAAAGGATCATTCCCCTGAAAATGGCCATCGCGATTGATCAGATGTAAAGCGTCGTCATTCGCGAAGATCCGATAATTGGGATCGCGAATTTGATGCGTTAATTCGTACAGTTCTTCTTCCGTCAACTGGTGAACTCGCGGATCCCGTAATGAAAGCAGTCCCGCATTGATGTGCTTGGGTAACTGCTTTTCAGTGATTGCGTAATGTGTCATCCGTCGGGCGAGATCGAATTCCTTCACCGATTCTCGCGCCCAGTTGATGACCTCTGTCGTTAAGACCGAACGAATGCCCAACTCCTGGCACAATGCAGCCAGAATAAAGTTCACCCCGGCCGAGTCGACCTCAGCCAGTTCGGTGATGTTACCGACGCCCATCATCATTTCCGCATTCGGCCACCGTCGACGGGTTTCGTAATAGCGAGCCAGAGAAGCCGCAAATCCGAAGCCGACCGGTTCGAGAATCGGATCGAGCCGATAGGGAACCCCCGACTTTTCCAGTCGCTCCAGAATTGGGTCGAAGGTATCGAGATTCTGGAAGTCATCGGGAATAGCAACGACTTCTGTTTCGAGTTTGGTGATCCAGTCGAGATTGCTCGAGTTGGCACTGAGAATCAACTCCGCTCCAGCCTCCACAGCCGCTTCAACTTCCTGCTGGTCAAAACTGTCGATCGAAACTCGAAAACCAGCCTGACGAAGCTCGCGGATATGTTCCCCCACTTGAGAAGCAACTGGTCCAGGCAGGCAGCCATAATCGATGAAGTTGGCACCGCGTTCAGCGTAACTGGTGGCGAGCCGCAGTAACTCTTCTGTTTTGAGTAAGGGAGCGCCGTTGATTTCTGCCAGAATTTCGATGTCATATTTTGATAGGTCGGGCGGTTCCTGATCTCGCTTGTCAAACCAGCGGGGCAGATCGCGAAGATCTTTGGGGCCACGCAGGACGGGCACGTCCCATTTTTTGCTCAGTTTTTCCAGATCCCCCTGACACCAGCCCGGCAGAATGACCTGCTGAACATGATCGGGGACTTCAAGTTTGCGAGCGACCCAGTCGACGTGCATCAGGGCGGCAACATTAATTCCCAGCACTGCGACTTCGGTAGCAATCTGATTCCGCTCACCAATTTCCCGGACAATGGGCTCCAAAGCCGGCGCTGCCAGGCGGCCTGTTACGAACAAGATGCTGTTTGGTTGAGTCATCACTTGAGTTTAACAAATGGCGTTTCATTTTTCGCAGCAGAGTAAAACGCCAGAGATCGTAAATGACAAATGCGGGTGTCCGAGAGTTTGGGGGAATCCCATTAGGGGTCACAATCATGACGACCCTTGCAATCGCTCCTGCTGCAGGGGAGATTCTTTGGGAATCCTGCACCCCATTCGATGATCGAACCTAGACTTGATTAATGACCTCTTGATTCCGACATCGATTGAATTTATCTATGGATCTCATGCTTCCTGTTCCGTTAGCTGTTATTTCCCGCGAAATGCTGGGAATTATTGTGCTTGTGCCGATGACGCTCGTCGTTGGTTTTGCACTCGGGCTGATATACGAACGGTGGTACCACGCCTCTGCTCTGCAACGAACCAGTAAACGATTTGAAAAACTTTTTGCCCATGTGTCTGGTTGTCTGGATCAAGCCGAACGTGCTTGCCAGATGTTACAGAAGCGGGCCGTGACTCAGCCACTCAATGTGAAGCAGCAGTCGCAGCTCCAGAATACGTGTGGCAAGTTAAGTAAACATGTGCAGCAATTGAATGTTGCCAAAATCGTTGAAAAGAAGACCAGGCCCTTTCGTCAACCGAAGTGGAGTCAGTCTCCAAAGGATGATCGAACCGGATTACCTGACTTCTCGGCTTATCAGCAAAATCTGATTGCACTGGCGAAAGCTCTTGAGAAAACGTCAGCGGAAGCCGGGGCGATTTTCATCAAGATCGATCACTATGATCGTCATGTCAAACAATACGGTATCAATGCTGCAAATGAATTTGTTAAACAGACCGCATCGCTGGTTGTTCGTCAACTTCGCAATGAGGATGTGCTGTGCCAGGCGACGGACGATGTGCTGATCGGACTGCTTCCAGATTTGACTTCCACTCAGATGACCGGGCTTGCCGATCAGATCCGTACGTCTGTCAGCAATAAAGTTTTCTCCCTCCAGGAAACGAACGAGCAAGTATTTGTGACAGTCACATTTGGTTGCACCAGTTTTTCCGCAGCCGATGCCCGACTCGAACATTTTGAAGATTTGCTCTGGGAGCGTTCGCAACTCACTTTCCACACCACCCAACGCCATGGCCGCTGGCAACTTCGACAAGTTTCTCCTGATGGTTCGGTGAAATTGATTGCTGGGTAGTTATAACTGGGGGCTTGCAAATTCCAATAAAATCATAACCCGACGCGTCAGCGAGGGGCCCGTGTGGAATTCATAGTCAGCGAGATCTTGTTGATGTCGGCCCTGCTAAGCGGATAGCAAGACAAGCGATTTTATGCTCCGCAGATCAGTTTTTCACATGAAATAACTGGCACGATTTGATATTAGAGTTTAACCAAATTACGAATCGGACGTCGTCCCCTCGCTCACGCTTCGGGTTAAGATTCTTTGGGTATTTCGCACATGGTCTTCGCAATTTTTATGAATTCTGTCGTTTGCAAAACTTCAGTAAAACCTTGTTTCAAAGTTTCAAATGAGAACCGGAATAAGAACGTCAACCCGCAAGTATTTGACAACGTAGGTTGAGCTTGCGAAGCGTAATCCAACCTGCGAACTACGAACTTGCATACCGCAATCAAGATCAGTTTTTGCCGATGCGAAGATGAGACTTTCATTCGCTCCTTGTTCCTATGCCCTTCCTGATTTAAACTGCCGTCTGAACAAAACAGATATTTACGATTTGGATCAGGAATTTTTATGCGTGACGCGATTATTTCCGCATTGGCTGAACATCTTCCGACAGTCATGCGCTGGGCGGGAAGCCTGGCTCGGGAGTTGCGAAAGCACAATATTGCCATCACAGGCAAAACGTCCGGCAGTGCATTGACGGATGCACTGACTCTGGCTGACTTGTCTATTCAGGATCTGCTCGTGAATGCGTTACGCGATCTGGATCCGATCTTCATGCAATGTCGCATTGAAGCAGAGGAGTCGACTGGCGATTTGTATCGGTTTGCAGAAGAGAGTGAATATGTGATTTCTCTCGATCCGATTGATGGGACGAAACAGTTCCGCGACAAGACGGGGGATGGCTATGCCGTCATGCTACATTTGCGGACGATGGACGATGTGATTTATTCCCTCGTTTACCTGCCTGCTCAAGGCCCGAATGGGGGTTGGGTGGAAGTTCGGCCTGGCAAGATGCTCACCGGTCCCGATGATCCCGGCAAGCCGGCTCGTCAGGTTCTGGACAGCATGACGCCGATTGATGTGAAGACACGCCCCGATTCCAAAAAAATCTATCTGATCGGTTTCCAGCAACACGATGCGGCTCGTGCAGCCGATGTGACTGAAGCGGGGCTGGACGGCATTGCTCCCGATTTGATGCCGGGCAGCATTTATCCCTTATTGGCAACTGGAGAATTTGGAGGCTCGTTAATTCATACGCCAAACGTGTACGACTATCCGGTTTCGTTCCAGATTGCCCGCGAACTCGGCGGCGATTCTGTCTGGGTACACAATGGTCAGCGAGTCAATTTCACAGAAACCTGGATGGATGATCGAGCCGACATGCTGCGACTGCCGGGAATTGTCGCAACCTCAGCGAACCCGGAAACGCTCAAAATCCTATCGGAGCTGGCTTGTAAGTGGAGTCCGGTCCGCTACGAAGATTAAATATCGCAAAGACTCTGTTCATACCGAATTCACTCGTTCCTGAAGTTCTCAATGTTTTGCATGAATTGACGTAAACGGTTTGATTATAATAGGTTAACGGGATTGTTAGTCGGAGGCCGTCCCCTCGCTGACGGTTCGGGTTATGATTCGCCATATAAAAAACTGGGCAACCAGGGCACAAGTAGAAATTACTACATACTATATATGGTGCGGTTGGGAAAAATCTTATCCTTGTTCAAATTTGGAATCCTTCAGCGTGATCGTACGAACCTGCCACAATTCTGAGTCCTGTGTTGATGCTGGTCAGGAAGCGGTCGCACATCTGGCAGCGGGTGAGATTGTCGGTATTGCTACAAATTTCGGATACACTGCTGCAACACGAAATCTTCAAAATCTGGCTGATAAGAACCTTACGAACATTACGCCGATCCTCGTCCTGAGGCATCACGATGAACTTGCGGACTATTTGCAGACATCCCGAAAAGCGGCAGGCAGACTGTTTTCCAGATTGCCGAACGGGTCAGTCATTTTGCAGTTTTCCTCCGGGAAGGATTCGTCACTATTTGACCGGCCGGACGATCTCCCTTTGCTCAGCGATGAAGTACAGCATGTTGCACACTGCCTCAATACATTCCCAGTCAATTACATTTTGAGTTCGGGACCGCTCGCAAAATATGCTCATCCATACACTGCATGGCCGTTATTTCTTCTCTGGCCGACGCAAACGGACTCTGCAAGTCAGTATCATTACTGCAGAACCGCTCAGAGCCTTGTAGAATATCTGCCAAACTGTTTGAATTATGTAATGGAGACCGGTCCTGTTGAAACCGACTCTGCACCAGCTGTCGTAGAATTCCTCGATCAGGGAGTCAGTATTATTCCTTCCAATGAATTGAATAACGCGACCATCCTCGAAAATACCCGGGCAGGAATTCTGTTTGTCTGCACAGGTAATACGTGTCGCAGTCCGATGGCCGAAGCAATTTTTCGCAGTATGCTCGCCGAGCGATTGAATTGTGATACTGCAGAGCTGGCCGGTCAGGGAATCGAAATTGCCTCAGCAGGCATCGCGGCTGATTACGGACATTCTGCCAGTCCGGAAGCCGTTCAACTGCTTGCCGATGAGGGCATCGATTTATCGTCCCATCAAAGTCAGCCATTAACGGAGTCATTGCTGGAGAGGTCCGAGCGCGTGTATACTCTCACTAATCACCATCGTGAAATCATCATCACCCATCGACCCGAACTGCGGGATCGAGTACAGGTTTTGGGGCAGGATGGACGAGATATTCCCGATCCGATTGGTGGAGATGTCGCAGTTTACCGACAGTGTAAAGAGGTCATTGAACAGAATTTACGACTGATTGCCGAAGAAATCGTCCGTGAGCTTGACCAATAAGACTTTCCGTGAACAATAGGTCTTCTGGTAATTCACCGAAATGTAACTTCATAATGGAATGCCCTGCTTTTTACAGGCTGTCTGATTGGCCGATTGAGATTTTGCAGGGATGACGAGACCAAACCGAATGAAAGTAGCCGTCGCAAGCGATCACCGTGGATTTGATTTGAAGGCGAGAATTGTTGACCGCCTGACTAATCTCGGCCACGAAGCCATTGATATGGGCCCTGGATCAGGCGAAAGCGTCGATTATCCCGACTTCGCAGTCGGCGTCTCGAAAGCGGTCGCCAATAAAGAAGCTGATCGCGGCATTTTAATTTGCGGTACCGGTATGGGGATGTGCATCGCCGCCAATAAAATCAAAGGGATTCGCGCAACCGCCTGTCACGATGAAGTGACCGCAGAAATGAGCAGACGCCACAACGACGCCAACGTACTCTGTCTCTCAGCAGAACTTCTTGGCGAACAACTCGTCGACCGAATGATTGAAATCTGGGTCACGACTGAATTCGAAGGGGGCCGTCATGCTCGAAGGCTCGATAAAATCTCCGATTTCGAGTCGCATGAGTAATTCATGTTTGCGAATCTGGCCAATCGAATCTGCTTCATATCTCTTCAGTAGCAAAAACGCTTAGGCTCGATAGAATACCTCGTTGCTCATTACACTTACTGTTGACTTTCAGACTCGGGAGAATGGGATGGATTTATCTTCCCTGCGTTACAGCAAATCACACGAATGGGTTCTCTGGGATGGCACGACGGCTACCGTTGGCATCACCGATTTCGCCGTCTCACAATTGACGGACCTCGTGTTTGTCGAGCTCCCCGCACCCGGCACCGATGTGCAAGCGGGGCAATCCTGTGGTGAAGTCGAAAGTGTGAAAGCAGTCAGCGATTTGAATTCTCCGCTCGATGGAACTGTCACCGAATCGAATGAGAACCTGGCAGATGAACTGGAAAAACTTTCTGACAGTCCTTTCGAGGAAGGTTGGATGTTCAAACTGACCCCAAGCGATCCCGCCCAGATCGAGGAATTGCTCGATCGAGCCGCCTACGAAAAATTGTGCGAAGACGAAGCTCACTGATTATTATTCTATATACGTTCCAGATGAAAACCGAAAAATAATCAAACCCAGGTGGCGGGGGCGCTCTCGCAGAGAAGCCCCCGTATCGTTGAACTTCCGGGGGTTTCCGCTAATGCGGAGCGCCCCCGCCACCCGCCGTAGGTTGCTCGATACAAGACGTAGTCGCCTCAGTTCTTATCGATCACGTTCTGCTGTTTTGCTTATTTTTCTCATTAGACGATTGATCGTGTCAAACTCTATGCCCAGGCACGGTCAAATTGTCACATTTTGCATTTCGCTTTCCCGGATCGTTCGGAACTGAGGCTTTGATTGTCTACAATGCAATCAGAGTTAAATTTCTGGTGATTGTGCCAGTATCAACTGATCTGCTGTAGAGTTTGCTCGGCCAGTCAGCAGCCTGATTCTCTGAATTTCGAAACTCACGCCACAAGGATTTCCAGCGTGTCCTATCTGTTTGCTACCCCCGATGAAACTCAGCAAATGCTTCAGGAGATTGGCGTCGATAAAATCGACGATCTTTTCGAGCAAATTCCCGAATCGGTCCGCCGAACGGAAGAACTCGACATTCTGCCAGCTCTGAGTGAAATTGAACTCGATCGCGTGCTCAATCAGGTAAGTGCCGAGTTTGCCCGTCATGGAGATCGTACCTGTTTTCAGGGCGGCGGGGCTTACGACCATTTCATTCCGGCGACCGTCGATGAAATCTGCTCCCGCGGCGAGTTTTACACGGCTTACACTCCTTATCAGGCCGAGGCAAGTCAGGGAACTTTGCAGGCGTTCTTTGAATTTCAGTCGCTGATTGCAGAACTCACAGGACTCGATGTCGCCAACGCGAGTCTGTACGAAGGAGCCAGTGCCCTCGCCGAAGCGATCATCATGGCGATTCGCTGCACCAACCGAGCCGGCAAAGTGATCATCTCGGGCAGTGTACATCCCGAATATATTCAGACAGTGCGGACATATCTGCATCGTCATCCCTGTGAAATTGTAGTGGTCGATACGATCGACGGCATTACCGACTGGCAGCAGGCGGCTCAGCAGATTGACGACAATACAGCTGCCGTTGTCGTACAGCATCCAAACTTCTTCGGTTGCCTGGAAGATGTTCAGTCGGTAGTCGATCAGGCTCATGCGGCTGGAGCATTGGCGATTGAAGTCTTCGATCCTGTCAGCCTGGGTGTGATCAATCGCCCAGGCGATTACGGCATCGACATTGCGGTCGCAGAAGGTCAGTCACTCGGAATTCCTCTGCAGTTCGGCGGCCCCTATCTGGGATTGATGGCCTGTCGCGAAAAATTCGTTCGCAAAATGCCGGGGCGCCTTATCGGTCAGACAACCGATAAAGCAGGTCGTCGTGCCTTCGTCCTCAATTTTCAGACACGTGAACAACATATCCGCCGCGACAAGGCGACCAGTAATATCTGTACGAATCAGGGATTGATGGCCTTGCGGGCCTCGGTTTATATCGCTCAGCTGGGGCCAGAGGGATTCGCCGAGCTCGGAAAACAATGTTGCCATAAAGCCAATTATACGGTTGAGAAGCTGACCGAAGCAGGACTGGGTACGCTCGCGTATCCTCATCCCTTCTTCAAAGAATTTGTGTTTCAGTTCAAACAGCCCGTTACAGAAATCCTCGAAAAAGCCAAAGCGGCTGGCTTCAATTTGGGACCGGAACTCAATCGATTCGAGTTTGGCACCGGGGCACCAGAAAATTCATTGCTGATCGCAGTGACCGAGAAGCGAACACGTGAAGAAATCGATCGGCTGGTCGCCGCTTTAAAATCGTAAAGGCGAGCCGAGTCAGTTATGACTCGGGTTTTGTCACGATTATTGTGCGAAATTATCAAATTCCAATGTCATTTATTTATCGAACTCACCCGTCGCATGACTGCGACGGCTCGCCTCAATAAAACACAACATCATTCTTTCAGAATGGAAACGCGATCCCATGGAAAATCGAATCGCCTTGCAGTTACTTCAGGAACTTTCCGTCACCGGACGACGTGCCACCTGCTTTCCCACAGAAGACATTCCGACCGATGATCTTTCGTCTCTGCTGCCTGAAGAACATCGTTCGTCTCGAAAACTGAAACTGCCGGAACTGGCAGAAGGGGACATTGTGCGGCATTACGTTTCGCTCTCTCAGCGAAACATGTCGGTCGATACCCACTTCTATCCGCTGGGCAGTTGTACGATGAAGTACAACCCAAAACGGCACGAACGCTGGGCCGGGCTGAATGGGCTGATCAACGTGCATCCGTATGCCGATGGAGCCGACATTCAGGGGCTGCTCGGGATTCTGTACGAGATGCAGGAAATGCTGGCTGAGATTTCTGGATTACCTTCCGTCTCGTTGCATCCGGCAGCTGGTGCTCAGGGAGAGTTCGCGGCTCTGTTGACCGCTTCGGCTTACTTTGCCGATCGTGGTGAAGATCGAAAAACGGTCATCTTCCCCGCCAGTGCTCATGGCACCAACCCGGCCTCGGCTTCGATGGCTGGCTACAAGTGTATTCAACTCAAGCCTTCCAAAACCGGACTGGTGAACCTGGAAGATCTCAAGCAGCATCTTTCGAATGAAGTCGCCGTGTTCATGGTGACGAATCCGAACACGATCGGCCTGTTCGAATTTGATATTGTGGAAGCCAGTCGACTCGTTCATGAAGCAGGCGGACTCGTTTACATTGATGGCGCCAACATGAACGCCATCCTCGGCAAAACCCGCCCGGGCGATTTTGGCGGCGACATGATGCACTACAACGTCCATAAAACATTCACTGGTCCTCACGGAGCAGGCGGGCCGGGCGCAGGCCCAATTGCCGTCCGCGATTTTCTCGCCGACTATCTCCCCGGTCCCGTCATCGTAAAAGAAAACAATGCCGAGGGAGATACTGTTTATCGATTAACGAATCCTCCAAAATCCGTCGGACAACTCCGCTCATTCCTCGGTAACATTGGCATCCTCTTACGCGGCTACTTCTACATCCGCACGCTCGGCGGTCCCGGCTTACGGGAAGTTTCCGAGTATGCGGTTCTGAATGCGAACTATCTGCTCGCACTGCTCAAAGATGTTCTCGATGTGCCCAATGGTGATCGCTGTATGCATGAATTCGTGGCCTCTGCCAGTGCTCTGAAAAAGCAGGGAATTACGGCCATGGATATCGCCAAGCGACTTCTCGATTACGGTTTCCACGCTCCAACCGTTTACTTTCCGCTTGTAATTGCCGAAGCGATGATGATGGAGCCCACCGAAACGGAATCGAAACAGACACTCGATCAATTTGCGGCCACCTTCAAGAAGATTATCGCCGAAGATCCCGAGAAGGTTCAGAACGCACCTCACTCGACTCCTGTCTGTCGCCCCGATGAAGTGAAGGCTGCCCGACAACCGATTTTGACTTACTGTCCCTGCGATGTGCAGCTGGATCTCGAAAATAAACCGGCGACAACAGAAGCCGTTCCTTCGTTTATTTAAGTGCAGTAGGGTGCGTCCTGACGCACTATGCTGAGGAGGTTGATTCTCACTTTTTCCGTTGTGATTTCATTACGCCTTCGCCTGATTAATTCATCATGAACTTATTACAAAACACCATCTGCAGCACGGTGCGTCAGGACGCACCCTACAAATTATGACCACGGCACATCTCTACAACGATCTGACACCAAAGTCCGGTCGTTACAATATGCACACCGATGAATGGCTGCTGACTCAGGCGATTGAACAACAGCAAATCTCACTTCGATTTTATCGCTGGGAAGAGCCGACGCTCAGCCTGGGCTATTTTCAAAGCCGCCGCGAATTTCATCCGCCTGTTCGACTCAAAAATCTTCCACAAGTCGAACGGCTTTCCGGCGGTGGAGCGATTCTGCATGATCTCGAACTAACCTACAGCATCGCATTGCCCGCTTCGCATCTTATTTCACAGAACCCGACCGAGCTCTATTCCGTAGCTCACTCAGCCGTCATCAAGGCTCTGGCTGAACAGCAGATTGAGGTCGCAATGCGGGGAGAAGATCAAGCCGATCGTAACGATCAATTCCTCTGCTTTTTAAGAGGTGATCGTCACGATGTCCTTTCGGGAGAACACAAAATCCTCGGCAGTGCTCAACGCCGCCGCAAGGGTGCCATTCTTCAGCATGGCTCCCTCATTCTTGGCACTTCTGAATTCGCTCCTGAAATTCCGGGGTTGCAGAATCTGACGAACCGGCAGATCGATCTCGAAGCCCTTACTACTACTCTCTTCGAAAAGTTGAAACCCCTGGCAACCACCTGGCAGATGGCACTTCCAGTAGAATTCAAATGATACAAGCACGAAGCGCAAGCGAGTGAGTTTAACCGGATGGACACACTCGCTTGCGCTTCGTGCTTGTAGCGGATTTCCATTTCTCTGAACCATATACAACCGGCTGATGTCCGTTAAACTATCGATTGAATTGCCATCCTCAGGAAATGAGAGGGTGGCTGGAATTTCTTTCACGCATTTAACTCCCAATCTGAACGATTCCCATGCCACGTTACGAACCGCAGTCGATCGAGCCGAAATGGCAGCAATTCTGGGCAAAAAATAATACGTTTGTCACTCCAGAAGAACCTCGTGAAGGCTCTCAGGACAAAATGTACGTCCTCGATATGTTTCCGTATCCTTCGGGTGATGGTTTACATGTCGGGCACCCGGAAGGTTACACGGCGACCGATATCCTCTGCCGGTTTTCACGGATGCAGGGGAAGCATGTGCTGCACCCGATGGGTTGGGATGCGTTTGGATTGCCAGCCGAGCAGCATGCGATCAAAACGGGTACGCACCCCCGCGATACGACCTATAAGAACATTGACAATTTTCGTCGCCAGTTACAGATGCTCGGATTCAGTTACGACTGGAGCCGAGAAATTTCGACGACGGATGAAGGCTATGTCCGCTGGACGCAATGGATTTTCCTGCAGCTGTTCAAATCCTGGTACGATCCTGAACTCGAATGGACCGGCCCCGATGGGAAAACCCGCACCGGCAAAGCCCGGCCGATTTCTGAACTTCCGATTCCTACAGAAGTGAATTCGGCTGGCGAAGATGCAGTTCGCAAATATCAGGATGAACATCGTCTGGCGTACCAGTCCGATGCCCCCGTCAACTGGTGCCCTGGTTTAGGTACAGTGCTTTCCAATGAGGAGATCACTGCAGATGGCAGAAGTGAGAGAGAAGGCCATCCGGTTGAACGTCGCAAGTTGCGACAGTGGATGTTGCGAATCACTTCGTTTGCGGATCGTCTGTTGAAAGAACTGGATGATCTCGACTGGCCGGAATCGGTTAAGTTATTACAGCGAAACTGGATTGGTAAGAGTGTCGGGGCAGAGGTCGATTTTCTGGTCAAAGGGCTAGAGAGCAGCGACAGTTTCGAGGCTTGGAAATCATCTCGAAAAGAATCGGGCTTTATAAGAACGCCCGAAGAGAATGTTCTGCGAGTTTATACGACTCGTCCGGATACATTATTCGGAGCGACATATATGGTCATTGCGCCGGAGCATCCGCTGGTGGAGGCTCTTTCGACTGCCGACCAGAAAGAAGCAGTCGCGGATTACGTACGCAAGTCGTCTCTGAAAAGTGAGTTGGATCGAACCGACCTGGCTAAAGGCAAGACCGGCGTCTTCAGCGGCAGTTATGCCATCAATCCGGTCAACGGAAAAGAAATTCCGATCTGGATTGCCGATTACGTGCTCATCAGTTACGGGACCGGTGCGATCATGGCGGTGCCGGGGCACGATGAGCGGGATCTTGAATTTGCACGAGCCTTTGACTTGCCAGTGATTCCCGTTGTTCAGCCTCCCGATGAAGATGTTGACCCAATCGGATTTACCGGCTTGGGAACCGCAATCAATTCCGGTGAGTTTGATGGGACACCGACTGCGGAGTTCAAGAAGAAAATTACTGCCGCTTTGAATGCAGACGGGTTAGGCAAAGAAGCAGTCAACTTCCGGTTGCGTGACTGGTTATTTTCACGTCAGCGTTATTGGGGCGAGCCGTTTCCGATTTGGCATGAGTTGAATGCAGATGGCAAACCAACCGGTAATGTGCGAGCAGTTGAGGAATCCGAGTTGCCGGTCCGTCTGCCGGATATGGACGACTTTGCGCCGAAGGGTACACCCGAGCCACCCCTTTCCGCAGCTCCAGAAGAGTGGTTATATCGAACATTGGACGATGGCACGAAACTGCGACGCGAAACGAACAGCATGCCGCAATGGGCGGGGAGTTGCTGGTATTATCTGCGGTTCTGCGATCCGAAAAACAATGAAGCCTTCATCGATGCGGAGAAGGAAAAGTACTGGCTGCCGGTCGATGTCTACATCGGTGGAGCCGAACATGCGGTGCTGCATCTGTTGTACTCCCGCTTCTGGCATAAGGTGTTGTTCGATCTGGGGCATCTGCATTCTGCTGAGCCGTTTCACAAGTTAGTGAATCAGGGAATGATTCTCGGTGAAGCTGAGTTCACCGCTTATCGCGTCGCGACTAAGAGTGCAGTCAGTGATCAACGGGATGAACCATTTGCGGACGATCTGCAACAGAAATGGGTTTCGAGTCGAAATGTTGAAGAGAAGGATGATGAGTTCGTTGAGAAAGAGACGGGAGCGATCCTCGAAGCGGTGTTAATCGATGAAAAAGAGACCACCAAAAAAGGAAACGATTTCATCCTCAAATCAGATGCATCGATTGTTATCGATTCCCGGACTCACAAGATGTCCAAGTCTCGTGGCAATGTCATCAATCCCGATGATATCGTGAACGACTACGGAGCTGATTCGTTGCGTCTCTATGAGATGTTCATGGGGCCGCTCGAACAAACCAAGCCCTGGAATATGTCGGGTGTGGAAGGGGTGTATCGTTTCCTTGGTCGTGTCTGGCGCATGATTGTCGATGAACGCAATGATGACGAAACGGTTCTGCATGCGGACGTTCAGGATGTTGAACTGAATGACGAGCAAACGCGGATGCTGCACAAGACGATCAAAGCGGTAACGGAAGATATCGAAAAATTGTCCTTTAATACCGCCATCAGTCGGATGATGGAATTCACAAATGAATTCAGCAGTCAACAGCCGCGACCGAAGTCGGCAATGATTCCGTTCGTGCAGTTGCTCAATCCGTTTGCACCGCATATTGCTGAAGAACTGTGGCATGTGTTGGGGCAAACAGATTCACTGACTTATTCGACCTGGCCGAAGTTCGATGAGAGCAAACTTGTCGAAAGTGAAATCGAAATTCCTGTGCAGATTAATGGCAAGCTGCGTGCGAAAGTCAAAGTGCCAGCCGAGGCGGATAAAGACACAATGGAATCTGCGGCTAAAGCGGATGAGACGATCGTTCAAATGTTAGAAGGGAAGCAGATCGTCAAAACGATTTGTGTGCCCGGCCGAATGGTGAACTTTGTCGTGAAGGGCTAATGAGAAATGGGTGAATTGTCAGGTAACGCTCGCAGCTGCAATAGATCCGGAAGCTTTTTGTCGACTGGTTCAAACAGCAGATGGAGAACTCGTTGATCTTTAACTCTGTTATTGACGCACAGGAACATCCATAGGTAAGCGAACTTCCACATCATGAGTTGGAATAGGAACGACTCGGGACTTTTCCGGGTCGTCTGCAATCCGCAGGACATCCCGGCAGTATTCATGACAATTGATGCAGGTTGTCAGGGAGTTCATGTAGACAAAAGCCGCCCCTTCGAGATTTTTTTGACGGGCCATCTGTTCGAGTTTTTCGGCCTGTTTCTGCATCTCAATCCGATGGTGGGCATAAATTTGATCTTTATGAGCGGCCCATTCCGTTGCCATGCAAATGCTTACGAGTTCCTTCGCTCCCTGTGAAATTTCCTCGAAGTCTTTTGTGACGAGGCCATTCGTAATTTTCTGAGAACTGGCCAGTTTTGCCAGCATCATGGACGATTGATGATCTTCGAGTTCAGCAGCCGTCATGCGGAGTTTTTCAGCCGCAAAGGAAGCTCCCGCCACGACGAACAATCCGGTCACAATCAATAGGTAGTGGCGAAACATATCACGAATTCCTGCTTAAGAAAAGTGTGCAGCGGGCGATCCGTTATGGGATCCTACATCTACTACATCAGGAATTATCGGAAGTAAGTACCTGCAATCTGCATCGATTCATCCAGATTTATGATGATTCCGTTATGTTTTCGGGGACTTGCAGCGGGACGAGATCCGATTGTGCGTGTGGAAAAGAGGCAGGTTGGCCTGAGATTTTGGTGGATGCTACTGGCTTAGGGAATGGAGCAGACGTGGATTTTGTACCCATAAGTGTCAATTTTGCGGTTTTCCAGAATCCTTTCCACGTGGTAAATGTCTGCTGAACGGCTGTCGCTTCGTATCCCGAGTGGACCATGCAGTTGGTGCATTTGGGGTTGCCGCTGGCACGTCCGTACTTTGACCACTCGGTCAGGTCCATCAATTCCTGGAAACTGCTGACGTGACCTTCGTCGACCAGGTAGCAGGGTTTCTGCCAGCCGAACAGGTTGTAAGTAGGATTTCCCCAAGGCGTGCATTCGAGCTCCCAGCGGCCTTTCAGGAATTCGAGAAAGAGCGGGCTTTGATTGAACCGCCATGCTTTGCCTGCTTTGGAAAAGACCTGCTGAAAGAGAGAGATCGTTTGTTCGCGGGGCAGGAAGTTGTTCTGGTCAGGAGCTTTCTCGTATTCGTAGCCGGGGGAAACCATCATTCCTTCGACGCCGAGTTCAGTCAGTTCGTCGAACATCTCCTGAACATGAGCAGGATCGGCATTGCGAAAGAAGGTGCTGTTTGTCGTGACGCGAAAGCCAGCTTTGAGAGCGGCTTTAATTCCCTGAATAGCCGTCTCATAAACTCCTTTTCGGCAGACCGCCTGATCGTGAACATCGCCAACCCCATCGATATGCACAGAAAATGAGAGAAAAGGACTCGGCTTGAATTTGTGCAGATGCTTATCGAGCAGCAATCCGTTCGTGCAGAGGTAGATGTACTTTTTTCGCTCGATCAGTCCCTTAACAATTTCATCGATACGAGAATGCAGCAGCGGTTCGCCGCCGGGGATGGAAACGATGGGAGCCCCGCATTCGTCTACGGCTGCAAAACATTGTTCGGGCGTCAGTTCTTTACGCAGGACATCGACCGGCTGCTGAATTTTGCCACAACCGGCACAGGCGAGATTGCAGCGAAACAAAGGTTCGAGCATCAACACCAGTGGATACCGCTTGCGACCAAGCAATCGTTGCGTGATCACATAGCGGGAAACCGTCCACATCTGGGAAACTGGAACACCCATCATCACATCCTTGCTGGGGCTGGCGAGCAAGATCTTTAATTCGTGAGATGCGAATCATTCAACCCTGAACGCGAATTTTCAAACTCTGTCTTATGAAATTTCGTATGAAGTTAATGGAATTCTATCAAGAATGAAATTTACACGTAAGTAGAACTACGAATTCCATTTTGAGTTGCCGCTCCCGCCTTTTAGTAACGTATCTCCTTAGCTGGCAAGGTGTTGAGGAGATGTCGTGGAGTCTATGTGAATGGGAATGTTGAATTTGGGGGTTTGCAGTGACCTTTCCGGTGGGCACTGGCGTTGATGGATTAACGGGTAGATTCGCTACAGGTGGACAGGAATCGAGCCTCTGAGCATTTCTGTAAAAGATTCCTCAACAATTTGGTCGTCATGCAGTTTATGTTTAAGCATAAGAGTCAGCGGACGGACGGGTGAATGAACCCGCTGCCCGAATTGGCTGCAGGTCTCATCTCTGGAGAGTGGATCTGTCAGGAAACAATGGACCGTTATTTAAAAGGATGGCCGACGTAATCGTCGGTGCATTTCGGGGATGTGAAATGCTGGTACTCAGTAGAAAACAGGACGAGAAAATTATCATCGGTGACAATATCTCTCTGATGGTGATCTCCATTCAGGGCGACAAAGTCCGACTTGGCATCGAAGCTCCTAAAAATGTGAGCATTCATCGCCAGGAAGTTTACGAAGCGATCAAACGTAAAGAGTGTGAGACCGAAGAGGAATCGACGACAGACGTATAAGTATTGCGAATTGAAAGAGATCTGCAGGATCAACGATGGTAGACTTCAATGAATGAAGTCCTCAAGACGACAAACGTTAAGCAGAAAGCTCGCTTGACGATTTGAAATCATAGAAAAGCGTCCTGCAGGAGCAAACGAGGCAAACTTGAACAACAGTCGTCCATGCGACTGCCCATGGTCAAGCAGAATGCTTGTGAGACTTCACCCCGGAGTCTTTTCTTTCAAAAAGTGCCCACTGCGACCTCCCTGTTTTTCGATCAGTTGGACCTGACTGATCGTCATTTCCCGATCGACGGATTTGCACATATCGTAGATGGTTAACGCAGCCACTGTCACCGCAGTGAGCGCCTCCATTTCCACGCCCGTTTTGGAAGTCACTGAAACGCAGGCTTCAATCCGAACACGATCCGGCTCGATTGCCTGTATGTCTACTGATGTGGACTCGAGTGGTAATGTGTGACAGAGCGGGATAAGTTCAGCCGTTCTTTTGGTCGCCATGATCCCCGCCAGTCTAGCCACTTCAAAAACTTCGCCCTTACCGAATCCCTGCTCAAGGATTCGCTGTAATGTCGCCGGCTGCATTTGCACATAACCCTCCGCCCGCGCCAAACGCTGCGTCACTGCTTTTGCACTCACATCGACCATGCGACTGGCTCCGGTCTCGTCGAAATGTGTGAAGTCGTTCATGGTGGTTTCTTTTTAGTTAATGGTTAATAGTCGTTAGTGAATAGTGGATTTCGAGATGCGATTAACTATTCACTAACGACTATTAACTAAATACAGAGCCGCGATACGGGAGCCTTTGGAGAATCCCAATCCTCCGACGTCAATTGAAATAATGGCTTCCCGAGAGTGATCTCGAAATTCTGCGGGAATATCTGAATAGCGGGAAAAGACGATGAGGTATTCGGGATTGGTTTCGGTTTCGTCTGCTGACCACGGTTTTAAAGTCCATTGTTTTTTGCGGATGATTGGTGTCTGTTTTCTGAGATCATCCAATTGGAACTGATGCAGGACGGGCATCACATGAATGGTTGCTCCGTCAGGGATTTTTTCTGCACAGTCTTCCCAAAACGAGCGTGTGAGACTGTCCTGCCAATAGGTCGCTTCAAAGCCAAGATATCTGGCATTGGCAGTGCCACCAGCCAGCAGGTTGTAGTAACTCAATTGATTGGGGTGTGTGCTGATGATCCCGATAGTCTGTAATATCAAAAGTAGTGCGGCAATGATGGCTGCTCGTTGAAATGAAAATCGATCTCGCATCCACTGCCAGACGAGTTGGCCGCCACGTCCAATGAAAACGGCCCACAGAGGATAAGCCATCAGAAATAAGCGACTGCCATCATACACGGCTGTTGAGGTTGAAAAAAGCAGTAATGGAAAGGTCAGGCAGATCAGAACCAGTGCCAATCGTGCATCGGCACCTCGTTCGCGGAGAAATTGAATGAGCCCCGCACCTCCCAGCAGATGAAATCCGACTGGCACAGTCACCAGAAAGATGACCCAGGGATAATGCCAGGGGACTTCGGTATCCTGAAAAACCTGCCCCAGATACCAGACATTCAGATGCACTCGTTCGGTGGCGCTGCCGAGAAATTTGCTGAGGTTGCCCAGAGGATCGAGCCATAGCCAGGGCCAGCCGAGAAAGAAGACGAGATTTGCCATGATTCCCCAACTCAACAGTGATGGAATTGACCGTCTACGTCCATACCAGAGTGCCCAGCCTATGATGCAGGGAATGATGAGAAAGCCCTGAATCTTGGTCAGCATCGCTAGCCCGAGATAGAGCCCCGGAATTAAACCGATTTTCCAGGTCCACTTGCGTAGATTCTCCTCGGTAATGCCTTTCGGGTTCGCATGAAAATATTTCGACCAGCTATTCGCGGTGCATAAGACGGCGAGTGTCACAAACAGATTCACACTCGATTCCAGCGAAGCCAAATGCGCATGTGCGAAGACCCGAGGCATCAGTAGCAATGCGAGCGCAGCAATCCATCCTGCAGATGGCCCAAACCATGTTCCCGCAGTTGCTCCGACGAGAAAGACGGTGAGCGCAAACAGACACGCAGAACCGACCCTGGCAGCAGCAGTGACATCAATGGAGCCGGGATCTGTGGGAGGAAACATATTCCACCATAGGTGATGTGTGATTCCGAGAATCCAGCGACCGAGAGGCGGATGATCGGGCAGATACGGAATTTTTGCGGGATCGCCGTAGATGTCCTGAGCATTCGTCGGATCGAACATGAACAGCCCGTACTGACGAAAGACTTCAACTAGCAGAATCCCTTGCTGGACATTGAACGATTCATCAATCGTAATCCCCGGGCCCTCGGCTAATCGAGGATAACTTCCCCCGGGATCGATGGTCAGGATGACAATCAATCCGGCCAGTAATCCGATAACGACGCCTCCCGACCAGTTCGAACCAAACAGGTGGCCCCAGCGAGAATGAGGTGTTGAAGATTCTGCCGTCATACCGGAAATATTATTCTATTTTTTTGCATCTGCTGCGTGAGACAATATATGTGCAACCCAACTTACGGAATAAGTTGTCATTTCAATGGAAATATTCGAAACGAACTATTGGCAAACACAGGCTCAATAGTAACAGCCCCTCTGTCTCTCGCAATAAAATATTCGGCCTGTGTCTCATGAGCCAATCTTGTTAAATCCTGTTCATCAATCATTTTGTCGGTATAACTTTCCACGCTCCAATTGTATTTGTAATTGAGCCTGCGATTCCATTCGAGAATTCCAGCAGCTTCCTGCGGGCAATCTTTATAGCAGACATACTCGGCTCGTTGGGCAAACCATTTGAAGGCCCAGGAATGTCGAGTGGTGACGATCAATGCGTCTTCCGGCGTGTTCTGTTGAATCCAGCTGCATAACTCAAGCCAATCCTGTCGCATTTGACTGGGCATTCTCGAAGAATTGCGATCTCCAAAAGGAAGAGTTACCGCCACGATAAACAGGCTGATCGTTAGCGAGAAATTCAAATATGCTTGTCGTTTTATACTTCCGATATCCTGTACTGATTTTGCATTGAAGACAATCAAAACCTTCGTCAGAACAATGGCGAGTATCGCTGGGAGAAGTAAATCATACAGGCGAAACGGATAAAACTTTAACAGTTTCACTCGCCAGGTCAGCCCAGGCATATCGGGTGGTTCAACGAATCGCAATCCGACCAAAACACCAACAAAGGCAAATAGCATTGCGGCCAGCGCAACCCCAACGAGCAAACGCAGGGCTCTTGTTCCTGAGGTTTCAGTCTGATTATTCTTGCTCAGAAATCGATAACTGAACCACAAGATCGCTGTCATGACCAGATAAGCGGCATACCTCCACCACTCGAATTCCATAGGATCGAGATGATGCTTGAGTCGACGGTAAACTTGAAGATAATCCCCTCCAAACTTTATTGAAGCAGGGGCATCATCCAGAATGACCATCAAAGCAGGCCACAATCCAGGCAGGCTTGTGATCAATAAACAAATCGCGGGGATCAGTGCTCGACGAGCCAGTGGCAATAACTTTGCGAGCTGAAATCGACTGGAGAAAAGGCCGTAAAAGAGCAATCCAAGCACCAGCCATAATCCGACCAGAGGGTGATAGGCAATCGATAGTCCGAAAAAGATTCCGGCTCGATTGGCTTGACCGTTTAGCAGAGCTCCTATTCCCCAGAAGCCAAAGCCATACGAGAACACCTTCGACTCGATGCCACCGATGACCCACTCGCCGGAAAAGTTGACGCTGGCCTGCATCAGCAGAAACACAGCCAATGGCAGGTGAGCAGCGGCAACGCCTGGGAGTAGCGACCGAGCCATTTTGTTCCAGCCAATTGCAAATATCAGCAATCCAAAGCAGCGACTGATTAATGTCGCTACGTGTAGCGAGCAGATGTTCGTCAGCCACCCCATCGTCACATAAAAGAACAAATGCGGATTGGAAGAACTCAGAAAGAAGTCTCGATCACACCACTGAGGATTCCAGAAGTGTCTGGCTTTCGTCATATAATGCGGCTCATTCACAGCAGGAATGGGAGTCCGCACAAACGACCAGACGAGCAACATTATCCATAATACAAGAATGCTGACAATCCATCCCGGTATCCGAGAGGAATGAGCATTCGCATCAGGAATAGAGTCTGTTTCAGAGGGAATGGAATGAATTTGAGTCATTGTCATAGACCTGCTTAGCTGTTGAGGTTTTAACAGCAATTTGAACAGGCTATCAAATTTGACATGATCACAAAATATTCCGCAGCAAAGATCGAAAGAACGAGACTATTTCTTAGAAGTCTTCTTTTTTGCAGCCGCTTTTTTCTTGGTCGCCTTCTTGACGGCTTTCGGCTTTGAAGTTGCAGATTTCTTTGATTTTGGTTTTGACTTCTTATCGGAAAAGATCCGATCCCAGCCGTCTGAAAATTCCGGGGTTGCACCTGTTCTGACAATTGGGCCGCTCATACAATCAATCCTGTTCGTTTTCAGTTATTCAATTTTAGCCGTGATTTGGCAATTCGAGTCGTTTCTTGCTGTGAGAAGAACTATTTCAACGTGTGGGCAATTTGTCAACCTTGTGAGCGCGGGTCGGATTCTGCACAATAGAGCAGTCTATTGTAAAACAATTTCATAAGAGAGCGTAGGCCAGACTGTGCCTGACGAAATATGACGACCAATATTATTGTCGTTTTTTTTTGAACTGTTCAAAGCCCTCAAGGGGCATCGGCTAACATAACTATGGATTTTCAAAATTTTGACGATGAGATGTCTATGAAACGAGTCTGGAATTCGGTTCGCATTGCGCGTTCTGTTCCCTATTCGTTATTTACCTTCGGGGTTTCCGATCTGGAGTATTATCTGGTTTTGAAACCTCAGGCTGAGAATTCCCAGGTGAAAATTCGTAAAGGTGAAATTAAAATCACAAAACCATTGATCGTGAGACCGGGAGATGCCTCTCTCGAATTTCAGGATTTTTACGAGTCCGAAGAGAACGATTCGCTGGTTCAATTTCTGATGTCTCGAACAGCCGCCTTTTCCAATTTGAAGTTGACCAATCATGCCGGGAAAGAAGAGATTGTTAGTGATCAGGTTGAGGAAGTGGTGGATCGCCTGAATCAAAAGCTGGATCGGGAAGACGAGGATCGTATTGCGATCCTGGTTGCTCCGGAAGCGTTGGCAGGAGTTGCCTTGATTCGCTATGCCGCAGAGCGAATTATCTCCAGTGCCCCTGAAAACTTGACGGAGTTACGAGAAAAAGGCTTTCTGCCCTAATCACAAAAATCTGACTGCGCATAAAAAACCCGGACAACCAAAGTTGACCGGGCGGATGTGTGTTGATGGGGTCTAAAATCTCAGGCCCGCTAAAATATCCGAAAAACACACGGGTATGAATCAGGTTTAATTATCATTGACAGAATTCAATTCGTCAATAGTGGTTGTTAAAAAGTTCATAGATTTGCATAATTTCATATTCTTATCTTCTTAAGGGTGTTTGTTCAACTTACTTTGAAAGCGAAATCAATGGCAAAGTCAATCCGGTACATCATGGTGGGAGGTTTTCTGGGAGCCGGTAAAACGACAACCCTGGCTCGGCTGGCGGGCATGTATCGCGAACAAGGCTTGAATGTGGGCATTGTGACAAACGATCAAGCCGACGATCTGGTCGATACCGGTTTGCTCCGCAGTCTTGGATTTAACGTCGAAGAAGTCGCGGGAGCCTGCTTTTGCTGCAGTTTCAACGAACTGATGGATCAGATGCAGAATCTGAGTGCCGACAAACGACCGGATGTCATCCTGGCCGAACCCGTCGGCAGCTGTACGGATCTGGTTGCAACCGTCATTCAACCTCTTAAGCATCTGTTCGAGCGGGAATTTGAGATCGCTCCTTATGCCGTCATTCTGAAACCGAGCCACGGCAAGAAGATTCTTTCCGCGACCTCTACAACCGGCTTTTCGCCGAAAGCCGAGTACATCCTGAAAAAGCAGCTGGAGGAAGCTGATCTGATTCTTATCAATCGATGTGATGAATTGAGCACAGCCGAAGCCGATGAACTTGAACAGCTGCTCGCTAAGAACTTTCCGGGCACACCTGTTCTTCGCGGCTCGGCAACTGAAGGAACTGGCTTTGAAGCAATTTCCGAGTTTCTCGATCAGCAGGGTGAGTTTGGTCGAAAAATTCTGGATATCGATTACGATGTCTACGCAGAAGGCGAAGCGGAACTAGGCTGGCTCAATTGCAGCGTGAGATTGAATGCAGAAAATGAGTTCGATCTCGACAGATTTCTGGTCGACATCGTTGAGGGGATCCGTCAAGAATTGCTGTCCAACGGAGCCGAGCCTGCCCATCTGAAAACAATTGGCTTGTGGGAAGGATTCTTTGGCGTCGCGAATCTGATCAGCAGCGATACCGACGTTCGGCTTTCACTCCCTTCCCATCAAAAGGCGAAAGTGGCCGATATTGTCGTCAATGCGCGTGTCGCCTGCGACCCGGAACTGCTCGAACAGATCGTGAAAAAAGTACTCGACCATCAAGCCAGCCAAATCAATGCGGATCTGGAATATCGTCAGTTACAAAGTTTTCGACCAGGGCGACCGGAGCCGACGCATCGATATGCGACTGCAAAGACCTAATGGAAAAGTACATCTGAGAATATGATTGCTCCAGAATGTTGAAGAACAGACCGGCACCATGAAACGTAAAGAGCAGTATCAACTCGACTTCCCGAAAGATCCATTTCTGGGTGGGGAAAATCTTTCTCCACTCCAGTTGAAATTGAATGAGATTATTTTCGGTGTCGATACCTTTGCCGGTCGCCTCTTCGATATCGTACTTCTGGTCGCCATCATGATTTCCGTGATGACCGTCATGCTGGAAAGCGTGCAAGACCTGCAAGTGCGCTACGGTCAGATCTTCTTATTGATCGAGTGGGTGCTCACAATCCTGTTCACCATCGAATATCTGGTGAGGCTCGGCTGTGTTTCGAAACCGTCGAAATATGCCTTCAGCTTTTATGGGATTGTCGATTTACTCTCGATCCTGCCGACATTTGTCGCGTTATTCCTCTCCGGATCAAAATCGTTACTTGTCATTCGAGCCTTGCGATTGTTGCGGGTCTTCCGCGTGCTTAAAGTCGCCCATTGCATGAAGGAAGCCAACCATCTCTGGATTGCCTTTCGAGCAACCCAAAGCAAAATCATGGTTTTTCTATTTGTCGTGATGACAATCATTCTGCTCATGGGCTCAGCCATGTACTTGATTGAAGGGCCGGCTCATGGATTCACGAGTATTCCGAAGAGTGTTTACTGGGCAATCGTGACCATGACGACAGTTGGCTATGGAGACATTGCCCCACAAACGATTCTCGGACAATCGCTCGCAGCGGTAGCGATGATTCTCGGCTACGGCATCATCATTGTGCCGACCGGTGTCTTTTCCGTCGAAATAGTAGCAGCCAGCAGGGCCGATAAACATCTCGATATGCCCTGTACCAATTGCGATCTTCATCAGCACGAAACTGATGCCATTTTCTGCAAGCACTGTGGAGAAAAATTACCACGAGCCGCCCGGAAGTTCGAGTTGAGTCAGCAAGAAGAAGCTTAGGCGCAATTTACAATTGCACGATGGAATCACTCTGATGCGTGAATGATCTTTCCTGTAAGAGTCGAACCGATACGGATCTGCCAGAACCAGAAAGTGTTTGGCAGTAATTCTCCTGCCTGATTTTGGACGAGAATCTGCTCGGGGTTGCGATAGCCGAGTTGCATTGCGAATTCGGCTGTTCGCCATTCATCCGGGATACCCAGTTCTGTGTAAGTCTTTAGGATTTCCTGCCAGAGTTTGGTCAGTGAAAAACCTACTTTAGAAAGTTCGGAGGCTCGTGTCAGAATGACTTGGGCTTGTTCGCGCTTTTGTAATATTGATTGATCAGGTGCATTAAAATCAACGGTTTCGGTCGTGGCATAATATAGACCTGCCTGGGACACGATCCCGTGCACTGCACAACGAGATTGAATCGGTGTGTGATCGCAGTCCCAGTGTGGATATTGGAAATGATGCTCATCGGCATAAACCTGCAGGCGTTGCGGTTGAAATTGATGAGCAATCAATTCTGCAGCGATCAAACTGGCGACTTCAATTTCGGTTTGACCGGGTTGTATTTTAGAGGCGACCTCATTGACAAGCTGAGTCAGCTTCTGTTGAGTTGTACTGTATTTATTGGCAGTGCTCTCTGAGAATTGTTGTCGTAAGGGATCGATTCGATTCGCCAGTGCACGTGTGCGACCGAAACCAGAATCGCTAATGACGGCTCGACCCCGGCAGATTTCATCCGACAAATCTTCCAGACCGTCCGTCCAGAGACGTTCCTTCAGTTGAAAGCCAAGTGCTTTGATTTCACGATCAAAGAATTGGGGAGCGACCGAGTCAACTGTTAAAACAATCCGCCCCGTTTTGTTGATGAAGAGAGCTGTTTCTGGACGGCCACTTCCATGCTGAAAATGAACCTGTCCACCAGCCGTGAACCAGGCGATGTTTTCTGGAAGAGTGAGCAGTAATCCGTCGTATCGAGTTTCCTGTAACAACTTCAGAACGGCTTGATGATTCTGTTCGACTTCCTCATATCGCTGCCGATCGAGCTGATGCAGGTCTAGCAAGTCTCCAAATTTTTCAGGTGTGATATCCAAAGCTATTCCTTCGAGAATGTAACATTTCAAGCAATCTGATGGAGATTTGATACTGAAGGCAAATACGATAACTACTGCAAAAGGCGAGCCGAGTCAGTCATGACTCGGGTGGGTTTGGTTCATCATCAACAAAGTTTTCTATTCTCACACAATAATCGTGAGGAAACCCGAGCCATAACTGGCCCGGCTCGCCTGAATTTTTAAAATGAAACTTGCTTCCAGTATTGCTGGTTGCGTTGTAATTTACTGTTTTGAATAAGAGTTGTCAGACGATAAGCGAAATAAACATGCGTAAGCCGGGCGGTGAAGAATCCGGCTTATCGAATGGAATGAAGATTAATGAATGTCGAGTTAATACAGCCTGGAGGAAACTCCAAGGGCGAGATTATCATTCTCGGATCGGGGACAAGCCATGGTGTGCCGCTGGTGGGTTGCCGTTGTCCGGTCTGTCAGTCCGAAAATCCTCGTAATAACCGCACACGCAGCAGTATTCTCGTCCAGGCTCCCGAAGGGAATTTTTTGGTCGATACGACTCCTGAAATGCGAATCCAGTTGATCCGCGAAAAAGTCCGACTCGTGCACGCAGCCGTGTTCACTCATTGTCATGCCGATCACATTTTCGGTCTGGACGATTTGCGTCAGTTCGGACATTTACTCGATCAAGATATCCCGTTGTACTGCGAGCCAATGGTCGAGCAGCAACTCAAGCAGGCGTATTCGTATGCATTCACTCCGCTGCCACCACATGGACGTCGCGGAGCGGTGCCGCGATTTGAAATACGACGGGCAACGACTGAACCTTTTGATTTACTCGGTATTCGGGTGCAACCTCTCCGGTTGATGCACGGCCGATTGCCGATCCTCGGATATCGCTTCGGGAATGTCGCCTATTGCACAGATGTCAGTGAGATTCCACCAGAGACGTGGCCGTTGCTGGAAAATCTGGATGTGCTGATCATCGATGCGTTACGATTCCGTCAGCATCCCACCCACTTCAACCTGACTCAGGCAACTCTGGTCAGCGAACGATTGCGTCCCCGGCAGACTTACTTTACTCACATCGCACATGATATTGAGCATGAGTACGTTTCGGGGAAATTACCAAAGGGAATTGACCTGGCTTATGATGGCTTGCGAATCCCGGTCACCTTTTGAAATTTCAAATTGTTGTGGATGGGTTCCACTTGTGTTAAGAGTGTATTTTTCACACCTCAAAAGATTGCCCGCGAGTTGGAATGATCGGGTCTTCATCCGTGAAATCTCTCAGCACTTCGGCAAGCGCTGTTGCGGAGTCAGGTTCGCCGTGGACGAGAAACGCCTGACCGATTCCCCCCGCTTGAGCAGCTTGCTCGAACCACCAGCGGAAGTCCGTTACATCAGCATGAGCCGATAGTCCATCCAGCTTTTCGACATGAGCCTTGAGTCGAAAATCTCGATCGAAAAACTTGACGTACTTTTGCCGCTCGGCAATGCGGCGGCCCGTTGTGTGTTCTGCCTGAAAACCAATTAAGGCGACCGTGTTGTGAGGATCGGAAATCGCATGAGCCAAATGATGCACAACGCGCCCACTTTCGCACATTCCCGAGGCAGAGATAATGAGCATCGTTCCTTCACGATCATTTAACTCTTTGCTTTCATGCGAAGACAGCACATAACTCAGCCAGGGAAATCCAAACGGATCGTCGTCATCTCGCAGCAAAAGCTGGATTTCAGTATCCATGATCTCCAGGTGATCGCGATAAACTTTCGTGAGTCGCGTCGCCAGTGGACTGTCGACAAATACCGGAATTGGAGGCAGCAGATTTTCGTTGAAGAGTTCATTTAGAAAATAAACCAGCTGTTGAGTTCGGCCCAGTGCAAAAGCAGGCACAATCACACGGCCTCCGACCGCGACCGCTTCCTTCAGAATTCGCAGCAGTTCCATTTTGATATCCCCTGATGGGGCATGCACGCGATTGCCGTAAGTCGATTCGCAAATCAGCACATCACAGCGTTCAATCGTGCTCGGATCAGGTAACAATGGCAAATCGCGTCGGCCCAGATCCCCTGTGAAGACGATTCGTTTCCAGATTCCATCCTCCTCGAGATCGACTTCGGTAATCGCAGAGCCGAGAATGTGTCCTGAGTTGAGGAAGCGAATGCGAAACCCGCTGGCGATTTCGTGACGCTTCTCAAAGTCGAGCGGCTCAAACAACTCCATCAAACCGTCAACATCATCCTGGTCATACAACGGCTCAACTGAAGGATGCCCCGGTTTCAAATGTCGAGACAGGTAACGGGAATCTTCCTGCTGAATTTTGGCGGCATCTTTGAGCATAATCTCAACAAAGTCAGCCGTGGCAGCTGTACAGAAGACGCGACCACGAAATCCCATCCGGAACAAGCGGGGCAGGTTTCCGCTGTGATCGATATGCGCGTGCGACAGGATGACGACATCGATGTCGCGAGGATCGTAGGCGAACTCCTCATTCTTGCGTCGCGATTCCGCACGGCGTCCCTGAAACAGCCCGCAATCAAAGAGGATTTTACGACCATCAGATTCCAGCAGATGCTGACTCCCCGTGACTTCTCCAGCAGCTCCGTGAAATGTGAGTTTCATGTTTGATTCCGTTTTCTTGCCGAGATCGAGCCGAGTCTGTTCTTATAACCGCTTATAAGCCTGACTTAATCAATTAAATCTGGGGTGGCGGGGGCGCTCCGCGATAGCGGAAGCCCCCGGAAGTCCAACGATTCGGGGCTTCTTTTCGAGACCGCCTCCGCGATCCGTCGTCTTCGAATCGGTTCAATGTCGAGTCTGATCTTATGTAGAGTTACGAAAACATATCCCGAAATGTCACCAAAGTCGATCTCATCGAAGGTTTGGAATGACGGGGTCCCAAGTCACAGACCTCCGTTCCGGTACTCACTCCCGTTCCTTTCGTAATTGCTCTTAGCAATGGATTTGTCTATTCTTAGAGAAGTTCAATTTTTTTTGACACCTGAAAATAAGTAGATTCGTTCCATGGGAAGAAGTTTCGAAAACCGGAAGCATTCGATTGCTAAGACTGCTGCGCAGAAGTCCAAACTCTATTCACGCTACGGCAAAATGTTGTACGTGGTGGCCAAGAATGGTGTGCCTGAACCGGAATCGAACCCGGCTTTGAAGAACATGATCGAAAAGGCAAAAAAGGAACAGGTTCCCTCCCACGTTATCGAAAAAGCGATGGAAAAAGCCCGGGGAGCTGGGGGCGAAGACTACTCGGAAGCCAAGTATGAAGGCTTCGGGCCGGGCGGATGTTCAGTTATCGTCGATTGCCTGACAGATAATCCGACGCGCACATTTACCGACGTCCGCAACTGCTTCAACAAGGGCGGCGCGAAGTTGGGAAATACTGGGACGGTCGCTCATTCGTTCGATCACCTTTCAGTCCTCTCCTTCAAGGGAGACGATGCCGACCAGATTCTCGAAGCCTTGCTCGAAGCGGATGTCGATGTCGATGATGTTGAAAGTAATGATGGTCAACTCACCGTATTTGCAGCGGCGACAGACTTTTTCAAAGCCAAGCAGGCGCTTCTGGAAATGCAACCCGACATGGAATTCGACGTCCAGGAAATTGCCTTTGTCGGACAATCCGATGTCGAACTTAGTGGAGACGATGTCGAAGCTTTTGAAAAGTTTCTGGATCTACTCAATGAGTGCGACGACGTGCAAAACGTGTATCACAATGCGAAATTTCCGGATTAATACTCTCTCGGTCAGGGTGTAATTTACTTTTGCTGAATCTCATGAGTTTCCAGTAGCCTTACCGCTGAATGTGATTTCTCGATAAGACTGAGTTTATTGAAGGTGTGATATGTCGGATGAATCTTCACGGCGGTCTTCTAAATCTCCCAAACGCCGCAAACGTCGAACTCCTGAATTGCAACGGGAATTGCCTGCCAAAGTCGTTCGCAAGAAGTCATCGACGCCGTCCAGAAATAACAAGAAAAAACCGGCTCAGAATTTGACACCAATCATTGGTGCAGTGGTTGGTGTGATTGTCTTAATAGGAATTGGCCTGCTGGTCAATTCGTTGTGGACATCGGTGCCGAATCTGAATGTGATGACTGCTCAGTTGAATGACAGTCATGATGATGTGATGAACGAAGCGATCTCTCTGATTAAAAAAGAGATGACTGAGTTCTGGCAAGACAAATTTGAAGCAGCAAAAAGTCAAGATTCCGCTGAGCTACAAAGAAAGAAATCGGAAATTTCTTTTAAGTATTTAAAATTGAGTAAAAAACTTGATGAATTTTCAACTCGCTTTTTGAAACTTGGGCCTGTCGAATCCGCCAAAGTGAAAACCTGGAATGAAGAGAGAATTGATTTTCGGGAACAACAAGACAAAGAGATGAAACAACAGGTTGAGTCTTATATGAAGAGCATTGCTTCCAGTAATCAACAGCGACTGGATTTCAATCTCCTCAATTTCATACCATTGGAACTTCAAATGAGCATTCGCCGATTTGACGAAATCCTACCGGCCATGATCATACCAGAGTCTGCTCCGTCCTCGCCACAGGATCAAGCGTTATTTGATGGAATCCGACTTGCTCAAGAGGGCTGCCAGATACTGGGATTTGTGACAGACCAAAGTTCGGCAAATGGGGCCGTTCGTTCGCTTTCGAATCAATCACAGAAACTGAACGAGATTGCCAATAAAATTGAAACACTTGCTTCCGATAATGGACAAGCGAAGAAAAAGTACAGTGATTCGATCAACGCTGTAATGAAGCTTGTCAATTCGCTCGTCAGCAAGACAACTCAGTTAGCTGTGAGTGATGCAGGAACCTTGGAAGAAATTGAGACGTTTCACGCAGCGGCAATTCAATTTTCCAGTTCGAATTTTGGTGGCAGTCAAGTCACCAATTCTACTCAAGTAAAACAAACGACCCCAGGTAGTACAGATATTTTATCCAGCTTGAAGCAGGCTGGGCTCTCTTTACAAAAAAATCATAACAATGAATCTCGATTTCCAACTGTTTTGCCTATGGGGCAAAGTGTATCAGGATTAAGTTGGCGAGTTCATGTTCTGCCCTATTATGGCTATGAAGAATTGCACGCGCAGTTTCACTTGGATGAGCCTTGGGATAGTCCTCACAACATCAAATTGCTGGACAAGATACCGGATTATCTAGCCATCGGTACTGCACCGGGATCGGGGAAAACTCGAATCCATGCATTTTGCGGTGAGAACAGCCTGTTATCGCAAGAGAAGCCTAGATATGCGAGTTGCACTGATGGAACCTCAAGAGTTCTCAGTCTGATTTTTACAGATTCAGATAAAGCTACTGAATGGACCAAACCCGGAGGAATCGCGTTCAATTCGAATGATGTCACCGGAAGTTTGGGGCAGCCCATCAGAGGAAAGTATTTCGTTGTCTTTTTCAGTGGACAGGTAGGGACTTTGTCCGATCAAGCCCCTGCTGAAGTGATTGAGGAGTTGATCGACCCTGATGATAGTTCGACGTCCCTTAAATTTGCGCCGTATGTTACTTATCTTAAATAGTGTGACCGGCAGAAAAGCGGGTAGCCTCTAAAGATTCTTGCGGGGTGGCGCTGCCGCAATCAGTCAACTGCTTGCCGCCCTACAAGTTAATATCTGCGTTGCAAAAAATAATTTAACGACCGCGTTCGGCAGGAGCAAGCTTAGCGTTTTACGAACATTTGACGCCCATGCGACTGCACAGAGCATAACAAATGCCTAACTCAACGCGAGTGGACCATCGCCGCAGTAGTCGGGGTTGCCGAAGGTTTTGAGGTCGTGGCCGAAGCTTTGGGCGAGTGAAAGGTGCAGGCGGTTATGGGCGACGTTTTTCAGTTTGAGAGAACGGCCCATCTTGTAGCCCATGCCTCCACCGATCATGACGAACGGAATGTCGTTGAGGGTATGGGAATTGCCTTTGCCTAGTTCGTTCGTCCAGATGACCATTGTGTTATCGAGCATGCTGCCGCTGGCACCCGGTTCGGGTGTCTCGGCTAATTGCTTGACGAGGTAGGCAACTTGCTCGGCATACCAGGTGTTGATTTTCGTCAGCTTCTCGACGGCATCGGTGTTGCTGTCTGGCTCGTGGGAGAGGCCATGATGGCCTTCGTCGATGCCGAGCCAGTTCATCTTGGCTTGTCCGACCGAGTTCGTGAACTGCAAGGTCGCAATGCGGGCGAAGTCGGCCCGGAAACTGTTGACCAGCAGATCAATTTGCATCTTACTGATCTTCGGCATGTTGTCGTTGACTTCTTTCACGCCCAGTTCCAGCTTCGGAACGGCATGTCCAACATCAGCTGGGTTTTCCTGCTTAAGTTCGCGTTCCATATCGCGGACAAACGAAGCCTGTTCATCGAGCAGATGACGATCTTCTGCACTGACCATCAGACGAAGTTTCGCGAGGTCTTGTTGGAGAGGATCCATAATACTCTTCAGGCTCTCGCGGTCTTTCATCTTGCCGTAGAGTTTGCTGAGCATCTGGTATGGATCGTCAACTGGAGCAATTGGTTTGTTCGCACCGGCGTAAACCATGCGCGTCCAGGTATCGGCTCGTTCGGGAACCATTACGCCGAATTCGAGGGAGCCGAAGCGGGTTTGTGTAGCAGGATTCTGCTGCAAGACATTTTTGATTTCCTGATCGATCGACAAGCCACTCGACCAGCCAGCCGGGGTGTGAGAACCTCCCTGGATATTGCCGGGGAACAATTCCGATCCCGTCAACAGGCAGCCCATGCCCCGCATGTGAGAGTCGCCATCCCCTTTGATTTTGTCGCTGATGCCATGCAGAGTGAGCAGTTTGTCCTTATAAGGCGCAAACGGCTCCATGATCGATTTGAGAGCAAATTGTTCCCCTTCTTCGTCCGGCCAGAAATTCTGCGGAACCACTCCATTCGGGCTGAAAATCACAACCATGCGTTGTTTTCTGACCGTTGTGTTGGCGTACCCTAAGCTGGGCAAACTGGCGAGGAAGGGAATCGACAATGCTCCAAGACCAGCGTTCTTCAGAAATTCGCGACGTTGCATGGAGTATTTCATGGAAGGACCTTCAGAAGGTAAGTGGTGGGGGAGCTAAGACTATTATATCACACAGTTTCAGGAAATAAAGAGTTACTTGTGCGTATCAAGCACAAGTTCCTGCTTAATTGCCCTTTGTCGCAGAGCCGATTTTTTCGCGATGTTCAGCATCAGTTTCTGCATATTGTACTGATTATTCCCAAAATCCTGATCGAGCTCACTGATCATTTCCGGGCCAAATGCCTGAATCGGCTGCTTGATCAGATACTGGAAAAACTGCTCGATAAACGCCTGATGGGCCTCGTCGCTATTCGTCAAAAACCGGGAAAGTTCCTCGGCTCCCTGGAAGCGGTTTTGTTCACCTTCACGGGAGATGTAATAGCCCGAAGCATCGATATCCCGGTTGCGTTCCTGTTTTCGGTATCGGCCAACTTCATCAAAGTTCTCCAATGTGAACCCCAAATGATTGATTAATCCATGGCAGGAACTGCAAGCAACTGGTTTTGTCTGCATGGCAATTCGTTCCCGGGTTGTCATGGTCGGATCGAGATCCGGCGGGGTGGGAGTCACTGCAATCGGTGGCGGCTTCAAAAAACGCCCCAATAAACTCCGCGAAAGAAATACGCCTCGATGAATGGGTGATGTCGAGTCCTCATAAGCCAGTCCAGCCAGTAAATAAGGATGCGTTAGAATCCCTGACCGATGTTCTGGCTCAAAAGGAATCTTTTCAAAGACCGGACCGTTGACTGCAGGCAGTCCATAAAATTCGGCAATCTCGGGACTGGCATAAATCGATTCCGCCTGGAGCAGTTTGCGATAATCGGATTCATCCGACCAGAAAATATCCTCAATGAATAACTCGAGCGAATCTTTCAATTCACTAATCAGCCTGGCATTGAACTCGGGATGTTCGTCATCGGCTTTCGATAATTCGCTGAAGTGATCGAAATATAGCCAGCCGCGAAAGAACTGGCGCACTTTTGCTTTGGCTCGCGGATCTTTCACCATCCGGTCAACCTGCCATGTGAATCGATCATTCTCAATCAGCTGATGTTTCTCTGCCGCTTCGAGTAATTTCGGATCGGGAATCGAATCCCACATGGTCAGTGACAGCCAGGCAGCCAGATCGTAATCGTCAAACTGTTCGTTCCCGAGATAAGGAAACAGAAATCGAGGAGACTTGAGAATCAACAGTAGCGACCGTTTGACGGCGATAGCTGTGCTGGGTGATTCTGCAAACTGCCTTTCGATGTAAAGTTGCTTTAACTCCTCCGAAAGCGGACGACGAAAGGCGCGTGTCGCGAAGTCGAGGCAGAATTGTTTTAGTTTCTCTTTATGTTCCTCATTGATTTCGGGGATTTTAATCATCCCCGGAATCTCCGGCATCAATTTGTCGGTGACTTCGACTGCAGCCGTGGTGACGGCATCGAACCAGTCCTGAGAAACCTGCACGCCACGTTCATAGCCAACACTTTTATCGTCGGGTGGAAAATCGGTTTCGACAATCAACCATTTCGGCATCGGGCTGGCCGAGAGATAATGCGGCGGAATGTATTGCTCGGTGCCATGTGGTGGTTTCCACTTGAGGTGTGCAGAGACCAGTTTGTCGGTCTTGGACTTCCGAACTTCAAGACGAATCCCGTAAGCGCGACCTTCCAGCAGAAACATCTCCTCACGATATTCCGTTTGATCTCCGGATTTGACACGGATATTGATCAGAGGCGGATCACTACCATTTACTCGGAGATAGCATTGATTTTCCGAGTCAACAATAAATTCATACCAGCCCGTCTCGGCAGCCAGCACAGAACCTTCCCAGATCATGGTATATTCCGGTTCCGTAATATTCTCGGGATCGGGACCAGCCTCACCGAAATCAAAATTGATGAGAGAATCAATTCTCTCAATGGCAAGATTCTCTTTATTCTGCTTATTCGATTTGTAGTAACGGGCTTTGAGTCCTTGTTCGTCGCCAAAGTTGTTGGACCAGCGAAAGCTGTTCACGAGATCGGCGACACTGTTGCGATATTGACGAACGGTCAGTCGGGAAAAATCGACAGAGGGTGGCTGATTTCGCACTCGGGCAACGATGGAATAGAATTCCTGATGGATATAAGCCGCAACGGCATCGGCATCCTCGGCGACGCAAACTTCAGGCTCGCCTTCCGGCATCGCCTCGGAGATGTAGGCAGACAATTCTCGAACAGCCAGATCGCCAATCAAGGGTGACGGATAAACCGATTCCACCCCCTGACCTTTATCGCCATGGCAGTCGACACACTGCGATAAGTAAATCTTTCGCCCTTTTTCCAGCTGTTCTTCTGCTCTGGCTGAATAAATAAATGTCAGGCAAAGCAGGGGGAAGGTCAGAGTGACGAAAAAATCTGATTTCACATTTAACGATCGCATGAGCCGACTCGATCTCTACAGACGCAGGAGGGAACTTTTGTGTGCTGACGGTGGATGTCAGATGAACTGGGAAGGCAAAATCAGTCAAATTGTGTGACTGATCCATGCTTAATTATACGAATGTGATATCAGCGATTCAATTGGGTATTATGTAAATAGTGGGGGGAATTAATTTGTCAGTACAGTCATACAGGTTAACCATACCTGTAATTTATGAAAAACTTCGTGATGATTTTCTCAGCTACCCCGTTAAAGTGATTTGACGATTTCCTATTTAATCGGTATCCTTTTCGCTTCGCCTGAAATCAGGTGGATTGACGGGAAGAGTACGCGGCTGAAGCCAGCCTGGATGTAATCTCCTAACTTTTGTGATATTAGTGACTTAGGGTCAGCAAGTATGCCGACAATCAATCAGTTAGTGCGTAAACCACGCAAAAAACAAATTGCCAAAAGTAAGACTCCACTTCTTGAAGGATGTCCTCAGAAGCGAGGCGTTTGTCTTCAGGTGAAGACGATGACACCGAAAAAGCCGAACTCGGCTTTGCGTAAAGTGGCTCGTGTCCGTTTGTCGAATGGAAAAGAAGTCACGGCTTATATTCCCGGTGAAGGCCATAACCTTCAAGAGCACTCCATTGTGCTTGTCCGTGGTGGTCGAGTTCGCGACCTTCCCGGTGTGCGTTATAAAGTTATTCGCGGCGTGCTCGATACCCTGGGTGTCGGCGATCGTCGTCAGGCACGCAGTCGCTACGGTGCGAAACGCCCTAAATAAGCAACTGACTGTCTTATAAAAGTTCCACTTTTCTGGCCCTGTAAAGTATAGATGATTCATGGCGAAGCGATTTACTGCCTCAGTTAGTCAACTGAAACCCGATCCTCGGTTCAATTCGATCCTGGCCTCGAAATTTGTCAACTGTTTGATGCTCGATGGTAAAAAGAGCACCGCACAGCGTGCATTTTACGATGCGTTGGAAATTATCAAGCAGCGTATGCCGGAAGACAGCGAAATCGAAGTCTTCGAGCGAGCTCTTGAAAACTGCAAGCCGTACATCGAAGTGAAATCAAAGCGTGTCGGTGGTGCAACTTATCAGGTTCCAACACCTGTGAAGCCAAAACGTCAGCAGACACTAGCGATTCGCTGGGTTTTGGCTGCTGCCCGAGGTCGCAAAGGTCGTCCAATTTCGCAGAGTCTGGCTGAAGAGTTCATGTCAGCCTCTCGCCGTGAAGGTACCGCGATGACCACACGTGAAAACGTACACCGCATGGCCGATGCGAACAAAGCCTTCGCCCACTTCGCCTGGTAAGCCAGTTGCGAAGAACAAAATATTGAAAAACGCGTTCTCCTGGAGGACGCGTTTTTTATTTGTCTCGATTAAATCACCAATAGGCGAGCTTAGTCAGTCATGATTCGGGTGTTCCCCCGCTCATTGTGGCATAAAATGCGATTATGAATACTCAGCAAAACGATACCACAATTCTGTTAATCGCACATGGCAGTCGACGTCAGCAGGCGAATGACGATCTTTTCAAACTGGCGGATATGGTCCGCAAGGCTCGTCCCGATTCCGTCGTCGAGAGCTCATTTCTCGAACTCACAGAGCCGACGATTCCTCAGGGAGCCGAGAAGTGTGTTGCTTCCGGAGCAAAACGCGTTCTCATGTTCCCGTATTTTCTCTCGGCCGGTACGCATGTGGTCGACGACCTGGAAGAGTTTCGCCAAGGCTTCGCAGAGAAATGGCCCGAGGTGGAATTCAAGGTCTGTCCCCATCTTGGACTGCACCCGCTGATGGTGGAAATCGTCTTTGACCGCATTGCTGCAGCGGAATAGTCTGCTGAGCTGACTTCAATGCTGAAGTTACAATCGCGAAGTGCAAGCGAGTGTGTCACAATCCTGCCCGACAAACGCAATCGCCCTTTGTGCTCGTGAGTGTAATTTCTTCTTTCGCTTGAATTCCCATCAGTAAATGATTATTTATAGTCTATAGACCTGTATGGACTTTTTGTGACATCTACGATTACGGCTGTTATCAATGTCGACCACTCACTCCCGTCGTGCTTACGATCACCTGAAATCGAAACTGATTTCGGGTGAGCTTGCGCCGGGAAGTCGGATTCTTTACGGGCCTGTTGGTAAGGAACTCGGTATCAGTGCGACCCCCGTCCGCGAAGCGATTGGCATGCTGGTCAATGAAGGTTTTGTCGATCTTGTCCCACAGTTAGGAGCAGTCGTTCGCAAAATCGAACGGGAAGAGTTGATCGAACTCTATGAGATGCGGGAAGCGCTCGAACCTTATGTCGCAGAAAAAGCGGCAGAGAGGATGTCGGAAAATCATCTGCAATTTCTGCAACAACACTATCTGGCGATGCAGGAGATCACTCAACAAGTGTTGACTGGTGAAGTCGATGCCGAGGATATGAAGACGATCAAATCATTCGAAGAGCATGATCTCGCCTTTCACAAAACGATACTCGACTCCTGCGGTAACGAAATCATGATCCGAACTGTCGAAAATTCTCATGTGTTGACCAGAATCTTTTCGACTAATCGTCATCGCTACGATGCCGAATTGATGCACGCTACCTGTGAAGATCACGAGCGAATCCTCAAAGCGTTATTGCAGGGGGATGCCATCGCGGCTCAAGTTGCGATGCGTCAGCATATTCGCAAAGGGCTCGAAGTCACTTTGCATTTCACGGCAAACCCTGCAGACCGCCGCTGGCGATTATAAAGAAATGCCAAGCTCACTATGAATCTTGCCTCGCTCGACATTTTTGTATTTGCGATTTACGTCACAGCAGTCGTGGCGATGGGTTGCTGGTTTGTACGCAAAAGCGATAACACAAGTGAGTTCATGGCTGCTGGGGGAGCGTTGCCTGGGTGGGCGGTAGGTCTGTCCATATTCGGAACATTTCTGAGCAGCAATACATTTCTGGGAGTGCCCGGGAAAACGTATGGCACCAATTTCAACGCCTTCGTATTCAGCCTGACCCTCCCCATCGCGGCATGGTTTGCAACGCGATTCTTTATTCCGTTCTATCGTAACTCCGGTGAGATCTCGGCTTATCATCACCTGGAAATGAAATTTGGATTGTGGGCCAGAACTTATGCGGTTGTCTGTTATCTGCTCACGCAAATTGCACGGATGGGCGCGATACTCTTTGGCGTTGCACTTGGCTTGTATGCACTCACTGGATGGGATGTGACAACGATCATCATTGCGACGGGGATACTTGTCACCTTTTACACGTTACTCGGTGGAATCGAGGCGGTTATCTGGACCGATGTTGTTCAATCCATCGTGCTGATGGGCGGAGCGATCCTCATATTCGCGATGCTGGTTTTCGGCATGCCGGAAGGGCCGTCTCAGGCGTTTACGATTGCTGCGACTGCGAACAAATTCAGCCTGGGAAGCTGGGCATTGAATTTCACAGAGCCGACGGTTTGGGTATTACTGCTTTATGGGACGTTTATTAATCTGAATAACTTTGGCATCGATCAGAGTTTCGTGCAGCGATACCACACCGCTAAAGACGAGCGTTCCGCTAAACGGGCCTTGTGGCTGGGAGCGTTGTTGTACGTACCAATTTCGCTTTTGTTTTTCATGATCGGTGCGGTTCTGTTTTCCTATTACGATGCTCATCCCGAGATGTTGCAGGAAGTTCGCATGCAGGTAGCCGCGGAAACAGAAGTTGAACCACTCTCACAAACGGAACTGGAAACGAAAGCCGCTTCACTGACCGATGAAGAAATTGGCGATAAAGTGTTGCCGCATTTTATCGCCAATCAATTGCCCGTCGGTCTGGCAGGATTGTTAATCGCAGCGATTTTTGCGGCGGCGATGAGCAGTGTCGATACCTCACTGAATTCTTCGGCTACGATCATCCTGAAAGACATTTACCAACGGTATTGGGACCGAGCTCCCTCCGAACGAACTTCCATGCTTGTTTTGAGAATTGCGACCGTCGCAACGGGGGTTGTTGGAACGGGAGTCGCGGTTGCTTTGATTGGAGTGAAAAGCATTCTGGATGCCTGGTGGATTCTGCAGGGAATTTTTGCAGGAGGACTGCTCGGCTTGTTTCTGCTCGGTGTGATATCCCGTTATCCGCGCGGGCATCGTGCCATCACTGCTGTGGTGATTGGCTTACTTGTCATTGCTTGGATGACTTTCTCGCCGAATATGAAGCAACTTCCCGAAGTCCTGCGAAATCCATTGCATGCGAATATGATTATAGTTGTTGGCACTCTCACAATTTTCCTGGTTGGCATCATTGTCGCCCCACCTATTAAGCCCACTGCTGACGTTCCCATCGAACAAGAAGAAAAGAACAAATAAAAATGACACAACCTCGTTTTCAAGGCATTGTGCCCCCCATGGTTACACCACTGCTCACTTACGATGAGTTGGATCGATCAGGGACTGAGCGTCTGCTCGAACATCTCATTGAGGGAGGAGTTTCCGGAGTCTTCATTCTGGGAACGACCGGCGAGGCTCAATGTCTGAGTTATCGTCTGCGTCGGGAACTGATTGAACTGGTGACAAATGTTGTCGCCGGTCGAGTCTCGGTACTCGTCGGTATTACCGATACCGCGTTTGCAGAATCAGTCTCATTGGCTAATCATGCGGCATCATGCGGAGCCGATGCTCTCGTGCTGACGACGCCCTACTATTTCCCTGTCGGACAAACAGAACTCCTCGGCTACACCCGGCGACTGGTTGAGAAACTTTCGCTGCCTTTGATGCTCTATAATATGCCCAGCCTGACGAAAGTCTGGTTTGAAATTGAAACGCTCAAGCAACTGGCAGAGGATAGCCGCATTGTTGGAGTGAAAGACAGCAGTGGCGATCTCGAATACTACGGCCGACTGACAGAGCTCAAGAAACTGCGACCCGACTGGTCGATTCTGATGGGCCCGGAAGCCAATCTGATCGAGTCTATGCAACTCGGTGGCGATGGTGGCGTGCATGGCGGAGCGAATATTTTCCCCAGCCTGTTCGTCAAATGCTACAACGCCTGGCAGCAGGGGGATGAAACAAAAGCTCGTGAGTACGAAAAGCAAATCACGGCTCTGCAGGCGATTTACGACATTGGAAAATACGGCTCCCGATTTATCAAAGCAGTCAAAAGCGGTCTCGGAATTCTTGAGATCTGCAGCGATCACATGGCTGAACCGTTCAATCATTTTCTGGAACCGGAGCGATTGAAAGTCGCCGAGATACTCAAAACGATTTCAACTCCATAATTTGGGCACCATCAAATCTCCAAACTCAAAAGGAATATCATGCGAACAATTAAGACGCTCGCTCTATTGTGTGCAGCCGCTTGGATGTACGAAACCCTTCCAACAAACGCAGCGGACTTCGAGCCGATTCTCTACAACAATCCCGGATTGAAAGTCGATCTGGGTGTTGGACTTTGGGGATGGCCACTGCCGATGGATTACGATCAGGATGGCGATTACGATTTGCTCGTCTCGTGTCCCGATGTCCCTTCGAATGGAGTCTACTTCTTCGAAAACACAGGGAATGATCCCAAGCTGCCTGTTTTCAAACCGGGAGTTCATCTGGGCAAGGGGATGTCAAATATCACCCTGTCTTACGTCGATGATCGGCCTCGCGTGCTGGTGCCCGGTTATGAGTTGACAGAAATTCCGAGTGGAAATGTCAATGAAAAACAGAAGATTTATCCTACCAGTGAAGTGCTGCGAAATGGCGGGAAACTGAGAGCTCGTCAATGGAGTTATGTCGATTTCGAAGGAGATGGCGATCTCGATTTAATTATCGGCCAAGGCCACTGGGATGACTACGGCTGGGACGATGCCTTCGACGATCAGGGAAACTGGACTCGGGGCCCGCTGCATGGATTTGTTTATTTGATAGAAAATAAAGGCACCACAGAGAAACCCGATTACAAAAAACCAGAGTATGTGCAGGCGGGGGGCAAGAACGTCGATGTGTACGGCATGCCCAGTCCGAACTTTGCCGACTTCGATCAGGATGGCGATCTCGATTTGCTCTGCGGCGACTTCATCGACGGCTTCACTTACTTTCAGAATACAGGAACACGTGAAAAGCCAGTCTACGACAGTGGACGAGAGCTGGCTCGTGATGGCGAAGTCATCAACATGCATCTGTGCATGATTGTCGTTTCCAGTCTCGATTGGGATCGTGATGGCGATGTCGATTTGATTGTTGGCCAGGAAGATGGCCGGGTGGCTTTTATTGAGAACACAGGGAAAGTTAAAGAGGGGATGCCCCAGTTCGCGGAACCGGTTTTCTTTCAGCAGGAAGCGAAGTATTTGAAATTCGGAGCCTTGGTGACTCCAGTCGGCTTCGACTGGGATAACGACGGCGATGAAGACCTCGTCTGTGGTAACACGGCTGGGGAAATTGGCTGGTTCGAGAATCTTGATGGAGCCACTCAACCGAAGTGGAGTCCGCCGAAGTTACTCGAAGTGGATGGCAAACCAATTGTCATTCAGGCTGGTATGAACGGATCGATTCAGGGGCCAGCTGAGCAGAAGTGGGGTTATACTACGATTGATGTCGCTGACTGGGACAATGATGGATTGCCAGATATTCTCGCCAATTCGATCTGGGGCAAAGTCGTCTGGTATCGGAATGTGGGAACTCGCGAAAAACCTCAGTTGTCTGCTGCTCAACCTGTGACAGTCAAATGGACTTCAGAACCTCCCAAGCCAGCCTGGAACTGGTGGTCACCAGCCGATAATGAATTCGCAACACAGTGGCGAACGACTCCCGTGGTCATCGACTGGAATGAAGACGGTCTGAATGATCTGGTGATGCTCGATCACGAAGGCTATTTGGCATACTTCGAGCGGGAAATGGTCGATGGTAAGCTCCAACTCAAACCGGGCCAGCGAGCATTTCGCGGAGGAGCGTTTAACAATCGCCAGCAACCACAGAAAGCAGACCCTGAGAGTCCTCTACAATTAAACACGGGCACCGCAGGAGCGAGTGGCCGTAGAAAACTTTGCTTTGTCGACTGGAACGGCGACGGCAAACGGGACCTGCTGATCAACTCGATCAATGCCAACCTGATGGAAAATGCAGGCACCGAAAACGGGAAGATTCGTTTTGTCGACAAGGGAACGCTGGGAGATCGCCGTTTAGCCGGCCACACCACCAGCCCGACGACCGTCGACTGGAATAAAGATGGGAAGCCAGATTTGGTTTTAGGAGCCGAGGATGGTCTGCTGTATTTTTTGCCGCATGAGTAAGATCGAATGAGACTACCACGGGTGGCGGGGGCGCTCCTCTTCAGCGGAAGCCCCCGGAAGGATCGATGAGCAGGTTGAGCATTGTTTCGACAATCATGGACTGCCTTGCAATACAACGTCAAAGCCGCGTCCGCTCAAGGGAATAGTTAGCCGCAGAGTTCGAATGATGGTGGCTTGTCATCGCTTGCCTCATGTGTGACTGATTTGCTGATCTTGAAGTTCACGACATTGTTCAGCGTGTACTCAGCATCTTCAACGCTGAAGGACTGCCCATTCTCTGTGCCCCTTTCGATCAGATGGTTGGGAGTCAGATCAACGCCAGTGTAGACCACCAATGCCCTCTTGTGACTCTTGCCGGTTTTGAGCGACTTGAATCCAGGCTTGTCTGCTTCTGCAATCAGAAATTCGCTCCGACTCATCTCGCGAACGAACATCTTCTTGGTCATGGATGCTCCTGTGGCCTGATGCGGCCAACTAATTGATAGACAGGAATGACTTCTGTCTAATAAGATTTGATATTCTGTATAACACAACCCACATTATTGACTGATGAATCGACATCAGTCAATCAGAAGAAGACTCTCCCTTATTTTTAAAGCCTCGGAAGTTCAGGTCCGAAGGGTGGAAAAATATCGAAGTGATCATTACGAAAATTGGCGACACTTTTTTAAGATAAAAGCCAGATGTCAAGCAAAATCCTATTTGGTCAGCGGAAGTGAAAAAGACGCTTTCTGAATACAGATGCCAGCAGATCTGCAGCAGTTAATGAGACACGAGTCGATCGAGACAACGATGCGGTTTTATGTTGGCCGAAATGCCCAATCTGTGACCGCAAAACTCTACGAGGCGAGCCAACGTGACATTTCACGTGACAGTGCAGCGGATGAATCGAAAAATAGCGACTCGAAAAACAAAAAAAGCCCTGAATAACAGGGCTTTTTGAGAGCCGCCGATGTGACTTGAACACACGACCCATGCTTTACGAAAGCATTGCTCTACCAACTGAGCTACGGCGGCGATGGTATGAGTTTATTGACACGACAGGGAAATTCAAGTTCGCGGTCGTTTGCTGAGTGCTTGAATCCCTGTAATGAATTGCGTTTTGCTGATACAATAGCGATTCGTGATGTGTCTGTGAGTGAAAATTCCTCTAAACGGTGCAGAATCTGATGGCTACCCCTTCTTATAAAATTGTTCCCGATCAAGCTGAACTTGACGCCATTGAACGAGATTTGAAATTCTATCCGGGCACGGTGACGAATCCGAAGGTCTTAACGACTGAACAGATCGAGCATTATAATCAAGAAGGTTATATCCATCCGATCTCGATTTATTCTCCGGAAGAGATTGGAGAAATCCGCACGTATTTTGATGAACTGCTCGAACGAGTCATTGCGGAAGGTGGTGACAGTTATTCGATCAGTTCCGCCCATTTGAAGCATGGGAAAGTCTGGGATATGCTGCACGATCAGCGGATTGTTGATTGTGTTTCCGATATTCTCGGTGATAACGTCATCGGCTGGGGTTCGCACTTCTTCTGTAAGATGCCCCATGATGGGAAAACGGTGGCCTGGCATCAGGATTCGAGTTACTGGCCTCTCACGCCAACAAAAGCATTGACCGTCTGGCTGGCGATTGATGATGTCGATGCTGAGAACGGGCCGATGAAGTTTATCAGTGGGTCTCATCATGTTGGACATTTGACCTATCGACCAAGTTCGTCGCATGAGCACAATGTCCTGAATCAGACGATCGATAATCCCGAGCAATATGGAGAAGTGATCGAAAATCACTTACAGGCTGGCCAGATCTCGATGCATTCCGATCTGCTTCTGCACGGTTCAGACGCCAACGATTCCGACCGACGTCGCTGTGCGTTGACACTTCGCTTTGCGGCAGCTGATGTGAAAGCTCATCTGGGGTGGAACGGGAAAGGGGTGCTTGTTCGCGGAGAAGATAAATCGGGACATTGGGCGAATAATCCTCGACCAGAAAACGACTAATTTCAGTGTAATTTCGTCCGTTTTTGAAACTGACTTTCATAAACAACACTTGATGCTTGCGTTATCCCGGGAACGCGATCAGAATTACAATCTCTTCTTATTTTTCTGATCAAATCTTAATGAACGGTTAATTCATGCGGGTACTTGTGGGCTGGGATGATGCGGATGAGGCGGAGCTTCTAAAATTATATCTGGATGTCGACGACACTGAGGTTGAGGTGCACACGACGTGGGATGATTTTCTGGCAGCCGCACTGAACGATTCGAGTTGGGATGTTTTTCTGATTTCGACAAGTACGCCAGATGTCGACACAGCATACGAAGCCTTTATGAAATTGCGTGAGGTCTCTGCCGATCATGCAATTGTGGGTGCCTCTTCCCAGGAAGATGTCTATCGAATTGCTAAATTTATGACGACCGGATTACGCAGCTACGTGATCCGCGATCACAATAAAGACTACATGTTTCTGCTACATGCAGCTCTGCATAGTGCGATGGAATCGGTTCGAGCCGAACGCGAACGGGTGATCTCCGCAAAACTGAGACAGGAGATTGATTCGGTTCGCAAACTGCAGGAGTCAATCATTCCGCGTCTGCTCAACGTGCCCGAGGGATATCAGATTGAAGGCCGATATGAATCGTCAGAAATCAGCGTGTACGGCGGACTTCCAGTCACGATGGCCGGGGGCGATTATTACAATGCGCTGACTATGCCGGATGGCAATATCGCCCTGTTAGTCGGTGATGCTTCCGGGCATGGAATGAAAGCCTGCATGTCGATTATGACATTGCATACCTTGATCCAGATGTTTCCTTCAAAGCGATATACCGATCCGGCGGTCTTTGTTCGAGACATTAATGAAAGTCTTTGCAGCCATGCGGTCGTGAATGATGATGGAGGGTTCATCACGCTGTTGTATGGAATTTTAGATCCCGTCAAGCACGAATTTGAGTGGGCGGCAGCCGGTCATCCGCTGCCGATGATTCATGACCTCACGACCAACACTCTTGAAGAACGTGGTTCGAGTGATGATGTCGGCATGCCTCTCGGAATTTGGGATGGGTCAGAATATGTGAGTCAGAAAATTGATGTGCCGGAGCACTGCAGACTCGCCCTTTATTCCGATGGCTTAGCTGAAGCCTTTCACGACGAAGAAGGCTCTCACGTTGAGTTTGGAGTCCCTGGAATTAAACGCGTCCTACAGGAATCGGCTCAGTCGACTCTTAAGGAAACCGTCGAAGCCTTGTTTCGATCGAGCCATGCCTTTACCGAGGGAATGGGCCGGCACGATGATACCAGTGTGTTGATTGTTCAACGAGATTAGCAATAGGAACATGAGACCGGGCGAGTCATGACTGGCTCGGCTCGCCTTCAGGTGCGTGTTCCTGATTCTTTTGTAACCATTCCAAGAGTTGTGTTACTGGTATTGAATTCTGAACAGGATTCGCGACGGCAGTCGATGCTATCCTGTTTTGTTGAGCGATTTCATCAACAATATAATTGGGACGCGCCCGAACCTGGTCGTATATCCGTGCGGCATATTCACCGAGTATTGCGATGCCCAGCGAATTGATGGCCCCAAATAGCGAAACAACAATTGTGGTTGAGGTCCAGCCTGGGATTGCGTCGCCGGTAACCAATTTGTGATACAAAGCATAAGTAGCAAGTATCAGACAGACACAAAACGAGAGGCCGCCAATCGCGTAAAACATGGTCAGCGGGACATTCGAAAACGAGAACATCGCGGTTTTTGCCAGTCGAAATAATCCGAGCATGGAAACTCGTGGAACATCGTCATAACGGGCACAGCGTTCGACTTCAATACCCGTTTGCCGAAACCCGGCCCAACTGCGTAAGCCGGGGAAGTATCGATCCCGTTCTGGCAATGCATTGATGGTTTCGACAACTCGGCGATCCAGCAAACTGAAATTGCCGGCATCGACCGGAATCGGAACTGAGGAAATGGCATTGAGAATACGATAGAACGAATCGAACAGAAATCGCTTGCAGGCATGTTCTTTTCGCTTTGTCCGCACGGCGTAAACAATATCAAAGTCCTGCTGCCAGGCCGCCAGAAAATCGGTCAACGCATTAGGATCATCCTGCAAATCGGAGTCCATCAGAATGATCGCATCTCCCTGTGCAGCCATCATTCCGGCCTGCACAGCTGCCTGATGTCCGAAGTTGCGGGAGAATGAAACAATCCGTACAAAGTCGTGAACCAAGCTCAGACGTGATAGTTCCTGTGTGCTGCCATCAGTCGAGCCATCGTTTACGAACACGATTTCATATCGCCAATGTCCGGCATCCAGTGTTGAACTGATTCTCTCGACAAGTGTCGGCAATGCTTGAAGCTCGTTGTAAACGGGAAGCACGACAGAGATAAAAGCCGCAGAAGGTGTGCGATTCAGATTCATTGTTCTGCCTCTACTTCCCGAGGCAACTGTGGAAGCGGAGCGTTGACTCCACTGTTTGAGTCATGGCTTTTCTCAAAGACACCAGCCACAGAAAGTCCGCAGGGAACATTTAGAAACTGGTTGACTGCACGTTCGATTTGTGCACAGCCAATCAGCATTCGATTCGTAATGGCTGAGACACGAGGAAACTCGGCGGAGCGTTTGAGCGGACACATTTTCTGCCAGCTTCGCATGCCCAGAGCAGCAGGCAGGGTGAAGGAGTTCCAGTGAGTCAGCTTTATTGTTTTTAAACCGGCTGCCACCGTTTGCTGCTGAAGTCTGCGAGTTGTGTATCGACGATAATGACCAAGGGCTTCATCCCAATCGCCATACAACCATTGATAAGCGGGGACCGTTAGAAAGATTTTCCCGTCTGGTTTCAACGTTCGCACTGCATTTTGCAATACCTGAACGGGATTGGGAACATGCTCGATAACATCCAGTAAGACGATCGCATCTGCAGATTCCTCTGCAAACGGCCAGGGCTGTTCAAGATCGTGAACCTGCACCTGACTCAACCCGCGTTGGCGTCCATACTCAACCGCCTCCGGCATAATATCCAGGCCTGCCACTTCATAGCCGAGTTCCTGAAATGCCAGCAGGTTTCCAGCCGAGCCAATTCCGCCTTCGATAATAAAACCGGGAGGGGAAGAGTACTGCTGCAACCAGTTTGTCACCAAATCGCGTTTAGCGACGTGCCACCAGTAGGTTTGTTCGAGTTCGGAGAGTTCGTGCAGGTGAGCAACTTCCATGAGTCCGCCAATCCTCAATGATTCGGCTATCGATTTCTGTTGCAAAAACGCAACGTCCATCAAACGGATAGCTCATTGACGGGTAGGGGGCGAGAATATTTTCACGAGTACACAATACGCACAGGACATTCCGAACAATTCTAAGCAAGATGTCAGAAATACCGATTTTGACGGCGGTTTTTACAGGGTTTGATGTGCCTGAACTGATCAATCATTGGTGCAGATCTCTTCCAGGCAGATTTTTTTTGCTCGGAAGCACGCCTCATTTTTTGAGCTAACCTTGAATGTTGACTTAATGCAACATCATCCAATGTTCAAGGATTTGCTGTGAAGACTATCGCAAAATGTTATTCGACACACTGGGTTTCGGGATTCCTGCTGTTGGGACTCTTGATTCTTGGTGTGCCAATGATGCTGTGTATGCCTCTGACAGCAGATCCCTCGCTCTACGATCTGCAGGCTCAAACCGTTCTCGAAGGGGGTGTGCTGTATCGCGATATTGTTGAGCCGAATTTGCCGGGCATTGTCTGGGCTCATATTGCAATCCGCAGTCTGTTTGGCTGGTCTGAATATGCGCTGAAGGCTGTTGATCTTGTGATTGTAGGGAGCATCGTCTTTCTGCTGACGATGTGGTTTCGAAACCGAGAGAGTTCATTGAGAACTTCGATCTCCGATCGTCTTTTTCTGAGTGTGCTGCTGATCTGGTTTTACTTTGGGACGTCAGAGTGGTGTCACTGTCAACGTGATACGTGGATGTTTCTACCTGCGCTGCTCGGTCTGTATCTAAGAAGACGTCAGATTGAACGCATTGAATCGAAACAGGCAACCAATTTACAAATCCATTTCTGGGGAGTGCTCGAAGGGATCGTCTGGGCGATTGGTTTCTGGATCAAACCGTTTATTGCGATTCCGGCATTAGCAGCAATGGTTGTCGGGTGGTTACGCAAACCAGACGGCAGGAAATGTGGCGTCGATTTTGCAGGTGTGCTGTTCGGCGGATTGTTCATCGGTGGAATAGGGACAAGCTGGCTGGTCATGAGTGGCACATGGCCACATTTCTGGGAAATGGCGATTGAATGGAATCCGACCTATTTTGAAGTCGGCCGCGAACGCTGGACCTGGGATCGACTTTGGCGACAGCAGTTGCGATTTTATCCATTCAGTCTGGCTCATCTGATTGCCATTCCGGCTGCGGTCCTTAGTCTAATTCGCACTTCCGCTCGAAATCAGAGTCTCTCGCAGACGTTGCTTTCAGCGGTTTATCTGGGCTGGCTATTTCAGACGTTTTTCTTTCAGCATCTGTTCGATTACATCCACGTCCCGGAATTGATGCTTGCGATATTATTATCGACGAGAGCTGTCAGTCTGGGAATTCATCAGTTGGAACTTAAAGCGGAATTGCAAAACCAGACGGTGTTCTTCCGACCTGTCATCGCGACATGTTGCGTTTTGGTGGCGTTGGCATTTAGTCCCGCAACCCGTTGGCAGCGTGTGCAGCATTGGTCGCAATGTTTTCGCGAAGGCAGTTCTCCGGCTGTTAAAACCGGATTGCAGCATTTCCCATTACCGAACTGGAATGAATTGGAGCCCGCACTGGAATTTCTGCGTCAACAGAAGTTGAGGGATGGTGAGTTAACCGTTCACAATGTGTATTTGGTGCACGCCTACCGTGAACTGGAATTGAAACCTTCCACTCGATTTGTCTATCTGGATGTGCTGACACGAGTCTTTCGAGATCATCAAACCGAAATTGTCGAACGGCTCGATCGTTCTGGCCACAAATATATTTTAAGTAGTCTCCTCGAAAACGGACTGACGCTCGAACAGTGTCAGACCCCCGTGAAGAAATACCCACATCAGTTACCTCCCGATTTTCCGCAGGAGCATCTGGATGAATTTCCCTATCAACATCCTGTCGTTTTTCGGAGCGGTCAGTATGTCATTCATAAGGTGATCGGAACTGCAGCCCCTTTGAACCCGGAATTTTCACCACTGGCAGCAAATGTAAACTGATCAGTGATCTGAACAATGTCCATCGGTACCGGACTAATCCCTATATTCCATAGAGTCCACAATAAATTCGTAACTGACGCACCCCCTTAAAATTACGTCTGGTCTGTGCACCGAAGCACTCTGTAACGTTATTTCAGGGATAGAGTTGAACATCGATTAATATCAAACACGAATAGTTTCTATCCAAAATTCAGGTGAAATCAGGGCCATGAGCAGCATACCCGTTTTGAAGTCTACTCCTAAGGGACAAACAATTGTCCCGGTCTATCGAAGTGATGATCCATTGGCGGATCTTGTGGCTTACACTCATCAGTCTGAAGCGCTGGAAAGTATTGCTTCTATCGAAGCGGAATGGATCAGCCAGTTGCAACTGGACTTGCCGCGAGAGAACATTCATTGCATTTCGCTGAAGACGAGAATCGCGAAACGAACTCTCGATATCATCTTTGCATCGACGCTTTTGGTTTTACTATCCCCCGTCATGCTACTGACGGCAATCGCTGTGAAATTGACTTCACCTGGACCGGCGATTTTCAGTCAGAGGCGTGTTGGCTTGAATTTGCGAAAGAAGCATTCGGATCGACGGCAGGACGAGTCGGAACTTCCTGAACCCATTGATAGTTGCCGTCGCAAAAATCGAGATCGTCGTCAGGAATTCAAATACGGTCGTGAATTTACGCTCTATAAATTCCGAACCATGCGAACCGATGCGGAAAAGAATGGGGCTCAGTTTGCCCAGAAGAATGATCCTCGGGTGACCCCCATTGGGCGTATCATGAGAAAAACCCGGCTCGATGAATTGCCACAACTGTGGAATGTTCTCAAGGGGGAAATGTCGATGGTCGGACCACGACCGGAGCGACCGGAGTTCATTAAAAATCTATCACAGGAAATCCCCAACTATATTTATCGGCTCGGCTTAAAACCTGGTCTGACAGGATTGGCTCAGATAGAAAATGGATACGACAACAATCTGGAAAGCTTTGAACGCAAAGTCGCTTACGATTTGATGTATCTCCAGAACTGCTGTTTCTGGAACGATCTGAAAATTCTCTTCCGCACAATTCGTGTTGTGCTGACCGGCAGTGGCGCCCTGTAAAACCTATACTGTTTGATCATACAAGCACGAAACGCAAGCGAGTGAGCCTGTAGGTTGGGAGCAATCATCTTTCCTTCTCCTTGTGGAGCGGTAATCTTTCCTTCTCCTTGTGGAGAAGGTGGCCAAAGGCCGGATGAGGGGGGCCCAACGAGGTTCAAAATGGAATTCACACGATTTCCCCTTATTCACACTCTCTCCAGTGGGAGAGTAGATCAAAGCCGTCTCTCCCCGAGAGGGGGACCGTTTGGTCATCAGGTCTCATTCTCTCGAGGTGCAGCCATCGGAAATTCTCCAGGCGGCGAGGGAGGCCGAACCTGAAGGGCGTTGTATCGGGCGATGAACTTGGTCACGTTGCCTTTGTCATCGAGTTGCACCCGATACGGTTTGATGATCGGATCGACTAATTGAAAATGCTGTCGGGCGATTCCGGTTACGATCGCCAGAATGGGAGCGGTGAAGACGAGAAAGCAGACCAATCCGCCCAACAGCGAAATTGAATCGGATGAAAAGATGCCGGTTCCGATCAACAGATAAAGGACGCTCGTCAAAATCGTAAAGCAGATGACTTCGCCGACCATTGTTAGAAATAAACAGAACGCTCGCTTGATCGGACCGGACGCACAGGCTCCGAGCATCAGTCCCCAACACGCAACAATCGCTGTGAAGAAAACAGTGAATGCCAATCCGGCCACGAGATCGAGTAAGCCGACGCCGCCCAGCAGATAACTGAAACAAGCGAACGGGACGACTGCACAATAATAAATCCCGGCATGAGCCATTCCCATCCAGAAATAGCCATTGAGAATCTTGCTGGTATCGAGTGTCGTAATCGTCAGCACTTCAAGAGTGTTGTCGGAATGTTCCTCGGCTGCGGCTGCAAACAGCGTCATCGGGACAACAAAACAGAGAGGGAATGCGAGGATCGTGAAAAAGCATCTCGAAAACATCGGCCCCGATTCGGAATAACTGATCGAATCCTGGTATACAAGCACCAGATAAACCGCAGCTCCCCAGCAGCTGATCAGCAGCAACAGAAATGTAATCGAGAATGACCTGCTTTTGAGCATGCGTCTGAGTTCACGCACAAACATTGGATTCCAGCGATCCGGGAAATCCGCAAGGTTTTCTGCATCTCCGAAGCCCCGTTGAAACCACCGCCGGAGTGAGCCGGAACTCATTGGACAATGCCCTCGGTAATCGACATGAAGGCATCTTCCAGGGTTTCCGACTTGCCAGCAAACTCGGTCACCGCAAAACCCTGACCGATCATCCGCTTAAGTAAATCGGCTCGCTTAGCGTCATCGCCTGCGAATTCAAAAACAAGTCGATTCGCAGCCGGGGCAACATGCGTCACGAATGGTTGTTCCAGGAGCCACTTACGTAAATCATTGGAGCGCGACATTACTGCGACTGCCAGTGGAATGCCGGAAAGATCATCGGCGGCTCGTTTCGGGCGATGACGTTTGAGTTCTTCAATCGTGCCGTGAACGAGAATTGTTCCCGCTTCAATGATCGCAGCTGAGTCGCAGATCTCTCCCAGTTCGGTCAGAATGTGCGAACTGATGAGCACGGTTTTATTCATGTCGGCTGCGAGCAGATGAATCAGTTCGCGAAGTTCTACGCGAGCACGGGGATCGAGTCCGGCAGCCGGTTCATCGAGAATGAGAACTTCGGGATCGTGAATGAGGGTGCGTCCCAATCCCAGCCGTTGCGACATTCCCTTCGAAAGAGTCTTAATCGGCTTATCGGCCATTTTTCGAAGTTCGGTAAAGATTAGCACCCGCTCAACCGCCTCTTTACGATCTTCTCCTTTGAAACCATAAGCTCGGGCATAGAAGTCGAGATATTCAACCACATCCATATTCGTGTACTTGCCGAAACCATCCGGCATGAACCCTAGTTTTTTGCGAACTTTTTCGGGATCGTCGACGACAGAATGCCCGCACACGAACGCATCGCCTGCGGTGGGTAAATCGAGCGTGGCAATGATTCGCATCGTCGTCGTTTTGCCAGCACCGTTGGGACCAATAAAGCCCATCACCTGACCGGGATACGTCCGAAAGCTGACATTATTAACCGCTTTGAGCTTACCGAAGAATCGATGCAGATTACGGATCTCCAGTGTCGGCTCAGGCCGTTCGTCGACTGGGACAGAAGCCATCGTGGGATCCGGAATATCTTCCGGTGGTGTTTCCGCAACAATATTCGGCTCGCCAGTAGAAGATGAATCATCATCAGAAGGAAGGGCGGTCTCGTTATCGATATCAGATTGGGAAGCAGAATCAGTCATCAATTACTCATCGTCAGAGAAAACAAATCTGAAGCAGGATCATTCACTTCAACTACAGGTTACTGTTCGGTTTAAAACAATCAAATTTTTACCGCCAAAACGCCAGGAGAAACAAAGTGTTCGACAGGCATAGAAACTGAATTGAATAAAAGCCTTTGTGATTTATAAAATTCTTTATCGAAATACTCACTAAATTCCCTTGGAGCCTTAACGGTTCATCAACTTTATTCGGCCTGAATTTAAAAGAACCCAACCAGTGTATGTAGTGTTAATTGTGGTTTGGCGTTTTTTAATCCCAGATCCAGGTCTGGGTTATCATTCAGGATTGCAAAGTAAGAATTCGGTTGCAGTGTTCTGGTGAAGCGATCGGGAATTCGGAAATTGGACAGCAATTGTTCCTGCTGGCTCTTCTCATAGATGTCGACGTTTTCATTTTGATAATAGCCGTATGGAGAACCGGAGTAGACCACTTGTGCGGCCTGGCGTTCGGAAATTCCCTCGGGTAACCCCAGTCCCCGCTCGTCAAGCAAAGCTCTGATTTTGCCTTTATTGTCTGCATCGATTGGTTGTAGCTTCGTGACGGCTCCCGGCTGAATATTCTCACCAAACCAGACTTCCCCTTGACTATCGCGCAGAAGAACCATGCCAATGCCCCATTCGAGTCCATTCGAGAATTCTGCTGAGACTGAGGATTCCGGTTTGAAATCGATTCGTCCGCGTTGTTCTCGATTCGAGACCGTTAAAAACTGGGTTCGTGTTCTCGACTTCAACCATCCCGAGGTGAAATGCTGTGTGTCGCTCCAGTCGAGGCGTCCCGATTCAAATGCTCCATTGGAAGCCCAGATCGGATAAACTGCAGTGGAGGGTTCAAACATCAAACCTCCCGAAGGAGCCATTCCTGCATAATAAGCAACGCGGGAAATACTGACCGAATTGCCATGTTTCTGGTCTAATAAGGTCAAACTGCGGATCCGGGATTTAATGGAAAATCCGTGAGCGACCGTCGAGTAACCTATCAAGAGCAGACTGCTTCCCAGTGCCAGAACAGGAACTGTGACCAGTAACATGGAGAGTCGCTTCTTGCGGAGAAAGTATCCGTAGTTGAGCGGGCCGATAATCACCGTAAAAATTGTGATCAGTAGGAGAAACGAAACTACGGGAACGCGTCCTACGCTCGGAATCAAAAACTTGAGAAACGAGGGTGTCCCGGTTCGAGAACTGAAGCCGTGACGTTCCTGCCATGAAAGCGATTCTTTTCCCAGGCTGTTCATCAACCAGGTCCAGTGAGAAGCCGTTCCAGGAAACGGGTCTCCCTTGAAAGCCGCAACGGTTCCCAGTCCTAACGAGCGTGTCGAAAACGTCTCGGGAGAGACAGCCCAGACTTTACCGTCTGAGAGATCTTCGGGACCGATTATGCTGGAATCGCTCGGATCTGCGATGACCAGATGACTGAATTGACTTGTTGAGGTTGCCGACCAGTCCTTGCCTGCAAAACTGCGATTATTCCAATCCAGTGTGCGATTCAATAATTCTGATTCCCCGGGGGAATCCTCGACCTCAAAAATGATGAGTTTTCCACCCGTCTGAACCCACTGCAAAATCGCCTGACGAGATTCTGCACTCAGCTTGTTGGCAAAAGTGGGAAGCGAAACCGCGACGAGATCGACCGGAGTGTAAGCCAGCCAGGTTTCCGGGAGTTGGCCTGGATCGACGGTTTCTGTGTAATCACCACTGCTGCTACCGTGGCGATGGGAATGTCCTCCGTAGCCCGCATTCACCAAATGTGAGATGGCATGGTTATAAAACTGACCATCAACAATACTGTCGTTGATGATCAGCATGGAAGGACCATGATCGTTATTGTAAGAGATGTCGGACACATTGATGGACCGACTCATGTTTTTGAGATTTCGGGAATTCTCCTGAACGCTGAATGTCCCCGAACTTCCATGGTCAACCAGAGGAATCAACAATGTTGTGTTGAGTGTCTGATTTTGTTCGATGTCAATCTGCCGGGAGACGTCGGGCAGGGGTTGATAATTGGGATCGGCACGAAAGGCGAGTGTCAATCTGCGAGGCGGGCCGATGTTGCGAACGCGAACACGGACAGGATAGTAACCGCCATCCTTTCCACCAATCCATTTGGTGTTCACATCGACCACCAGATCCGATCCCGTCACCGTAAATTCCGTGCCAATTGCGAAACTGGTACTACAGGTGAACGCGACAACAAATGCCAGCAGCAGAGTTAAACGTATCAGATTCCACATGGAAGAAATCCACTGAGTTGAGAAGAAGAGATTGTCTGAAAAGTGATCAGCGGCGGCTACAAATTAAACGCGAACATCAGCCGGTATCTCTCGTCCGACTTCCGAAAGTGTCGCAACGAGTTCCCGTATGAGCGACTGATTATCCCACCCATCCATTCTTGCAGAATAGTCCAGAATAATACGGTGCGATAACACACTCGGAGCGACAAACTTGACTTCATCGAACCCAACATTCGGCTTGCCAGCGATTAATGCGGCAGCACGAGAAGTATTCGCCAGTGCAATCGCGGCTCGAGGAGAAGCCCCAAACCGTACAAATTGCTTGACGAATTCGGGTGAGTCTTCAAACCGTTGATGCGTTGCCGAGACGAGCCGGGCGATGTAATTGGCGACGGCTTCGGGGAGATGAACGCGATCCACTTTCTCGAATAGTGATTGAAGTTGGTCATGATCGACAACCGGTTCCAGCACAGGCGGTTCGCCATGTCTGCGTTTAGTGATGATCTGCTGGAGGGTTTCGGTGCCGATCCCTTCGACATTAATCTTAAACGCAAAACGATCGAGCTGAGCTTCCGGGAGAGGATATGTTCCTTCAAGTTCAATTGGGTTTTGTGTTGCCAGTACAAAGAACGGCAACGGCAGCTGATGCGTTTCGCCCATCACAGTGACGCGACGTTCCTGCATCGCTTCCAGTAACGCGGATTGCGTTTTCGGTGTCGCACGGTTGATTTCGTCGGCCAGCAGCAGGTTGGCGAAAATCGGTCCTTTATGAAAGACGAGCTTGCGACCGCCGCCCCCTTCCTGCTCTTCCAGAATCGGAGAGCCGACAATATCGCCGGGTAGCAAATCGGGAGTGAACTGCACACGGCGGAATGAGAGAGACATAAGTGCGGACAATGATTTGACCAACTCGGTTTTCCCCAGTCCCGGCAAACCTTCCAGCAGCAAATGCCCACGAGCCAGAATACATGTCGTCGTCAGCTTAAGCAGATCTTCCTGACCGAGAATCGCTCTGCCGAGCTGGCTGAGAAGTTTATCAATTACCTCGCGAGCCTGTGTTACTTCCTCTGGCGAAAGAAGTTCGCCCATTTGCGTATCCGTCATCCGCTTTATCTCCAGGAGGTCAATTTTGTATTTTTAGTCAAAATGATCTGGGGTGGTGGGGGCGCTCCGCGTTAGCGGAAGCCCCCGGAAGTCTTACGATTCGGGGGCTTCTCTTCGAGAGTGCCCCCGCCACCCGGGTATTCATAATGACTCGTGTTCTGTTCCAACTAATATTTAGGGTGGCACTGGCTTTGCCAGTGTATCGTCACTTCAGTTTTAGTCTCGACTTGCACTGGCGAAGCCAGTGGCACACAACCCGAATTTTAGTCGGAACAATCCACTAGACCATTTTCAAATGGTATCTGCAGTCGTATGGACATCAAAAGTCCTAAAAACGATGTATTTGCTCCTACTGAACGCTGCAGGTAATTTTTGAATATGCTCTAGAACGAATTCAATTTCAAATATTGTTAGTAGTTCTCAGTATATATTACGATTGTCAGCAAATCTCTTACGGCTGCGCCGCCCCGAAAGAATCTTTCGGGGCCACCCTTGCTATTTGTTGCTTACCTGCTGCTTGTCTCATTTAAATTAAAGGGCACTGTCTTCAGGAATCGCTTTAGTCGGTTTGTCGGTTTTGAAAAACTTCTGAACAACATCGCGATGTTTGGGATTCAATTTTCGATCCCAGGTGGCTCGTCCAGCTGAGGGATCGTTTTCTCTGACGGCCTGTCGAGGAGCGGTGTTTGAGGGATCGACTTCCGGTTCTTTGAATGTCAGGCCAAGAACTTCATCGTTCGGTTGATCGAGCGTGCCGGGGGGCAGGACGACTTCTTTGAACTTTGTGTTCTCAAGATCAGATTCTTTGCCCCACATCATCTCAGCATCGCCGCGACCGCGGGTAATTCCGCCGCGTCCCGGTTTATTACAATTGCCCTCTCCCGGTTTGTTGCAGGATCCATTTCCCTGACATAGCCCTTGGCATTCACTTCGTTTTTTTGCAAGACTTTCGCACTCGCTTTTCAGCATGTCTTTGAGGTCACTCAGCATTTTTTCACGAGCTTCCGCATCATTAGGCAAGCCCAGTTTTCCAGACTTAGCTGCATTCTCCAGTGCCTTCTTCAACGACTCGGACATGCCCGGACATTCTCCATTGCAGGCTTTGGAAGCGAGCGATTGCAGATTCTTTCCCAGAGCCGACTCAAGTTGTTCCAATTGCTCGGCGGAAAGCTCACCCTGATTGGCGAGCGAGGAGAGCAATTCCTCGACGGCAGCTGAAGCCGATTCGAGACCACGTTCATTCTTTTCCCAGCTCAACTGCATCTGCTGACGGAGCGAATCGGCTGTCTCCCATTGTTCGTGAGTCAAAGGCTGATTCTTCGTCTCTTCGATAAATTTTTCGAGTTCCTGCTTGAGTTCCTCTTTTTCTTCCTCTTCGAGAACCTCTTCCTCTTCGAGAGTCTTGAGCATCTCCTCTAATTCTTCATTCGTTTGTTGCGCGACTTTGCGAGGCGTCGCCATGACGGTTGAGAATTCACGAATGGGAACAAAGCAGGTGATGATCGCAAACAGACAGGGGACGGCAATCAGCGAGAAGAAACGTTTCGGACGGATCCGCGGCAAGGAATTCCGCCAGAGGTCTTCAATTTGAGGCAGTCGGGTCGACCATTGATCATCGGGTGCCTCCGAGAGTGTCATCAATAATCCGCCAGCCTGGAGTTTGCTATCCAACAGAGCTGTCGCTTCACTCATCGAAAATTTGCGTTTCTGGATTGTCATCCACGACCAGATCGGCACAATCAATAGAAGTGCGAATAGAGCCGGAGCGTAAGGCCAGAGAGCAGGGACGAAAAGTTTGGTCAACAAAATCAGACAGCCAATGACAATAAAAGCCATCGCCAGCCGATCGGCACAAATCCCCAGAAACTGTCCCCACTGTAAACGACGCCAGTGACGTTGAATCCATTGCTGCGAATTCGGCATGAGCCTGCTCCTCGATCAATTCGGCGAAATGACTGTCTCTCTGAATAGAGTAGACGTTCATTCTAACCAACTCGATCAAAGAAATCCGAGGGATTTCAGAGATTTTATGAGATCTGGGGAAAATCAGAATGATTCTAAATTCATGAGTTGAATCCATTTCTCGCCCCATTCACACTCGCTTCAATGAGAAAGTATGAAATGAATAGCCAGGCATTCAAAAAACAGGTCATTCCTGTTCACCTTGGTCGCTTCGTGGTGGCAAGAGTTTCCGTAGAATGCAAACAGCTTATTGATTTTGCCCAGTCGCGTTCCTATCTTTATAGCGGCTAGTCTGCCTAAGTGCTTAAAGGCAGATGCGTTGGCCAGAAAGGATTCGAGAGGTCGTCGTGGAATCGGCTTCGCTTACTTGTGACTGGAATTACGTTTCCCTTTCAAATTCAAGGGAATTCTACAGGAGCTATCATGCAAATGATTCGCAAAGAACGACACGGTCTGGCTTCGCTGGCTGGGTTGGGATTAGTGCTTACAGCGATGCTGGCTGGAATTGTGCCAACTGTCGAGGCAAAAGAGTATCCTGCCTGGGAAGAGGTGACCAAAGGGGCAACAACAATGCCCGGATTGTTTCCTCTGTATTACAACCAAAAAGACCAGCAGTTGTTCATTGAAATTTCGAAAGCGAATTACGACACCGAATTCATTCTGCCGATTTCGATTGCCAGTGGAGCCGGACGGATGTATCTGGGGGGCGATACCCTGAACTTCGGCGATCAGTGGCTGGTCTGTTTCCGCCGCAGCGCTGATCGCATTCATCTGGTGCGAAAGAATATCAAATTCAAAGCCAGTGCCGGATCACCGCAGGCCGATGCGGTTAAGACCTCTTACAACGACAGTATCATTCGGGCACTCCCGATTAAAAGTGAAAAGAGTGGTGGCTCTTCGGTCTTGATCGATGCTGCCGATCTGTTCATGGTCGATTTGGCTGGCATCGGTGTGAATCCCGATCGCTCTCGAAGCACGTGGTTCAAAGTGAAGGCTTATCCGGAGAATATCGAAATTCAGGTCGCGGCTGTTTTTACCTCCAGCCAGAAATATACGACCGTTTTCGGATCCGATTCAGCCGTCCCCGATCCTCGTGGAACGCAAATTGTGCTGCACTACAGCTTGTCGAAGCTTCCGAGCAATGGATACAAACCGCGACTGGCCGATGACCGCATCGGCTATTTCCTGAGTACCGTGAACGACTTTTCCAAAGATGTCGATGAGTCGGCCAAGGTACGATACATCAATCGTTGGAATCTGGAGAAGGAAAATCCGAGTTCGGAACTGTCTGCACCGAAGCAACCGATCATTTTCTGGATCGAAAAATCGGTCCCAAGAACTTATCGGCCTTATGTTCGTGAAGGGATTCTGGAATGGAATAAAGCCTTCGAGAAAGTCGGATTTATCGATGCGATTCAATGCCGCGATCAGCAGTCCAGCGATGATTTTGAGCCGGAAGATATTCGGTATAATACGTTCCGATGGATCACAACCGCTTCCAGCTTTGCAATGGGACCGAGCCGAACGAATCCCAAAACGGGACAGATTATTGATGCCGATATCGTCTTCGATGAAAGTATGGTTCGCTACCATCGCCAGGACTACGTGAAGAATGTCGGCATTCCACAGGGCCTTGAACTGCTCGCTCGCGGTGAACGCCAGGCCTTCATGAAACTGTTTGCTGCCGAAGTTCCTGAAATTGAAGGCAGACAGGCTGAATATGATGAGATGCTCAAGCTCTATAAAGAGTTAATCGCCGAGCATCCTGAGCATTCTTTGAATCAGCAATTCCCAAGACAACCGACCTGGGTTAATTCGACGGGCGGATGCAACTGCTGCATGATGGGACCGGGAATTCAGCGTCAACTGGGATTGATGTCGAGTGTGATGTCGATCAACGGACTGGCTCCTGGTGGAAAAGTACCTGAGGAGTTCATCGGCCAGGCAATTAAAGAAGTCGTGATGCACGAAATCGGTCACACGCTCGGTTTGCGTCATAACTTCAAAGCGAGCACGATGCTTTCGCTGGAGGAAATCAACAATCCGGAAATCACCCGTAAGAAGGGAATGATTGGCTCGGTGATGGATTATGCCCCTGCGAACTTCGCACTCGATCCCGCCAAGCAGGGCGATTATTTCACCACGACAATCGGCCCTTACGATTATTGGGCCATTGAATATGCATATAAGCCAATTTCCGGCAATGAAGAGGAGGAACTGAATAAGATAGCCAAAAAAGCTCCAGAGCATGATCTCATCTATGCGACCGATGAAGACATGGCTGGCAATCCCGATCCCCGCATCAATCTGTTCGACCTGGGAGATCCGCTTGATTACTCGGAACAGCGAATTGCGTTCATGAAAAAATCGATTGATGGCCTTGTCGATCGCGTTGTCGAAGAAGGCGATGGTTATCAACGGGCCCGTGAGACGTTCACGTTATTGCTCGGTGAGATTTCACAGGCAACCCAACTAGCCGCTCAGTATGTTGGCGGAGCTTACACTGCTCGCGATCATAAGGGGGATCCTGAAGAACGACCTGCGATGCAGCCGATTCCGCTGGAAAAACATGAGCAGGCTCTCGATTTGCTCAGCCGGGAAATTTTCTCTGATACCGCGTTTACTTTCTCCCCTGAGCTACTGCGAAAACTGGCTCCGGAGCATTTGACCGATGGCTATGAATCGACTCCGAACTATCTCTATCCCATTTATGACCGGGTTTTGAGCATTCAGCGAATGGCTCTGACATCGCTGCTGCATGAACAAACGCTTAAACGCGTTCAGGAAATTGAATTGCAGGCAGTTAAAGATCAAGAAGTTTTAACGCTGCCGGTTATTTTCGATTCTCTGACGACAGCCATCTGGTCGGAAGTACCGGCTGAGATCAATCCGAATGAGCCGATTGAGATTTCGACCATTCGACGAAATCTGCAACGGGCATATCTGACTCAGCTGTCTGGTATCGTTTTAGGGACTACCGCAGCTCCGGCTGACGCAAAGAGCCTGGCTCGATTGCACTTACAGGATCTGTTCGATCGACTCGATGGTCTAGAAGAGGCAAACGCCAAGCTTAGCCCTTATTCGAAAGCTCATCTGCGTGAAACCCGCGATCAGATCGCGAAAGTGCTTAACGCAGAAATCAGCAGTGCACGACCGTAGTTGATGAGTGCTCAGAAAATGAATAAAAAGTCACGCAAGCTCATTTTGAAGAGTTGCGTGACTTTTTTATGGTAACTTGTGAATTGCATCTCCGAATCATTCCGTTACAGAAGTGACGATTTAATCCGAATCATTCATATTTGAAAGTGGGTAGTGAAAGGATAGAAGCACGAAGCGCAAGCGAGTGTGACAATATTCAACGCATCGGTTTTGTTTTTTGAAGTTACGCATCTTCTACAAAGCAATACTGAAAACCAGAAAAAGAAATCTTTAGTCGTGTCACGATACACAAAGCTGTGGCAAATATTGATGCTAATGGATCTTCCAATTAGTAATTAGGGTGGCACTGGCATTGCCAGTGTATCGTAACTTTAGTGATAGTCTCGATTTGCACTGGCGAAGCCAGTGGCGCACTAACCGAAGGTTTTAGCGGAACAATCCATTAGCCCATTTTCCAATGGTATCTGCAGTCGCATGGACACCAAATGTCCTAAAAACGCTGTGTTTGCTCCTGCTGAACACTGCAGGTAATTATTGAATATGTTCTAGAAAAAAGGATTAGGAATACAGGTGAACAAAAAAAGGCCACGCAATCTCATATAGAGAGTTGCATGGCCTTAATATTGATCAATTGAGCATTCTCTTCAGGTAAAATTAATACCCCCGGAGAGATGCCTGTCAAACGAGCCTAAAACTCACCGATGACGTTGCCGTCATTGCGGCTAAGCAGATTCTCAAAGACGACGTTGTCATGAGCCGTGCTCGGATTGTTATTAATATTTTCGCTGATGAAGCGGATGGAACCATCGGCAAGCATGAATTGAGCTCCCCCTTTGTGCAGAGAGCTGTAACCGTACTGACAGTTGTCCGAATCGGGAGCAGTCAAGCCGCCTCCTGTGATTCCTGAACCACTATCGTTGATTCCGACTCTTCCACTGGCAAATACTGCTCGTAGATTCCGGGTTTCACCTGAGTTAGCTCCAAAAACAACGCCCGCATCGCATTGTCGCTTCGTTCCACTAGGATTGTTCATCTCCCAGGAGCGTTCACCAAGAACGATTGTGTTACTCGTTCCGTCGGTCATGTCCCGGAATTGTAATTTAGAATTCTGCCAAAAACACCCATTTGCATTCGCACCGGTTTCAAAAAAGACCGGTTGTTGGGTGTTTGGAGATGTGATTGTGTCTAATCCGAAGCTCGAATTGTTTGCGACGTAATTTGTCGTTGCAACGCTCTGAGCAGCTGGAACAGTGTCATTGAGTTGAGTTCTGGTATTAATGTCCGGCCCACTGTCGGAAGGGCATTTGAGTGGCCCAATGGGTTGCCCCATCTGGTTCAATGATGTCGCATTAGCCAAGGCGTTTGGCAACTGAGTATTACCGACATTCATCGCATCGAACAGTGCCGATTCTTCCATTTGCGGGAACAGATATGTCTGCCAGCCCCAGAAACTGGCCGCTTCGGTTGTTCCGGTCGAAAACTGTCGCACATACCCAGGAGGGAAGGTGTTAAAGGTGTCGTGATAATTGTGGATGGCCAGGCCGAGCTGTTTCAGGTTGTTTTTGCAGGAACTTCTGCGGGCGGCTTCCCGAGCCTGCTGGACGGCTGGCAGCAACAAAGCAACCAAAATGGCGATGATGGCGATGACAACGAGAAGCTCAATCAGAGTAAACCCGCGGCGACCTTTCGAAGGGACGTACATTCATTTTCCTCAATACTAAAGTGTGTGTAGACAAATAGTTTCCACAGGTTGGTTTGTGTGCCTCTTATGAAAGAGGGTGAATTTCAACTTCAGGTGGGCCTGTTTTGTCAGGTAATGGCGAGACAGTTGGTTGGAGTTCAATATCATAATCCGACAAGCAAAATCGAAAAATGATATTGCCCATTATTAGACGCAATGAAAATGAAAAATCTTCTGAAAAAAACTCCGAATTCAGAAATATTTCTAAAATAATTCCCGGGACGGATGAGTCGTCATTTATAAGTAACTATATTTTGCAATTTTTGTGCTGATTTCTGCAATAATATGCAGATATGATGATTAGTCTCAGCTAATTCTAGCCTGATATTATACTGCGCCGTGAGTTCATGGACTCTTGATTGGTGGCGTTTGACGGAGGGTCATTCTCTCTGCAAAATGGGATCTCAGGGGACTGTCTTCAGGGGGTCAAGAATGGCAATCCTCATTGAGTTGATTGAGGAGGAAGCGGATAAAGTTCGGTCGCTCCGCTACCATGTAGATGCTTCACAGGCACGGCAATGGTTGGAGGTGCTCTGGTTATTACATCTGGGCGAGTCGGTAGCCGAAGTGATGCACATTGCCGGAGTCTCGAAACGAACAGTGGGAATTATGACAAATATGAGGGTGGGTGGTAAGGTTATCAAGCGTGGGCGTCTGGTGATTGGGGTCGAACGAACTTTGGGGAATAGTCTGAGTAATCGCTACAGGTGTATTAGGAAGGGCATCTCGACAGGGAAGTTACTGAGTATCAGTGTGCCTCATGACGCAACTTGCTTCTTTAAGAATTCGCTTGTTGCTGGCAAAACGAATCTGTGGATGGCACAGGATGATGCAAAGCAGCGACCTGTGTGGCAATGCCATATGGGTTTTCGGTTTGACGATTGAAATTTAAAGCGGATGCTTTCGGACAAGCCGACTTCGTATAAATTTCAAAATTCTTGCTGGTCTCTATAAAACTACATCTCTTGAGTAATCAACTTTAGTCACCTGTTTCTGAACTGAGAATCTTTCCCTCTGCGACAATGAGATTGATGCCAAGGTCTGCCCAATTCTCATGTGCATAGGACAATTCCACTTCACGCTTTTCAATCAGGTTGGACACATCAACAACAACGAGATCATAGTCTCCAGTCCACTCCGCCCAGCCTTCAAGCTGCTTTTTTATTTCCTCTTCAATTTGTGGGCGAAGATCAGCAATCCATTGGCTTACAATGGGAAGTTCATTTATTAGTGATACATCAAAAATCGGATTGTCGTAAAGCGTGTATAAGATCTCGCCATACGATAACTCCCAATGACCATTCAGAACATCCTGCCAGACAACTTGAACATCATTAATTTGAATTTTCGGTACAGGCTTATTCGATTGGCTTCGATTGAAAGGCCACATCCCTAATCCTCTATACCGCGTTCCCAATGAAAACCGGAGAAATTCAACAATTTGTAAGAACACTGGTTCGTGCCAGAGATATAACAGAAAACAATCAAACCAGGGTGGCGGGGGCGCTCTCGAAGTGAAGCCCCCGAATGATAAAACGCGGGTGGCCCAGATAGCTTCGCTATCTGGGGGGGACGAAGTCCATAAGAGGCTTTCTGGTTGATCGTGCGTTGTCCAAGAAGTCTGCTACGGCTGCGCCGCCCCAAAAGAATCTTTCGGGGCCACCCAAAGTTGTCTTCAATTCAGTTGATGGGCAAAATGAAGTAATATCGCACATTCCACGCCCTTCGCTTTGCTCAGAGCGTGCCACACAATTTTTATCCTTCCAGCGCCTGCTTCATATCGGCGATGAGGTCATCCGGGTGTTCAATTCCCACCGAAATCCGGATTGTACTTTCTGAGATTCCGGCATCTCGACGGGCTTCTTTGGTCATGGAAGCGTGGCTCATCGTTTCTGGGTATTCGATGAGGGATTCGATTCCTCCCAATGATTCAGCCAGCTGGAAGAGTTTGACTTTGGCGAACAAACGCTCGGCTGCGGGGCGGCCGCCTTTGATGTCGAAGCTGACCATGCCGCCGAAACCGTCCTGCTGACGTTTGGCCAGTTCGTGATGCGGATGCGATTCCAGGCCGGGGAAATAGGTTTTCTCGACATTGGGATGTTCATCGAGCATGCGTGCCAATGCCATCGCCCCTTTCTGATGAGCTTCCATTCGCGGGCCGAGGGTTTTGATGCCTCGCAGAACAAGGAAGGCATCGAAGGGAGAACAGCCGAAGCCGAGACCGTTGACGATGTAAGCGATCTTATCGGCCAGTTCCTGAGTCTTCGAAACAACACATCCGCCGACAACATCCGAATGTCCATTCAGGTATTTTGTGGTCGAATGCACAATCACGTCGGCTCCCAGTTCAAATGGCCGCTGCAGGTAGGGAGAGAGGAATGTGTTATCGGCGATTGTGAGGAGATTGTGTTCTTTGGCGATGTCGGTCATCACTTTGATGTCGACGAGATTGAGCAGCGGGTTGCTGGGGGTTTCAATCCAGATACATTTTGTCTCTTCACAGATTGCCGCTTTGACTTTTTCGGGATCACTCATGTCGACGAATGAGAATCTGAGTCCCATCTTGGTGAAGATATCGGCGAACAGACGATAGGTGCCGCCATAGATGTCGTTGCCGGTAATGATATGATCGTTCGAGGAAAACAGGTGCATCACTGCAGTAATGGCTGCCATCCCCGTCGCAACGGCTTGTGCTCCTACGCCGCCTTCAAGTGACGAGATATTTTCTTCGAGAGCCTTGCGTGTCGGGTTCGCAACGCGAGTGTATTCGTAACCGCTGTTGGAAGTCAGGTCGTTCCAGTAATAGGTGGACGATGTGTAGATCGGCGTGGTGCAGCTGTTGAACAGGGTGTCTTTATTGACGCCAGCATGAATTGCGCGGGTGGAAAAGTGCAGCTTGGAATTGGAATCGGCCATCGGATATTTTCAAATTGATAAAGTGTGCGGAAAGAACTGAGTAAGTGATATGGTTACAAGCACGAAGCGCAAGCGAGTGTGTTCAATCGCAACGGGGGACACACTCACTTGCGCTTCGTGCTTGTCTATTTAATTGTCCTGAGTTGAATTGGGGTCAACAGTTTCCGACTGCCTTCCGCTGAGATTATCATCCTGAGCGATCATTTCTGTTTCCCGTCGCGACATGCGGTACAAAGAGACTCCCACAATAGAAAACAGAATTGAAGGCATGCTCAGCATGGTCAGGATGCTGGCCATATAGGCGGCCGGCTGCGAACTATTCCCGGCATCTTCGGTCGCCATCTTGCACATGGGACAGGCTTCGCATACGGAAAGTTCACTGCCGCTGATCAATATGAGCAGAAACAGGCCCACTATCGAACTGAAGCGAAACCATTTCATTGTTGACTCCTCAAAATCTCTTGGCGTCCTGGCGGTTCAATTTCAAACCCCGGCTAACTGGTACAGCATCAGGTAGATTATGACACCAGTCACAGAGACATACAACCAGATTGGAAATGTGACACGAGCGATTCGTTTATGTTTTTCGACACGGTTTGTCAAACCGTAAAAGATTGTCATCCCTGCCAGGACCGGCACGAATACAGCCAGAATGATATGGCTGATCAGAATGGTCAGATAGACCTGGCGAATAAAGCCGAGATCCGGAAACGACTTTTGTGGCTCACCCGTGTAATACTGTAAGCCGAAATGATAGGTGAGATAACAGGCCAGAAAGACGACCGAAACGCCAAAAGCCGTCAGCATGGTCGCTTTGTGAGCTTTGATTTTTCCCTGTTTAATGAACACAAACCCAAGCATCAGCAGAAGGGTCGCGAGTCCATTCAGGCTGGCATTGACCGCTGGCAGGCTGGTTAACCAAGTCGGAACCTCTTTGGCAAGTTCAACTTCAGATTCCTCGACGACCACTTCAAGCTCGTCGTCATTGTTTTCCGTAGACTCTTCAGCGGCGGCCACTTCAGAGGTGCTCGCTTCCGGAGCTTCAATGTTTAGAGGATTTGGCAGCGATTTCGGGACGAGGAATTTATGATCCTCAGGCGTCTCCCGTTCCCCCTTCAACACGCGAGCCAAAGTCGCCATTTCGACAGGATCAGTTGCCAGATACTGACCGACAATTTTCCCGGTCTCGTCAATATGCATGACGCGATCCGTATGGGCAAATTCGTATCCCAGCAGGCGGTCATCTCCCTCGCGTTCTTCCACAATCTGCAGAAAGCTCTCGCGAATCAGGCGGTGGATCTCGGCTTTGTCCCCTGTCAAAAACAGCCATTGCTCGGGGTCTGCATCGTAAATTTCGGCATAGCCTTTTAATTGCTCGGGGGTATCCCGTTCGGGGTCCACTGTAATTGTGACAAAGCGAACATCGGCTTCTTTGCACTTTTCAGCCAATTCCATCATGGCTTTGGTATTGGTGGGGCATGACATAACGCATTTGGTGAAGATGAAATTCACGACCCACGGTTGACCAAGCAGGTCCTGCTTACTGATGGTCTCGTTGCTGCGTTCTGTCAGTGAAAAGCTGGCAACCTCGCGTTCGACCAATTCAATGTCGGGCTGTTCGATCGTCACATTGGTTGCTGGTTGCTGTTCCTGTGACTTGGGAGTGGTTCCCAGCATGACAAGAATAGCCGCCAGGACATTGAGCCAGAGGATGCCGCCAATTGTTCGCTGCATTGCATAGGAGCGCTCGGGAACAGGAGGTTTTGGACTTGAGGGCTCGTGTGTAGACATGGTCGTTATGTTCAAACTTACAGTATTGGATTGCGTCGGAAGTCAGGGGGCAATTATGCCTGATGGAAGGATTCTGGTTGTCAATCATTGATTAACAAGATTCTATCCGTAGCAGTGCGACGAAAAAACCATTTTTGAAAGGGAATTCACGAATAACTCAATTCACACACTCGCATGCACTTCGTGCCTGTATTTTTGACGATTTTCAAGGGATGATGCACCTGAAGGTTGACGTTTTGGCCCGATTTGTGGATGATCCCTCCCTTCCCCGCAGGGGAAACGCTTCCTTTGCGCCTGTTGCTCAGGCTGCAATGTCCCTCAATTTATCATTGAGAGAGCGTTATTTGTATCACGGATGGCTGGTGCCGTCCTACTGACGTTTAAAGACTGAGTATTCAGTCGTATCGTCCAGTTGACAATCAGGTTCAACAATTACCGAGGAGATCAGATGGGGCATTATACGGGAGCGAAAGCTCGAATTAATCGCCGATTAGGAACTGCAGTCTTTGAAAACGCAGGTGCACTGCGTGCCTTTGAAAAGCGGAACGTGCCACCCGGAATGCACACTCGCCGTAAAAAGCCAACCATTTATGGACTGGCTCTGACAGAAAAGCAGAAGATCAAATACTATTACGGTTTTCGGGAGCGTCAGTTACGCAAGTACTTCGCTGAAGGTCGTCGCCGCAAAGGGAACACCGGGGAAAACCTGTTGGTCATCTGCGAGTGTCGCCTGGACAATGTGGTCCGCCGAGCCGGATTTACGGGAACTCGCCCCCAAGCGCGTCAGGGGATCGTTCATGGTCACTTCCAGTTGAATGGACGTAAAGTTAACAAGCCATCCATCATGGTTCGTCCCGGAGATGTGATCACCTTGCGAAATCGTCCGAACCTGCATAAGGCTTATCGCGATATCGTCGACAATCACTCTTCAGAAACCTGTGACTGGATTTCTTTTGACGATAAAGAACTCAAAGCCGTCGTCACGTCACTTCCGACTTACGCAGACGTCAGTCTGCCAGTCGATGTGAACCAGGTCGTCGCCTTCCTGAGCCGATAATCGATCACGCTGAATAATAAAAGAGCCGTCTCATACGTGGGACGGCTTTTTTTACGGGCTGGGGATGAGTTAATTACCAATACAAGCACGAAGCGCAAGCGAGTGTGTGAGTTACACGTCTATTTACACACTCGCTTGCGCTTCGTGCTTGTAAATGCGTATAAAATTATCGACTCAGAAAACTGAAGAGTTTCTTTTTAGTCGGGGCCGGATCCTGAGATTCGATTTTTGATTCAGACAATTCATTGGCCAGATCGATGTAGGATTTGGTCAATTTTGTTTTTGGAGCCTGAAGAATCAAGGGTACTCCGTTGTTGCGGGATTCGACCATCGTGCCGTAGTCGTTCGGGATTTTCCAGTAGATTTCCCGCCCAATTATCTCCAGGGCTTTCTTGAGACTGATCTGCATATCGTTCAGGCCGGAACGGTTTAATACGACTTTGAGTTTTTCAGAAAGCGTTTCGAATTGTTCGAAATAATGAATCAGCCGAACAACGTTACGCAGGCAGGGTAAGTCGAGTTGAGTGATCAGAAGCGTGGAATCGGATGATGTGATGGCCGCCATCTCGAGTGGACTGTACGACTTACTCACATCAATCACAAGATGGGTAAATGTCGCTTTCAGCAAACCAATCACTCTCCGAAAGTCTTCTGCTCCCAAATGAAACTCTCCATCCAGGTTGACCGGACGTGGCAGCAGGAACAAACCGCTTTCGTGTTTTGTTAAAGAGCGCTTCAGGAGAGAATAGTCGATTCGGGTGATGTTTTCGGCGACATCCTGAATCGTGTAATCGGGAATGATGTCGAGCCAGACGTCGGCATCTCCGAGAGCGAGATCGAGATCGATGAGCGCGACCGTATTCTGTTTATCCTGTGCCAGAACCGAAGCAAGATTAACAGCAACTGAAGTCGAACCGACGCCTCCGTTGACTCCGGCGACGGTCACCACCTGGGAATCGCGAACCTCACCTTCGCCATCGCCTGAAGCACTGGCATGGCGGACGCGGTCCAAAGCAGACATAAAGTCTTCGAGTTCCAGAGGGATATTCAGAAATTCCTGAGCTCCATTCCGCATGGCTTGCAGAATCAACGGGCCATCCTGTGACGAACTTGCGACTAGAATAGAGCAGTTAGGTAATTGCTGATGAATTTTAGCGATCAAATCGAGAGCTGCTTCTCGATTGGCATCGACGGCCACCAACGCAATGTCGGGAAGCGTCTGCATGGCGACGTCCATGAAGAACTCGTAGCGGGAACATTCCGCTTCAAGCCACACTGTGTCCACACCCAACATCAAATTCTTGAGTTGGGCTCGTGTCACATCGTGCGGGTCGACGACCGCGAGTCGCATAACCCTCTTCATAATTCACTCACTTCCTGGGGAAATTCACTAATTGATATTTGAGCGTGTTGGACTTATGCGTACCTGTCTCTTCAAGGACCAAAGTCTGATCGCCATTCACGATAGAAATTCAACTCAAGTTCAGACTAAGGATTCGGGGCAGATACCTGTGACTCTTGCCCGCTACTTCGCTTTTGAGGAGCGATCAACGCGGGTGGAGCCTGGGTTTCGGACTTGGATTTGTGAACTGCGTATGTTGCGTTCGTTTCGATCATTGGTGATTCATAGCCTTCGGTCAGTTGGACATTACTCCGGCCTCGAGCTGGTGCCCAGATATCATCATCGGCGTCCACTTGAGTGGTCGGCATGGCTGGTGGTAATTTTGGTACCGCTGGGATGCTCGAGTCCAGGTTCATTGGCTGGGAAGGTTCTCCCGGCATTGGCAATAATGGCATCGGCTCAGCAGATGTACCATGAGTTGGATGTGGCATTGATTCTGGTACATAAGGGGGCGCTTTGTACGATTCCGCAGGTGGCATCAACTCATCACCATTCGGAGGTAGCATTTGATAGGTTGGCTGACCCATCGAGTGGGGCTCCATCATTTCATATCCCTCGTTTGGAGGGCAGTAGCCGCCATGATTATCGTACATCATTGCTTCCTGTCCAAAGCCTGGAGGAGTCGGTCCACCGTAGTTGGGGACTTCGATGATGCCATGTCGATAGAGTTCACGATCTGTCGGAATGTCGGAGAACGCTCCGGGGCCACCCTCGGGAACCTGACATGGATCCAGTGGGGCAACGTATTCTGGAGTCACCAGAATGATCAATTCGGTTTCGTTTTCATCGTAACGGACACGTCGGAACGCGGCTCCAATTCCGGGAAGTTCACCCAGGAATGGCACTTTATCCGTTTCGGCGGTGTATCTTGTCGCGATCAATCCGCCAATCATCAACGTTTGGCCAAACTTCATGCGGACTTGAGTATTGGCCCGTCGTGTTGTAATCGCAGGAATGACAGTGCTGTTCAAAGTCGCCGCATTAGCGAAATCTCGTTCACTGAATTCAGGAGCAATTTCCAGAATGACCTGCCCCTGTCCTAGAACAATCGGCACGGCTTCGAGCTTGACACCAAATTCACGCCATTCCACTGTAGTTGTTCCCAGAGCCTGCGGTACTAGAATCGGGAATTCACCACCAGAAAGCAGTGAGGCTGGTCGACCGCTGTCGGCAACCACGGAGGTTTCTACCAGTATTCTTAACAGACCTTCCTGCTTGAGAGCTTCGAGGAACCCTCGGAAAATTCCACCAGTACCAACAAGTCCAAAGCTGATTGTGGAATCGGACAGACTCGCACCACCATGAATCAATGAATTTCCACCACCTTGATTTAGTGTTACGCTCGATGGGCTTCCCAGATTACCCGGACTACTCGCGACATATCCACTGCCGGTCAGTAACGACCAGTTGAAGCCAAGTTTGCGAATTCGGGAGCGTTGAGCTTCCATAATGCGAACCTGCAAACGCACCTGGTTGGCGGCTCCAAATTGCATATGGTTAATCACTTTAGGATAAAATTCCTCAGCCACTTCGGTAATTTGCGAGATGTGCGAAGGATCTGAAACGACTCCTCGTAAGACGATACTGTCTTTCACTTTGACAGCGGTGACGGAGGAATCTGGGAAGAAGCGATTGATGTAAGATTGCAGATGCCGCACATCTCCTTCGACAAACACTTCAATTTCGTAAGTCTTGTCGAATTCATCAACGAGAATCAGTGTCGTAACTCCTGAAGCGGCGGCTTGAAGTCGGATGCGATGTGGCGTGAGGGCCTGGACCGATAAGATCGCAGGATCAAATCCATCCACACGTGTGATCCGACTATCCAGTTCCAGGACTCGAGCAAATCGTTCGGTCAGAATCATTTCGTTGCGATTGGAAACGATATGAAATGTGTTTCCACGACCATCTTCGGGATAGTCGGATTGTGCTTGAGCGGTCTGAAAGACTCCCAAACAGACGGTCATCGCGACCAGGCCACTTTTCAGACCCGTGCAACGACCGATTGATTTCTGGAGCAGATTTCCAGCCGACTGGCACAGGGCAGTACGCCCTCTGTTCCAGAGGCGGCAGGTCAAATTTCTGGCAGTTGCTGCGAACGGTTGCATCCTTGCACTCCGTTAAACGTTATGTGAAGTTTCGAATTGTTTGAGAGATCTCAAGCGAATCAAAACTCGGTACTTTATGAAATTCTGCCGCTCAACTTCGTATCGAGTGGCAACGGTGCTCTATGATGGTCGGCTTAAAATTCAGTAGGAAATCGAAACTCTTCGGCTTCGGTTTCAGCGGGTTCAAATTGATCGTGAAATTCAAGAGCTTCCTGATGATCCTGATCTTTATTTTCAGAAGAACTTCCCATGAACGAGTTCAGCAGATTCTGCAAACCGTTGGGCAGTACTCCTGTCTGTTTGGGTTCCAGATGTTGGACAGATGGCTGTTCTGTGATCAGATCAGGCTCCTCAACCGACATTTCTTTCTGAATGGGTTTCTCAATGATTTTCTGCGAAACGGGTGCAGGTTCCTGCTCAAATGTTTGATCGATCTGGCCACCAAAATTCGGGCCTGAAGTCATTGATACCGGCAAAGCAACTTCCTGCTCGATCAATTCTTCGCCTGCATAAATCTGAATCTTCCACATATTGCTCGGCTTGGGTTCTTCGACTGGTTTGTCGACCGGTTTTGGAGCAGGTTTTGGTTTTGCTTCGGCCATTTGTCCACTCAGAAAATTCTTGAAGGCCTGAGCTGCACTTTGAGGTTCCTGCTTTTCCTTGTCTTCTTTCTTCTCGACGACCAGATCCTGTTCCTGCATCATGCCCGACTTTAACTCGGATATTAGGGTCTGGATTTCTTCCGGGCTCTGGGTGATTTCACTGTCTTCCTTGCTTCGCATAATTGGAATCAATTCGCCACGTGTATTGGCAAGCTGAACCAGTTTGGATTGTTCTGGTGTCACCAGGAACGAAATGTTTTTTGCTTTAATCTCTTTGGATTCGCCGGCTTCCAGATTTCGAATCGAATCGGAAGCGAAAACTTCAATGTATTCCAGCAAAGTTGCCGTTTTCGTGATTAATAATCCACTGGCATTTCTCACACTGTATGAAATCTGCAGATCGACTCGATCTCCCGGTTGGATTAAACCACTATGAGTCTTTGTGTCGTTCACTTGAATTGAAATCGTTCTCATTCCCATGGGAATACTGGCTGATGCGGCAATCTCTCCACGCCCCCCCAGTTTCGATCCGCGAATGATGTCACCTGCTGTCACAGGCACAAGTAATCCACGATCGTGATAATCTTCCTTTGTCAGAATGGCATCAGCCGGGACAACATTCGTTGGGTATTCCTTGAACTCACAATTGTGTTCGCTCAGCAAAACGCCGGGCGAAATATCCATAGAAGCCACCAGCACTTTGACTGGGACGTCGGCATTCTCGTTGGATTTTTGTGCGATCATTTGCTGGACACCCATCATGGCAATCAGGCCGCATGCGACCGCAAATGCCAGGACGACAACGGTTTTCATCTTCATGGTTATCCCCTCGATCAGCCTTAACAAAGGATCATCGACCTGTTCAGGTGATGATCAAATAGACCGAGAAGAGGCGCGAAACGGAGTCCGCTGTGTCTCTTCATCGGCAGTCGATTGTAAAACTCTTCACTTTATGACGGATGTATTAACTCGATTGGTCGTGACGGATATCCGATGGGCCGTCATGAATCACCCGAACATCCCTCGCTGCTCAATTCACGCATTTTAACTTGTGCAGGGGCTTCTCCTCGGAATCCATCCCGTAGGACAGGCTTCCAGCCTGTCAGCTCCAATTTTTGACGCAAACATGTTAATTTCAACTCGCTTGAAAGACAGGCAAGATGCCTGTCCTACGATGTGTCTTCTCTCTCATAATGATTTGCCATGTTCGGCAGGAGCAAACATAGTGTCTTACTCCCGTTTGATGCCCATGCGACTGCACAAACCATTTGCAATGGTCCAATGGATTAAATCATGCCTGCGTAGAAGAAGTAGGCGATTGAGCCGATGCAGATCGGAATTCCGTAAGGCAGCAGCAGCATCTGTGGTTTTCGCTCGGAGGCGATTTTGTACAGTTCGCTGGGCTTACGGACAACGAAAAACTCGAACACAATCATCAGGAAGTTGTTGTAATGTTTTTCCCAGCTGCGACGGTACAGGACCATAATCACAGCCATAATCGCACCCACGATGACGGAAACGCAGAATGCGTACCAGGTCACTGTCGCACCCAGCCAGGCACCAATGCCAGCCATCAGTTTGACGTCTCCAGCTCCCATTCCGCCAACCGCATACAATGGCAGCAGTGTGAGCAGACCAACAGTCATCCCCCACAGGCCATCCCCCAGGCCAATCCAGCCGGCCATATAAGTGGAGTAAATCAAACCACTCAGGACCATCGGAAATGTAATCCAGTTGGGAACGCGTAATTCTTTGCCATCAATCCAGGCAGCGACAATCAGTACGACCGCAACCAGTTTGACGTGCCAGTTTTCCAGTAAAAATTGCCAATCCATGTCTCGAACCTTTCAGCCAATATCGTGAGGGGGTATTTATTGGTTGATGCCATGCGGCTTCTCCCGTCGATCCGTTCCTTCTCCTGAAGGTCTCGCATGATGAACAAAACGAGAAGACCGCTATCGGAAACATAGGTCGAGTTTTCCGGCCAGGTCGGAAATTTTTGGATTTGTGGTCAAAAAACCACACGCGCTATCATCTGTCGAGTGGATTCGATTCGACTCCAGCCTCTCCAAAGTCAAAGCGATACCGGTTGTAACAATTCTTTGTGTTGTTGCTTCCAGTTCCAAATCAAAAAAGCGAGTGCTCTCACTATGGAGAACACTCGCTTTGTCGTAAGTGATACATTTGCAAGACAAGCAGGATGCCTGTCCTACCGAGATTCATTCCTGGTTCAGATTTTTCTGTTCAAGTATGTTGAAACAGGTTCTTCAACATCGCCGCTCCCAGTTTCTCAAACCGCTCAAGCATTTGTGAAGAAGGCTGTTGGGAACTGGTCGTTTGACATTTCTTCTCTTTATTCTTCGTGTCATAATTCATCACATTGTCATTCGATGGCACGACTGAACCAACTCGATCAATATTTGGCTTGGGATGATTCTTTTTCGCTGGTTTGCGATCATCCTGTTGAATGCGATCGTTTCCGGGACCTCCTTTAATCCTATCATGTCCTTCACCCCCCGACAGGAAGTCATTTCCGCTTCCCCCCTCGATCCGATCGTTCCCGGCGAGCCCGAAAATTCGATCGTTTCCTTTCTGACCAAAGAGTTGATCGTTTCCAGCACTGCCGACAATATGATCATTGCCATGACCGCCATAAATATTCAATGTCACATTCAATTCCCTGCCACCAGCTGAAATGCGATCATTCCCTCTACCGCCCAGGACATTCAATTTCTCAAAGCCTGCATACTTCAAACTCTGTCCATTCACCTCGACTTGATCGGATTGAATTTCAATACGATCATTCCGGTTTGTCCCAGAAACGGAGAGCGAGTCGCCGACCCCATGGCCACCCCAGGCAACAACTCCATCGGCAACTTGTTTCTGATTCACGCTATTGTCGATAAAGATCCGATCCTGCTGACCATCCCGGCCAACGATAATAATCTGTTCGACGGTTTCAGCAGATTGACTGGCGAGCACTCTTCGGGAAAAACGATCCATGATTTCCACATCGCCTCGATCGACCCGCACGTGCAGCGAATACTGCTGGCCGTTGTCGGGAACTTTGAAATACAGGACTGAAGGATCATAGAATACATTGGACTGCAAATTTTCAACATTCGAGTTACGTTCAATGACATCTGCCAGAGTGGTCTGTTCAACTCGCTTGAGAGCCTGACCACCGAGTAGATTTTGATACCAGAAGCGATCCCCATCACGAAGTCGAGTGAACTGATCAACGAGCACGACTTGCATTAACTCGCCGACACTCGAACCCGAAACATGATCTTCGGCCAGCATCCCCACCCAGACATCGATTTCGTCCACTGAATCGTAAACCGACATCAAAGCGGCAACGACGTCGGGATTGGAGGAAATCTCTTCAAAGCTGGTCACGGCACTCAGACCAAAATCGACGCGTGTCTGATTGTAATCCGCCAGTCCGTGGTCGCGGCCCCGCTGAATATTCAAAGAGGCCAGGTCGAATCCACCCGAGCCCGGAGGGCCGAACAGAAAATTACGGACATCATCGATGACAAAATTATCCAACTCCTGAGCAAGCTGTGCTCCGGCTCCCTGAAGCAGGGAATCAATTCCGGTTGCCACCAATTGATCGGGACGGAAAAATGCATTCTGTAAGGCGATGCTTCCTTCATCGGCGACACTGCCATCGCTGTTCAGTCGCAACAGTTCTGGTGATAGCAAGCTATGTCCCAGACGATAGGCCGCTGTTGAGAAGACATTGGCAATTCCAGGATTCACACTGGCATCGTAACCCGAATAGTCATCAATCGCTCCTTGACCAAGTAACGCGGGAAGGAATTCGTTGTAAGTAATGGCTTGCAATTCAGCTCTTACGATACTGCGTGCCTGCTGATAAATTTCTTCATCGTTCCAGTCGGGGTGTTGCTGAGCGAGTTCGTCGGCAATGCGATTGTGCTCTCGTACCCAGAGGGTTTGCATGGAAGTCAGAGCAATATTTTCATTGGCACGAACATCACCGGCCAGGAATAAACTGGAGGATGTTCCGCCTGCATTAGGCAAGCCCTCTTCATTGAAGGGGAGCAAATCGCCATCGCTGGTCTTCAGTTTCCCGCCCGAGAAAGTCCGCAGAGCCGCTGCTCTTTCTTCATCGGAACCATAGATGACCGAACCATCCAGAAACGCGGTGATACTGTTGGTTTGCTGACGGGGGTTACCGCTGTCGGTTCCGGTGGTTTCATCAAACTGGGAACGAGTTAATTCAATCAGTTCAGTTCCCGAACCATCAGGGTCAAAATACGGATCTCCAGTTGGTACAGCAATATTAGCCTGTTCTCCCAGCTCCCCTCCGTCTGTCAGGTCGATATCGTGATCGATAAACTGGCCCCAGATCCAGATGTAATCGGTCAGGTGGCGATCATTCGTGATAGATTCGGTCTGACTGACTACTGCATTACTCACTTCACGTGCACTGGCTCGCTCATCTCCAGCTAGGCTGGAAATACCATCACTATATTCAGGTGTGGTCAACCGCAGTAACTGTTCGCCAACACTGCCGAGTTCGGGATTGATCAGATTATTTCCCGTGCCATCGATATTTGCGATTTCAATCATTGGACTACCACTTAAAAGCACGCGCTGTTCGCACGATTCAATGGTGTTGTTTCGTGCAAAAGTTTTTCGACGACGTTGGCAGCGCGCAGACTGATTCCAGGGTGACATAATGAGACTCCGTAAGCCCGCTATTTGAGTGTGAAGTCATGGGAAGTTGACTTCAGAGAAAGGCAGTAACCATGAGTCTTTAAACGATCATTCAACGAATGAATCCACAATTCCTTACCCTTTTTTTTATAAAAATCAAAACTGGACTGTATTGATTGGAAAGGAATCCTGTTTAAAAATCTTCCGATCAAAATTTGTCTCTCTGTTCGTCAAGCGAACAAATGAGACTTCAGGGGACAACAAAACTGGCGATTTCCTCGGAAAACTTGCGGAACAGTGAGGAAATGCAGTTTAATGCACGCAGAAGATTCCTTTTCACCACGGCTGGAAAATTGGTTCGTACAAATTATGTCTGCCGAATTCGAGCATACTCTGTTGAGTTTGCCGGAAAATCAGTTCGCGCTGGCGGCTCTGGATCGCATTCTTAATCCCGATCCCGACTTCACGCCGCGTCTCGTCATGTTGCAGGGGCCGTCAGGTGCCGGGAAGTCTCATGCGATCTATCATACGATGACTCAGTTCCTCGAACGCTTTGAAGATGTTCGCTATCGGAGTCTACCCGTTTATGAGTTTGCATCCTTGAATCTGGAATCTGCTACTTCAGGATCTTCCCTTCCTCAGCTCGAACAATTGGCAGAACTCGATTTACTGGTTTGCGAAGAACTCCACTTTATCGAACGTCAAACCTGGCTGCAGAAGAAGCTGATCGTTCTGATTGACGATGTCCTGGCTCACGGGGGACGTGTGATTTTTACCAGCCAGATACCTGTCGGTGAATTTCAACAATCGATGCCCAAACTCATCAGCAGATGTCACGCCGGGATCACAGCCACGATTGAATTGCCCGAACAACATAGCCGCATCAGCCTACTGCATCACTTTGCCGAAGAACGGGAGTTTTTCCTTTCGACACAATCGGCAGAGCTACTGGCAAGCCGTCTCCCTGTCTCTCCGCGCGAACTCTATGGAGTCATTATGCAGCTCGAAGCGATTTATCAGATCGAGCAGAAAGAGCTGACTCCAGATGTCATTCACAATTTTCTCGAACTGCAACACACTGGCCAATCGCCAACATTGTCTGAAATCGCAAAATCGGTCGCTCGGGAATTTGGCGTGACTGTCAAGGCAATTCGTTCAGATACCCGGGAACGTAGCCTGTTGATTCCCCGACAAACCGCCATGCTCTTATCTCGCGATCTCATCCAGGCAAATTATGCCGACATCGGAAAATTCTACGGCAACCGCAGCCACAGCACCGTGATGCATGCCTGTCAGGCTCTCGTCAAAAAAGCGATCGACAGCCCCGAACTCGATTCCAGACTCTCCCACCTCCGCCGGCAACTCCAGGGATTACCTTCGAAACCGAGATAATGGCCAGTGTTGCGTGGCTAGTGGCCAGAGTTTTGAAAGCGGAGGTCGGAAAGCGGAAAGCGGAAAGCCGGGGTGTTGCGAACCGCTGAGTCAATGCCACCGCTTTCGGATTTCAAGCCACTGGGGACTACGTTTCGCTCCGACCCTAGCCACCCTGTTTACAGTACTCTAACCTCTAACCTTTATAAATCCTCTGGCTACTCGGCACTGGCCATCCCTCTTGACGCAAAATCGTAATTCCGACACCATTCCTGCTGACAGAATGTCGAATTGACTGCTGAATCAGGTATGGAAATGGAAACGGAACCCGAATCTTCAGAAGCAGCATCGCAGGAAGGCGTTTTCAGCGAAGCAGCGATCGAAGAAGCTTATCAGATGGCATTACGAGCTTCCGAGGAAGCTGGAGTGATGCCTCCTGCGCCGGAGTTGTTGCCTGAATTCAATACTGAATGCGAAGCCGGAGCGTTTGCTGGTGAAAGCGATGCTCCTGTCGAGAATGCTGCCGTAGAAGAATCCGCAACGGAGACTTTCCGCAAACCAAAACTGACAGCCGAGCAGATTATTGAAGCGTTACTCTTTGTCGGCGGAGAAAAGCTCTCTGCCAAAAAACTGGCGGGTTTTATCAGTCATCAGTGCCATGACGATACTGTGCGTACTCATATCGAAACCATCAACAAACGCTATCAGATTCAGAAACGCCCCTACGAAATCATTCTTGGCAAAGAGGGGTACCAAATGGCATTACGTCCAGAGTTCCAACGCCAGCGAAACTTCACATTCGGCCTGGGACCTCGCGAAGTCAAATTGCCTCCCGATGCGTTGGAAGTCCTCTCATTCATTGCGTTTCGACAACCTCTCCTCAAAGAAGATCTGGAAACAATTGATCGGCCCAACGTGATGTCTTCACTGAGGCAATTAATTCGTCGCGAACTGGTCTCTGCTGCAAAACGAGAAGATGGCACTATCGAATATCGCACTACCGACCGCTTCCTCGATATTTTCGGGTTGAGCAATCTCCAGGATTTGCCACGAGCCCCGGATTTGAATTTCAAGTAGCCAGAGAGAGGCTGAGTTCAAAGCCTCAGGTTCAATAAAAAACTCAACGAACTTTGCAGATCGTTGAGTTTTGAATTTTCAAACGCACTCCTGCAGGGTATTTAGCCTATGATCTGGAAGGTACTTCCAGAGTGAGGTTTTCAGCACCTTCTTCCGGAATGGTCTTTATTCCCAGGACATATTCCTTAGGGGGTTGCAAGGGGGGCCCCGGTTGACCTTCGACTTCCGATGGGCCTCGTTTTCCATAAATGGTAACCATCACATCATGCTCACCAACCACTGCCCCTTTGTCGGTTTGAGAATATTGCAGTTCAAAGACACCATTCTCGTCGGTTGTTGCCTGAGACATTCTCGCTTTGACCGTTTTCGGTTTGAAGCGAATTTCTGCATTGGGAACCGGAGTTCCATTCTTCATGAGCACTCCAGAAACACTGGCCAGTGGTAACTGATCTGTTCCCTCGCCACAGCCAAGTATCATCAGGAGTGTAGACATCAAACACAAGAATTGAAGTCGTGTATGTTTCATCGTTTTGTTCAGTTCAAATAGAGAATAATCAATTCAAAAATGAGAGACGATCATTCGACCGCCCCTCATTGCTCAAGAGAAATTTATAACTCACCTAAGACATGATTGTCATTGCGATGGCAAAGCCCAACCAGGGTCGTAAAGTTAATGTTTTCACTGACAAAACGAACAGAACCATCTGTCATGACAATTTGCATTCCCCCATCGTGTGCAGAGGTGAGCGGTGCATTCGGTGCCCCTTCAACAACAGCCCACCATGGGAGATCAGCTTGATTAATTTCGTAGCGAATGGTCGTCGCATTAGACCAGTAGGCGGTTGGACTTCCAGTCCAGCCACTTGTATCGCCACCCCACGCTCCACCCCAGGTATTTGAAGATCGACGATCTTCTTCAATTCCTGAACCATTGATGTAATACCCAGACTGTTCTGCCACAGCCATTGTGTTACTTGTTCCATCGGTCACATTTCGGAAACGGACTCTGGAGTCTGCATGTCCAGCAGGGACGATAATCCCGGTCGCGGTCATCCCACCATATCCAGTCCAGTAGAAAGATGGTGGAGTACCACTGAGCGTTCCAGTTGTAGGGTCGATTGCACTAAATGCCCCTGAAATTCCAACATAGTTTGATGTTTGAACGACATAGTTGTTTGGCGCTGCTGGATAGGTCGTTTTAGTAGGTTTGGTTGAAATATCCTTGGAGACTGTTTCCGGCATCGGCGATGATGGGCAAATGATTGTAGGCGCTCGCAACTTGCTGAGTGTGTCCCAGTTTTCATCGACTCCTAATTCACCGCCAAAGTCGGAACCGTTGAATGTCAATTGATCGTATGCGGCTCCCTGTTCCAGCATCGGCAGTATACGTACGAGCCAGGATGCAGAACTGTGCCCGGCTGGCTGTCGATAGCTGGCAATCGGAAAACATCCGTGCACATCGTGATAGTTGTGCAACGCCAGTCCAATCTGTTTTAAATTATTTTTACAGCTGGATCGCCGGGCGGCTTCACGGGCCTGTTGTACGGCTGGTAGCAATAAGGCAACCAATATCGCGATGATCGCGATAACAACAAGTAGCTCAATCAAAGTGAACGCATTTCGTTTTAATGTCATTGTTTTTCCTCGATATAAGTATGATGTCAGAAACGTCGACAACCGTTTCATTACGAAAATTCAGTCAGAGATAAGGGGGAAACGATCCGGTAATTGGATTTCAGGTAGGAAGTTGCCAACGGTTGGTATATCTAATGGCAAGTAGCAAGCAGAATACCAAAACTTGCTCGATCTGCTTAACTTGAGAAGAATTCATAAAAATAGGAAATGATTAGACGATAAGATTCACGATTGCGAAAGATAATGAATAGTTCACCAATGAACAATTCATTAAGTTATCACTGATGGAATAATGCGCGTGAATATGATGATGAGACGACAATGGTCGTGATTGATTTTGACTGCTGAAAAGATTGCATCTCTGCTCAGGAATATTGCAGGTTCACAATCGCAGATTGTTATGTACAGTTCTGATGTGTCCAGATTACTCGTTGATGTATTGTGTTGAATGCTCACCTTATTTCGCAACGATTCATTCCGACTGCCCGATTCCTTTCATGCGTTAAAGAGAACTTCATTCAAGTAGAGAGTGTCATCGATTCAATGAGTCTCAGTCGAAGTCGGGCAGGGAATTAGATAAGCTGACTTCAGTCTCTATTGATACTCATGAATATTAAGTCGGAATGACAGCAATCCTCGGGATTTCAGGTTTCTTTCACGATTCAGCAGCCGTAGTGGTTGTTGATGGTGAAATCGTGGCAGCTGCCCAGGAGGAGCGATTCAGCCGAATCAAGCACGATCATCATTTCCCGAGACAAGCATTAGCTTACTGCCTGGAAGAAGCCGGACTGACAACGACTCAACTCGATTATGTCGGCTTCTACGAAAAGCCTCTCTTGAAATTTGATCGGCTCCTGCAAACTTACGTCTCCTATTCCCCAGCCGGTTTTCGCTCTTTTGCAAAATCAATGCCTCAGTGGTTGAAGCAGAAACTTCATTTGCCCCGAATCATTCGCAGGGAATTGAAGGGGAGCTATCGAAAACAGATCATCTTCACTGGGCATCATCAGTCCCATGCCGCTAGCGCATTCTTCCCGTCTCCATTTGACGAAGCTGCAGTCTTGACGGTAGATGGAGTAGGGGAATGGTCGACGGCTACTTACGGAGTCGGTCGAGGAAATCGAATCGATCTGACACACGAACTTCACTTTCCCCATTCTCTGGGCCTGCTGTATTCCGCGTTTACCTATTATTGCGGCTTCAATGTCGATTCCGACGAGTATAAATTGATGGGACTGGCTCCTTATGGAGAGCCAGTTTATGCCGATTTGATTCGAAAGCACCTCATTGATCTTAAACCGGATGGATCTTTTCGCCTCGATATGAAGTACTTTCAATATTGTCAGGGATTAACCATGACTTCCCGTCATTTTGATCGTCTCTTCGGTCACACTCGCCGTCAGCCGGAATCTGAATGGAAGCAGCATTACATGGACATGGCTGCTTCCATTCAGCTGGTGACCGAAGAGATCCTGCTGAATATGGTTCAACATCTCCATAAGATGACAGGCATGAAGAATCTTTGCCTGGCGGGCGGAGTCGCTTTGAACTGCGTGTCGAACGGTCGAATATTAAGAGAAGGACCATTCGAAAAAATCTGGATTCAACCCGCAGCCGGGGATGCTGGAGGAGCCTTGGGAACAGCATTGTTCCTCTGGTATCAACTGATGAATGAATCAAGAAAACCTGTTCTCCCAGATGCCATGAAAGGATGCCTGCTCGGACCTGCTTACTCAACAGCGAACGCTGCAGAGAAATTACAATCGCTGGGAGCTAATTTCAAAGAGATCTCTGAATCTGAGTTATTGAATAAAGCGGCCGCATTGCTCGCTGACGGGAAAATTGTCGGCTGGATGCAGGGGCGAATGGAATACGGACCGCGTGCACTCGGATGTAGAAGTATTCTCGGTGATCCAAGAAGAGCAGAAATGCAAAGTCGAATCAATCAATCCATCAAATTTCGGGAATCCTTCCGACCATTTGCACCAGCTGTTTTGGAAGAATTTGCAGGTGACTATTTCAAGCTCAAGTCAAGGCAATCCAGTTCTTACATGCAATTTGTTGCTGAAGTTCAACCTTGGTTACTCGATGATCCCACAAAGACAGATCATACAAATCAAAGTTCCTTCCAGTTGCCTGCGGTCACACATGTCGATCATTCTGCCAGATTGCAGAAGGTCGATACGGATCACAATCCCCGCTTCGCGAAACTGCTTTCGGCCTTTCACCAGCTGACCGGTTGCCCCGTGCTGATCAACACAAGCTTCAATGTCCGCGGGGAGCCAATTGTTTGCACTCCTGAGGAGGCATTCCAATGTTTCATGAGCACTGACATGGATGTGCTGGTGATTGAAGACATCATCCTGATCAAAGACGAACAACCATGATCGTTGTTTAACACGTCACGGGTTGAAGTCGATTAACTTGCCTTTTTGGCAATTTCGTTTTGATTATTGAGTAACGGAACAACCTGTGCCATCACTCTGCACATGTCCTGAATGATACCTTGTTCCAGTTCTTCCGTAGAAATCCCTTCGCAGGCATTCATGCAGGCATGGATACGACGGACAATTTCGTGGTTTTGAGGATTGTCTTCTCCAAGAAGATCACCTTCGTGAGTGATAACAAGCTGTATCTGGATTTGCGTGTTGGGCTCATCCATAGGAGCGACTCCGTTCCTGTGCTGATCAAATAATAGGGGCTGTTGACGAATTTCTCAAAAAACAGTTCATCAGTTGCAAAATCGCAAACTTTACCATTATTAAATTTCGGCAAATTTCCCTCGCTGATCCAATCCAGAAGTGCATCTCTGGCAATTCTAAGGGAAAACCCGTGCCGATTGCGGTTGATGCTGGTTGGATAGGAGGACTGGATTAAATGGGACTACTGGGATTCCATTGGGCAATAAATACCACGGCATAGCGACATAAAATTATGATCGAAAGGGATGTCATTAAAAAAAGCCGCTCGTCATTTCAAAATGAAATAACGAACGACCGAGACGAGAGATGATCTCTTATGAATCAATTCGGCAGCCCCGACGGGCTCAAATCCGTGCCGATATTATGTGTATTGTCCTAAAGCCAGTACCAGAAAAACGATACCTGCAATCAGGCAGCCTGTCGACATCATCATCAATGCGACATAGACATCGAGTTGGGGGGCCGGTTTCGGTCCGCGATTAGAGCTTGCTCGTGACATTGTCGCCTCTCTTGATGATTCCGTTTTTAGCTTTCTGAACAACTTTCCCGACCGCATGGTCACTGTCTACATAGACCAGTTCGATCTGGCCGAGGTATTTTGCTTCATCTCCATCTTGCAGGCCTGATCGCCAGACTTCAAGACGATGGCCTTTCACAAGTCCATCATCACTGCCGAGAGAGACTTCCACCAGATCGACAGCACCCCGGTCATCGACAGCGGCGTTGACAACCAGCCCTTCAACAATTGGAGGGGGCTCATTTTGTGCATTATAAATCCGCGGATCCGTTTCGAGGTTATTATTGCGAACCACTTTTTCCAGGAAGGCCTGTTGTTCGATCAGATTCTTGTTCTTGCTGACGAGATTATCTCTCTCGATACGCAAGTTATACAGTTTGTCCTCTGATTCGAGTGCTTTCTCGATTCGACCAGTCAATTTTTCGTGCAACTCTTTGTTCACAACTCGCTGGGCCATTGCTTCTGTTCGACGAGATTCCGCTTCATCTTCAGCAATTTTGACGAGAGCGGTCTGCGACTGCAGGGCATTGGCCAGTCGCTCTTTCTCCATTTTGGCATCGGTCAAATTCAACTGAAGAGCCGAGTTAGCCGATTCAGCTCGCTCAGCACGATCTTCAGCCGCTGCGACGGTCGCTGTCGTGTCAGCCTTATATTTGTCAAATTCAGCCTGCAGATTGTCTTTTTCCGTTTGCACCTGCTGTTTTGCCTTTTGCTCAGCTTCTGCTTTCCCTTTCCAGTCGGCCTGGTAGGTAAACACAGTCGCCGCGAAACCCATAAAGGTTACGGACAGCAAAATCTGCATGACAACGAAAAACTTGCCGATTAATGACATCGCGATAACTCCGCGTTCGCTGGAAACCAGCGTGAAACTTGACGATTTATTGGATTCGGATCAAATGGATTCAAGCCGATTCCTTCAAACTCTACTTGAATGGAACACCAATTGGTAAATCAGCTTTGACTCAATTCTTAATTTGCGCTGTTCTGTTGTATTCAATCGTAATAAACTCTCACGGAACTCTAGTTTACTGCATGCTTGAAAACGGATTCGTAAGCATTGCCGTTAAATTATACCTAATTTACGGATTCCTGCAGTTGACGGTTTCGAGACTGTAATTTCACGACACTCCCTTTTGTCCGCCGAATCATATCTGTCAATTGCTCCTGCAATTGCTTCGCCCGAAATGAGTCGGCTTCGATTTCTCCAAGTTGCTCCCGAATTCGGAAGACATCGCTCCGACGGCGTTCCCGTTCTTCCTGAATCTTTTGAGCCTCTGCCTTTTCGCGTTCCATTTCTGCGGTCAGCCGATTGACTTCATCATCCATTTCGGTCAGACGAGCAATTAATGCGTCTGATCGCACTTTCACGGCCAGACTATCCGCTTCACTAGCTTCCCTGGAATCAGCCAATTCCTGTTCCAATTCCGGAATCTCCATTTCATATTCCTGAATTTGTTGATCCACATCTGCTTTGGCTCGCTGATACATTTTTTCGAGTACTTCAGCCATATTAGTCGATGTGGCGACTGATTCCTGGGTACGTCGGGTTGAAGCCGACCAACTTGGGGTTTCTCCTTCGGTTCGGGTCAGCACAAATCCTTCCAGATCCCGAGCTTCGCTCGCCCAGTCTGGAATAGTCATCCAGCGGGAGACGGCAAATGCCATGAACGCCACGGAAAACATCGCGGTCAGGACAGCCATGATACGACCGAGATTTGAAATCATTGTTGTACTTTTCTGTCGAGACTCTGCGAAAAATCATTCCGAAGACATAGAGGTGGACCGATCAGTCCAGACGCATAAATGATAATCTCGGTTCATCCTACCCACGTCACGCAACGAAAGTCAAATTTGAGTTGTAATAACCTGGAAAAGAGGGAGCAGGTTTTCCGTTCGCAACGATTATGCATATCAAACGACCAACTGCAGGGTGTGAACGAAAGGTTACCGTTGTGAATATGGCCTCTTCATTTTCACTGATGGAAACCCAGTCTGAAATCCGGTAGAATGTGATTCTACACAAAACTCTCTCAGTTCAACGGTATCTACTCGAACTGATGATGGACCACATGGCTTGTCGAGGATGACAATGATCGATCTTTCTGCTGAAACCCGCCCATTTGCTCACCTGCACTGCCACAGTCATTACAGTCTGCTCGATGGTGCGAACCGTATTCCAGCGATGCTCGAAAAGGTGAAAGCCAATGGGATGAATTCCCTGGCGATCACCGATCACGGCAACCTGTTTGGAGCCCTTGAGTTTTATCAGAAATGTCGCGGAGCAGACGTCAATCCGATCATCGGCTATGAAGCCTACATCGCTCCCGGAAAACGCACCGACCGCAGTGCCAGCCGCATGAAAGAGGCGAGCTTTCATCTGACTTTGCTCGCTCAGAATAAAGTCGGTTTCCACAACCTGATCAAACTCGCCTCGGCTGCCTACCTCGAAGGATTTTACTACAAGCCACGTATTGATAAGGAACTGCTCGAAAAATATAACGAAGGAATCATCTGTCTGTCGGGCTGTGCTTCTAGCGAGTTGTCTCACTACCTATTGACCGATAATAATGAGCAGGCGGAATCGTTAATTCGCTGGTATGAGAAAGTCTTCGGCGACCGCGTTTATCTGGAAATTCAGGATTCCGGCGTTCAGATTCAAAAGGATTGCATGGATCGCACGATCGATCTGGCGAATCAGTTTGGCTTTCCGCTCGTCGCTACGAACGATGCCCACTATCTCAATCAGGGCGATGCCCCTGCTCACGAAATTCTGCTCTGTGTGAATACCCGCACGACCATGCAGAATGAACGCCGCATGAAACTCGACAGTTGCGAATTTCATCTGCGAACTCCCGAAGAAATGTACAAGGCGTTTCCGCATTGCCCGGATGCCGTCTCCCGCAGTCAGGAAATCGCTGACCGCTGTGATATCCAGCTCGATCTAACCGCCCGCCACTTCCCGGTCTTCGAGCCGCCGCCGGGGAAGACGGATGTCACGTACCTGCGTGAACTCTGCATGAAGGGAATTCAGTGGCGATACGGCGACAATCCGGATCAGGTCTTTCTCGATCGACTGGAAACGGAACTTGGCGTCATCGAGAAGATGGGCTACAGCAGTTACTTCCTGATCGTCTGGGACTTTGCCCGCTTCGCGCGTGAAAAAGGTATTCCCTGCACCGCTCGTGGTTCTGCCTGTGGGGCGATTGTCGCCTATCTACTCGGGTTGAGTGATGTCTGCCCGATTGAATACGACCTGCTGTTCGAGCGATTTCTCGATCCGAGTCGTTCGGAGGCGCCCGATATCGATATCGACTTCTGCCGCGACCGTCGGCAGTGGGTGATCGATTTCGTCAAAGAAAAATACGGTGAAGACAGCGTTGCTCAGATTGGCACATTCGGAACGCTGAAAGCAAAAGCGGCTCTGCGAGATGTCGGTCGGGCCTTGGATGTGCCGCTGCATCGGGTGAATGAAATCGCCAAAATGATTCCCGAACAACTGGGAATCAAGCTCAAAGATGCCCTCGCTTCAACGGCGGAGCTGAGGGAACAGTATGAACAGGATCGCATGATCCGCGAGATGATTGACTTCGCGATCGCTCTCGAAGGACTATCTCGTAACGTCGGAACCCATGCCGCTGGTGTTGTGATTGGCGATAAGCCGCTCGATGAATATATTCCCCTGCAACGCATCACCGGTAAGACGGATATCATCACTCAGTGGACCGATGTCGAAACTGCCGGCCTGCTCAAAATGGACTTCCTCGGTCTTCGAAACCTGTCGATTCTGGATAAGGCTGTCCATAATGTGCAGATGAATTATCCCGACTTCGACATGCGGCCAATCGACTTTCCGCTTGATGACAAGGAAACGTTTGCCTTATTACAGCGAGGTGAGACAAAGGGAATCTTCCAGCTTGAGTCGGGCGGTATGCGGGATCTGCTCACGAAGATGAAGCCGGATAAGTTTGCCGATATCATCGCGACCTCTGCCCTGTACCGTCCTGGTCCTCTCGAAGGGGGCATGGTGATGACGTATGTTGAAGTGAAGCATGGTCGTCAGCCTGTGCCAAAAGTGCATCCGCTGGTCGATGAAGTGCTCGCCGAAACTTACGGCGTGATGGTTTACCAGGAACAGGTGATGCGGATTTTGAACCGCGTCGGAGGCATCGAACTTTCTGCTGCGTATCGCTGTATTAAGGCGATCAGTAAGAAGAAGCTCGAAATCATTTCGGTCAATCATGAAAAATTCATCGAGGGTGCCCAGGAACGGGACATGACCAAGGAAATGGCCCAGGAACTGTGGGAACTGATTGAGAAGTTCGCCGGGTATGGTTTTAACAAATCGCACAGTACTGCTTATGGAGCAATTGCCTATCAGACGGCTTACCTGAAAGCACACTATCCGAAAGAGTTTATGGCTGCTTTGCTTTCCTGCGGAATGGAAAGTTCCGAGCGAATGGCTGAGCATACCGACGATTGTCGTCGCATGAAAATCGAAATCATGCCGCCCGATTTGAATATGTCGGATGTCGAATTCAAAGTCGTTGGCGATACTGTCGCCTTCGGGATGGGAGCCATCAAAGGGGTTGGTGAGGGAGCAGTTGGTGAAATCGTCAAAGAACGGGAAGCGAACGGACCATTCAAAAACATTTTCGATTTGTGCGAACGTGTCGATCCGAAGGCCCTTACGAAGGGAGTGCTCGAAACTCTGATTCGCGGCGGGGCTCTCGACAGCTTCGGACCAAACCGTGAGCAGCATACGATGTGCATCGAAATGGCGATGCAAATGGCTGCAAGGAAACATCGCGATAAAGCCCGTGGCCAAAAGAGTCTGTTTGGCGGAGGAGCTTCTGCCGCTGCTGAGGAAGAAGCATTGGAAGCCAGCATTCCAGACGCTCCCGACTGGACGCATAGTCAGAAGCTGAACTTCGAGAAAGAAGTTTATGGGTTTTATCTGACCTCTCATCCGCTGACTGAATACGCCGATCAACTGGCCCCACTCTGCTCACATAATACGTCTGACCTGGCGGAAATTGATGATGGAACCGAAGTGCTGATCGGCGGAATGATCTCGGCGATCAAAAAAGCGACGACAAAGAAACCGTCACGCAATGGAAATAGCCGATATGTGAACTTCGATCTCGAAGATGCTCACGGCGTGGTCCGCTGTATTATGTGGCCGGATGATTATTCGCGGTATCAGGAGATGGTCGTCGCCGAAGAAATCTGCATCATTGCCGGACGGGTCGATCGGCGTGGTCGCGAGCCGAATATCATTATCAATAAACTGATGACGATTGAGGCAGCCGAAAAGCAGAACACGCAGCATCTGGCCCTCAAATTCCAGCACGGCTTTCACACCCCAGCCGACATGCAGCAGGTCCGACGCATTCTGGAGCGTTCACCCGGCAACACAAGTGTGGTCATTGTGGTGGAAACTCCTGACGAACAAAATCATGAATATATGACACGCACAACCATGTCTTCACCGACGCTGACCGTGACCGTGACGAATTCAATGCGTGAGGAACTTAATCAGGTTCTGGGAGAATCGTTTTACCGAGTGCATGTTTCCGTGCCAAAGCGTTCGAAACAGAACGGTTCGTGAGAAAGTAGTGCTCTGTCGAGCTTTAAATGTCGCTCTCAAATCGCTATTTCGCAGTCAGTTTGACTGCTCCCCGATGTTGAATGTTGAACATACACGACATTTTGCGATAGTTGGAATAGTAGGGTGCGTCTAGACGCACCTTTCACCGCTCTCCATGTTTGACTTGTTCCCAAGGTCCTCCCTGGGAATACCCGGGATTGAAGATCTGCTTGAAGTAATTGTGGTATTGAAAACCCGTGAGAACAAAGCAGAGCTTCGGGTCTTGCGTTCCCAGAGAGGACCTTGGGAATGAGAAATATCTTTCTGTTGCCCCTGTGTCCGACGAAACACTTTTATTTGACATAACCGTCACAATCACTGAACATTGCACACATTCGCTAGAGTGGTTGTGAAAAGATTTCCAATCGGTCGAACCACCTGGATATCCTAAATTGCACTTTCAGGTCTTGGAAGATAGTCAGGAAAGTGACGAACTAAAAATCGTCCGAACTTGATTGATTTGACATAAAGGCGTTGAAACCTCGTGTAGAATCGATTGGAATAACACGTGAACTTTCGCTAATCAATAACTCATGCATTTCATAGACTCTGCGTGGCCCGTTATGTGGAATCTAACGACTCACTTTCTAGCCATGCCCCAGGATTGACATCACATGAATACCAGCCAGGAATTGACGCCTCAGTCTGCGGAAACGCTTAAAATGCGAATGCAGGATCTTGCGGGAACAATGGCCAAAGCAGCCGAATCGCTTCAGAAGGGGGAGTCGGTTGAACTGCAATATGTTGCTGATGAAATTGGAAACGTTCAGCAATTGATGAAATCACTTTCAGACAAATTGCGCGAGCATCCTCTGCTGGCCAGCAGCGAGCAGAACTCCAATGATCTAACCTCACTTGCAGAGGCCTGTCGACAAATCGAAATGCGTCAGCAGGCGATCGATAAACTAAAGCGGCTCCAACTGGTCAAATCGTTCGATGAAAATGATCGGGGAGCCTTTGAGGAAATGGCTCAGAAGGTGACCAGTGTCATTGAAACGCTGACGAACGGTCAGGCCGAGGATCGCAAACGAGCCGTTGATTTGGTGACGATGTCGGATTCCCCTTATCGGGCAGTTTATGAAATGGTCAATCGTCCGGAAGAACTTTCGGACGATCGCTGGATGGAAAATCAACGATTGATTTCGGAAACGTTTGGTCGCAATGTGACATTGGCCGTATTACGTGGACGAGCCAGATAATCGTGATTGTGATCTCAGGTCGACTCAAATCCTCATCCCGTCGCCTGCGACTCATTCCGAAATCATCAATCCTCCTAAGGAGAAAGCTTCATAATGAGTAGTGCACGTTATAAAACATTGTTGTCCTATTTGCCCGGCATGGCCACGGTTGTGAATTCGTTCAACTCCGAGCAGGTTCAGATTGCGGTCTTCGATCGTCTGATTTCTGCCTTGGAAGAACGTGCAGAATTTAACGAAGCCGCGACACCCACCAAGAAAAAGCCACCGGAGCCCGGGGAGGAAATCGCGCACGATCTGGTGGAAGGCGATAGTATCCACAATATGCATACGGAATAAACAGATGAGAGCCGTGAGCGAGGTATGTACGAGAGTTGCGAACAACACAACTCAATAGTAACTGAAATTTTAGCAGAATATAACGAACCGCTCAGCCATTTACACCAACAGGCAGGCGGAAGGCATAGTTATGATCAGCGGGCCGGAAATCCTGTATGCACGCCTCGATGCGTCTGCAAAACAGTTGTCTCAACAGCTGTTGACGGCTTCTGCTTCCATTCAGCAGGATCAGCTTCACATCGAAGATTCGCTCTCCACCAGTCTCGCAGAGTTTCTGAACCTTGAACAACAACTCCGATCTTCCCTTGAAGACTTATTTCAGGAAGTGGGGCTGATTCCCCCCGAAGAGATGAAATCGACTTCCTGGTCGCAATTGAAAAACTTCCTCGTCATACCGACCCAATTGATGTCTGCTCGTACGGAAGTTGCTCAGTTAAAACAGCATTTGAATTCAGCAACGTCTCGCGAAGGGGACTTTGAACAGATATCAACCCAAGTTGACCAGCTCGAAATTCTCGTGAACGAGGCATCTCTGCCTTTAAATTCCGAAATCATCGAACTGGCTGGCAAGCGACACCCACTGCAATCCGAAGTGACTGAATATGTCGAGTCTGCCAGGAAAATCCAGGCTGCAGCTCCAGTCTCCCGGGAACCTTCAACGCCTCTCAGAGATCTCAAATACACGTCCCTGTTCGATTTTGAAAAATCAGAATCTGCCCCGTTATCTGATTTCAAAGAACAGACAGAACAAATTCCCACTGAGAGTCCAGAGGACGAAGAGATATCGCAGACGGTTTCTCCTCCCGAGTTGATTCCTCTCACAGATGATGACCTTGGAGATGATTTCATCTTCGACGATATCGAAGAAAATCGTGATGAAAAGCAGATTCTCACCTCGACCGAACTGCACGACCGTATCGAACAACAGGAAGAAATCGAACGTACACAAGCCGCCCAAGAACATGAACTCACAAGAGATTCCGTTTTTGATGATTCCGATGATATTTTCTCTGAGGAATCCTTGAAAACGACTTCCGAGACGATTCGGGGATCGCGTTCGACAGACATTCAACAGGAAATTCAGGCATCGTTGAATTCGGGGGAAGCGGAGACGGAAGAAATTCCTGTTTTTCTTTCCCAGGAACAAATTGAAATCGATTATTCCCAGATTTCAGAATCCGCAGACCGAGCAGCCAATGCGCAGAACCGGTTTGATCGAGCCTCCTATCTCGGACGACTCATCTGGGAATTGATCTCACTCGGAGAATATGCCTGGGCTTATCAGGTTTCTAAATGCCTGTACGCCAATGTGGATAAGGATTTGACAATCCCTGCGCCACCCCCCTGGTTGATTGCTTTATTGGTAATGGGTGATTCCGTCCGACTGTCCTCGGGTCGCGTTGCCAGAGAATTCAAAATGATTGCCGAGCAGTATCGTACAGAGGCTCAGGCAATTGCCTCGGATCCAGAGTCGGCAGACGCATTCTTATTGCGGGCAGCGTTAATTCGCGGAGCCGTCACAACTGCGGCTCCAGCTGCTTCCGATTTGTTAAGAAGTTATTCGATCGAAACGTCGCAATCTCAACTCTACAATTACTGCAGTCGGGTCGCCTCGTTTGTGGCGCAGTCGACAGGGTTGAAGCTCGATCAGTATTTCTATCGTCCCGGAGCGGCATCGATTGAAGCGGATGCCCGATCCGTTCGTGCGCGAGTGGTTGCCTGGAGACCAAAAGCATTCAACGAAATACTCCCTTATCAAGTCGCTACGCCTTTGTTTTCGCATGCTTACTGGTGTGTACAATCTCCGACCGCTTCCCGTAAACCGGAAGTCATTGAAGAATGGCGAACGCGACAAGCCCTGCAGGCACATATTTCAAGGATGCTGCAGTCGATACTCGATAACAAGCTCAATCAGAGCTCAACTGTCGAGTCGGAAATACGTCGACTTTCACACAGTGTACTCTTAGTGGACGGGCAGACGCACGCTATCCTTTCCGATCATGAAACGATCGTGATTGAAGGACGTGAGCTCTATAATCATGTCCAGGAAGCGATCGAATTTGCATCACACTGGCTGGTATTGGCTGGTTCCTACCCGGGGATGGAAAGTGTACTCGTTCCTCAGGAAGTGAATGAATTACGCGATGAAATCGATCGTCGACAGCAATCCGTGTTTCTGGAAATGAAAAAACTTGAGAAAACTTATGGCATGCATGCTCATCGTTCAGCATTAACGGCTTGCCGACGCAGTATGGATCGAATCAGCCAGTTATTTCATCCGATGGAAGAGCCACGGATTGCCGAACAGGACCCACTTTGCCTGTTGAATGCGGTGTTATTAAAAATTCCTGGCATAACATTGGAAGACGACTGGCAATGCAAAGTCTCATCCTCCACGCTCGAACACCAGATACTGCTCACACTCAAACAGGGGCGCATTTCCTGGGAAGATGCTTTCGAGCAGCAGTTAAAGATAGGTTCCTATCGAGCAGCTCGCTCGCTACTGAAAATCGATGCCTGGACTGCCCGGCAGCGGCAATGGATGACGTCGCAACTTGAAGAACGTCGGCACGACAATGCAGAATCGCTCATTGCACTGGCCAGTCAGGTGAAAGGAAAAATCCTCGAATCTCGACAACTCGATGTCATCAATGTGATGGAATCGGCTCGTTTAATTAAACAAATCGAATCTGTCGAGGAACGGATCCCTTCAGAATATCAACTCGATCATTTGAGAAATGAACTGAATCAACTCTGGCAGTTAATGGAAAGCCGCCGGGAGACCGAGTTGCGAAAGATGAAAGACAAAATGACCCGGCTGCAAAAGAATTTGCCAGCTGCAGATTCCGAGGAATCAGAGCAGGAAAATGCACTGCTGTTCGAGGATGCGGATATGTACAAACCTGAGCTTCCAAAAGAGCCGGAGAAAAAATCTGGAGAAGAACCGGACGACTGGGCAATTGATGTCTGATAATCCTGTTAAGTAATCTTAGGCAAATAACAAATATGTCCTGACGAATTTGCTCAGGCATGAGCAGGTTCCTATTATTTTCTTGTGTCCTGTATCAAAAATGTCCACAATATGAGCACACGAACCTCCATAAGAGGTTATGTTATGACTCGCCCGAGTACGGGATTCACAAGTGGGGCCACGCTTGTCGAACAAGGTTCACAGTTTCAATTGGATTGGGCTTACCTGATTCAATTGGCTCGAAATCAAAATCTGACATTCTCACTTTTCTAACTGATCGTAATCCATTGGATGCTAACCAATCGAATTTGAACAAACTTCAGCAGGGGCCATTGTCACGACAGGTCCAACTGCTACTTGAAAAACGTAAGTTCGACCAGGCCCGCGAAACTTGCCAGAGTTTTCTCGTCCAGTCTTCAAAATCCGATGTCGAGAAAGTTCTGCCCCGGCTCGAAGCGATCAGCAATCTGATACTGATCGCGACCCAAACCAAACAGGAGGTCAGTCTCGACTGGGCAATGGGAACATTAAAAACGGAAGTCGATTCCCTGCTGCAAAACCACAGCAAAGCCCCGATTCGTGAAGAATATTGTCGTCAACTGATATTATTGAGTGAAAACCTGGGACGTTCACGTTTATGGCCGGCCGTCAAGTCGATCAGCCGACTGCTTACACGAAACCTGATTGAGGACACTCCGTCTTCTCAAGGGTTGCGAATTCGTGCATTGAATAATCTGGGCTCTGCTCTGCTTGCGGAAAATCGAATTGAAGATGCTGCCCATGTCTGGCAATGCGCAATCAACGATTATGACACCAAGACTCCAAACAACAATCCTGCGCCAATCTCGACATTGCATAACAATCTGGCGGAATTACGTCGTTTGCAATGCCGAATGCTCGAAGCCCGATATCATCACCGTCGAGCTCTGGAACTGCGTCGGATGTGCTTTGCAAATACCGATCAACTGATTCGGCAATCACAATATAATCTGTCTCAGATTTTGATTGAATGCCTTGAATACACCCATGCAGCCGAGCAGATTGATGATTACCTGAATTCCTTTGCAGAAGACTCGCAAGGCTCGGTTGAGTATCTGAGGGGAAAAGTTTTTCAGTGCCGTCTCCTCATGGATCAAGGGCAATATCACTCTGCAGATGCTCAAATTAATCATCTGGCTCGTGACCTGAATGGGAATACAACAATCCCCGGCCGTTTAAAAGTTGAGCTCCATTTACATCGACTTGAAATTGCGATTCTGCTGGGGAAAGACAATGTCATCAACAGCGAAATGAAGCGTCTCCCCGAGATGCTTGCAGAATTCGAGCTGACAGGCAGTATTTACGATGGACGGTTTCGATATCTGCTCGGTCGCACGCCAACAACGATCGATTTATCTCCCCTGGATAATAATCGAGAAGTCCACTTGCAGGCTGCAATGCAGATTCTGCATAAGCGACTCGTCCGCAACCATCCGCTGGTTGCAAATACCATTTTCACTCTGGCGGACCATTTTCAACAAACTCACCGTGGGCAACGGGGCGTTCAATCCGCTAATGGGGCGTTGGAGTTATACATCCAGACGTTTTCTGAAGGATCATTACCAGTTGCCTATGCGATGACCCGACAGGCGAAAGTCGTTTGTGCCCAGAAACATTTTAAAATGACGCGCAAGCTCATTCGCAATGCGCTGAACATTACTCGGGAATACGTTTCTGTTCCTTCCTTAACATTACTCGAATGCTACGATTTGTTATCTCAAGCTTACGAAGGTCTGGGTAAAGATCGACTGGCTTCTTATTTTGCCGCAGCCGCTGCTCGTCAAATTCAGCAAACGCTGGAATTCCCGGCGGCGATGGAAGATTTCTATGTCGATCGCGCCTTGCAACTGGCCGAAGACATCGGTCACGATCCCCGTACGATTGCGTTACTGAATCGACGGATTGTATTAATCGGCGAACAGCATCACGCAGACCATCCATTCGTTGCCGAAGCGATGGAAAAGTTGGGACGGATCTACGCTCGGCAAAATAATTACTCCGAGGCCGCTCGGTGCCTGTCTAAAGCGCTGCCAATTCGCTGCTCTGAACTCGGCGAAGAATCCCCAGTTGCAGTGGAACTGATGCAACTCACAGCAGATGTCTGCCGGGAAGCTGGTCAGGTTGATCATGCCGAGGAACTCGAAGGCCAAATTCAACAACTCTCCGACAAAGCCTCACACGTGCTCAGCGATTTGCTGTAGAGCGATTTGCAAGAGTTGTAGATCAGGCAGGCTTGTCTGACCTGCGAATTAACAAACACGAAGCGCAAGCGAGTGAGTGAGTCCCTCAAGCGACTTGACGCGATTGAAAAATCAAACCGACACTAAAGTCTCCGCAGCGAATTCGGGATAAATCGGATTCACATAACTCCCTTGACCTAATTCCCAGCCTGCAATTCCCGAAAGGCGAGGGTAGATTTCCCAATGCCAGCAAAAACCGCTGGAGGAATCGTCGGCGAATGGAGCCGTATGCAGGATGTAATTGAATTCAGTGGCTCCGATCGATTTCTGCAAACGAACGAGAGTCTGTTTCATCAGATGAGCCGCTTCGCGGACCTCATGATCTGTCGCTAAATGAAAATGGGGTTGCGGTTGAAGTGGCAGCAAATGCACCTCGAATGCAAATCGGCTTGCATACGGACAAAACACAGAGAAGGCATCTGTCTGCAACACGATCCGGGTTCCGAGCTGAATCTCCTGCTTGATCAACTCCTGAAAATAAGAGCATCCCATGTGCAATTGATAGCGACGGGAATACTCCACTTCAGTTGAAACCATCGGTGGCACAAACGAGGTCGCCATCAATTGCGAGTGGACATGAGGCTGAGAAGCCCCCGCTGCACGTCCCTGGTTTTTAAAAATTGTAACATGAGCATACCGTTGCTCGTTTGCAATCACTTTGAGCCGTGCCCGATAGCTGAGAAATATCCGCAGGAACTGATCGTCACTCAAATCACAAACATTTGCAACGGGGTGAGGCGACTCGACAATCACTTCATGGCAGCCTGTCGCTTCATTCCGAGTCCTCAATTCTTCGTCAATGAGTTCCCCTGCTGGCGCAGAGAGTACAGGATATTTATTGGGAATGATGCGAACATGCCAACCGGGTGTATTGGGTTTTGTGTCGGGCTGACGATCGGCGTAACTCTCGCGAGTCGTCAAATACTCATTGTGTTCTGCAAACGGATTGGAATCTGGAATCGATTGAGCCGTTGGCGAAAGGATCGAATTCGGTCGCTTTGCTCGCGGCGGGGCGAAAATCACGGGCCACCCGTGGATCGGATCGTAGCGAACTTCATGATGTTCGGCTGATGGAGTTGAGACGTCCTCAGTCATTACTTACCTGTAAACTCAATTCGATGCAAAGTCAGCGTCCGGCAGGAGAACAGCCTCGTAAATTAAACGCTTGATAAAACGTATTGAAAACAAATCAGTCGGGGTGGCGAGGGCGCTCCGCTTTAGTGGAAGCCCCATAATCTTCAACGATTCGGGGTCTTCTCTTCGAGAGCGCCCCCGCCACCTTCGTTAAAGGACTTTCGAAATTAATTCAATTCCTATTCCGGTTAGACGTTTTCCGATTGTGAACGTCCATCCGACTGCACATAGCACAAAAATGCTAATTGGCTTCAAAGAAGCGGCTGGAAGAGCCACCTTCTTTTGAAATATTGATCCGAACCTGTTTCGCACACTTCGGACACCAGCCAACATAGGCATCCTTCACCGCATTAATGCGAGCATAAATATAGACATTACAACATTTCATGTGGATCCCGAGTGTCGCTGGACCGGTATCCTGTTTTTGCGGTGGATTGGACATGATCGTTTCTGACAGAGTGTGAAGAAATTAGCAGGAAATAAAGTCATTCCCGCTCAGCCATTTTCCATCTTTATATTTTAGCCGAGAGAAAACGACTGAGAGAATAGCATTCTCATGACCCTCCGGCTTCTCTGCCCAAATCGGTTCCTCTTGCAGCTCACACTTGTTTTCTGCTTGATTCCCTGCACTTTTCAGGAATCGATTCTCGTCAAAATTGCCGTTGTCGATATTACAATCGACTGCTCATTAATCCTTCAGATGTCAAACTGGATAAACCTGGCGAATGCTGCCTGATATTCCGGTTGTGCCGCACTTGCCGATCCAAACGGTTGGAATGCTTATCCGGCTCCGCTTCGATGTGTATCTCGGTTCCGGTGAGTGACGATAGTAGCAGGGAGCGAAATTGTAACGGTCGTGCTGATTGTCACAAATCTACTGACGGCTGTGCTTGACTGGCTCAAGAGGAATGTGAGAACTGCAGAGAAATTAATGTCTCTCGTTCATCGGAATTCCATTCGCAATAAATTGAACAAACGATAAGTGTGACTTTTCGGAGAACCGGTTATGTCTGCAATCAAGAAGATCATGTCCAGCGGAGCCACTGCGAGCCTGGTTCTTTCCTTTTTATTACCCGTCCCGAATTCCTTCAATGCACTCTCTTGTGCAGAAGCTGGAGTCAGGCCAAAATTCAGTAAGCCGTGGCTTTCAAATAAACCGTACAACGATTCGAACGAGAAGGTCAAATCGTATCCGCTGCCGGATTTCAACGATCCTGATTCTCAACCGATTCCGTCAAACGAGCCTTACTCGGCTCCAGCCGAACAAACGCGTCCGGCGACTCCGCCTTCCAGCGTGATGCAGGAGTTGAATCATCTTTACGAAAAAGATGGTAAGAAAGCTCCCGATTTAAGCCCTTACGCATTTGAGACCAAGCGAACCGAAACGGCTCGAACCGAAGCACCGATTTCGTCGCAGAAGATCCCCACAAAGCCACCTTCGATGTTCTCGCGATTTATCTCCAAATTGACGGGGAAATCAAGTAGTCAGAACAGGAATGATCCTGCGAGTTATCCAGAATTTTCCCGCGAGAACGCGGCTAAGCTGGGCATCAAACTTGAAGAGCCGCAGTATGTTGATTCCAGAAATGCCACCGCGATCGAAGAGGTCACCGTATCTAACGACTTACTGCTCCCACCGCCACCGGTTTCTGATGTCGCGCCGGCTCCAGCCGTTGTGAGCATTCCGAAAACTGCTCCAGTGAAAACTGCGAAATCTCCTGCACCGGCACCGGCTCAGGCGACTACAACAGCTCAAATCGATTTGTTACCTCCGTTGCCACCACCAATGCCGGGTAAAGTTTCAACCCCAGCTGAAGCCGTGGCCTCAAAGAATACGGTTTCCGATCTGGATTTGCTCTTACCACCACTTCCAGGCTCGGTCAATATTCCGGCAATGACAGCCAGTCCAGAAACAGAGAAGCCCATATTGGTTCAGACTCCGTCTTTAAACGAAGTTGACGAGTCGGCTCCACAGCAATTGCAAGTTCCAGCTCCGAAAGCTCTCGATCCCCAAGTCGTTGAAACGGAAGTCATGGAGCCAACTCCGCAACAAACGGCTCGCGTTGAGCCGATGCCATTGCCGGTGGAAAAGCCCGTTGAAGTAGCCGTAGAAACCCCGGTTCGTGAAGAGCCCCAGGTTCTCGAATCGACTGAAATCGCTCAGGTTCCAGAATTGCCCGAACAACCTCCTTTAAAAGGAGAAATGAAGTCGAATCTGCCTTTGGCACCATCAGCCTCCCTCGTGGAACGGAAAGTCGACTTGCCCGGTCGAGTGACTGTTTCCGATGAAGGGTGGCGAAGTCGCGATGGACAACCGCAGCGTCCTGTGATTGCTGCAGTGCCTGAAGTCCCTGCAGAAACCACTGTGTCCGTAGAACCAAACCAGCTGACGATTCCCGACTCTGCTCGTCCTGCTCAAATTTCTACGGCTGCAGCCGAACCCCGCTCACCACAGGAGAAGTATCAACTGATCGCTTCCCGTGGCGATGCAACCGGCTTCAAAGGATTCTGTCCGGTTGTCCTTCGCGACACCCTCGAACTGGTCGACGCCAACCCCGTCTTCCGCACCGAGTACGAAGACCAACTCTACTACTTCTCGAGTGAAGACGCATTGCAGAAATTCGAAGCGAATCCTCTGCAGTATGTCCCCGCTCACGGAGGCGTCGACATCGTCCAGTTCATCGAACACGGCCTCGAACAACCCGGCCGCCTCGACTTCGCCGTCTGGTACCAGGAAAGACTCTTCCTCTTCTCCAGCCAGTCAACACTGGAAATCTTTAGAGCCGACCCAGAACGATTTGTGGATTGATGGGATGACAAGTTGATAAGACAAAAAAAGCCACTCCGAAAGGGGTGGCTTTTTTATTTGGTGCTGTCTATTCCCTAAGCGGGTGCCATGCTCACACTTGTGTGAGCATGCATTGTGAGTAGGAATTCAGTTGGTAACCCGATCATTTTGTTAGCTTGGTCTAGGAGGCAGGGGTTGAACGAATTGAGCCCCAAGTTTCGATTAATGTACTTGGAGTTTTACTGCGACAGGCCCCATGCATCCGTTAAAAATATAGTTTATTCAGAGACTAACGCTCGAAAACTCCATCATTTGGCCACGTGACATTCCTCTCGTGACAATTTACAATTAAATACACATGAAGTGCGTATTGAGAGATGTTTTTTTCTATTATTAAACATTTGTCAAAACTGGTCGGGTTAACCTGCTATTATTAATTCCCTCCATTGTAATAAAATTACATGGGAATCTCAGAATTTAACAGCATTCCATTTGGCATGACAAATGGAATGCTGAAATTTATTTTCATTGTGTTTTATATTTAATATGATGGATCCAAATTTACTGGGACCCTCTCAACAACATTTTTGATGAAAATAGATATATGTATTTCTCAGAAGTATTTGAAATTCCTGAAAAAACTCTCTCAAAAGAGAATGTCTTTGACATTTCATTAGTTAGTGATCTTCCATTATTTATTGACCCATTCTTAATCTTCAACAGTAAGAAAACAGTACACAAGCAGCTTCACCGCCATATTGTGGCATACTTAGTCGTCCCTGAATAACCCAGATTTTACGTTTCGATATCTGATTTGTTCATGTGTGTCGTAATGAGCTTGTCAAAAACTGCCTATTGTTGGGGATTTGTCTCGGAAGAATGAGTTGACATAACTGATTTATCAGCTTGTCGATGGCCAGGATGGGTAAAAATTGAGCGCAGGCCAACCCGGCCATGAGCTTGCGCAGGTTGTAGCCAATTGCACTCACCAGAGCATTGATGCGATCTCCTTCGCGACCCTTCAAATAGTTTCGCTCCATCCGGTGATCGCTCTTGAGATGGCCAATTGTTGGCTCAATCGCGCTGCGACGTTTGAGCATTTTCCGATACGCCCGCGTCGCTGTTTTTGGGATCCGTCCAGCTACGTGCACCTTCCCCGATCCCTCATAATCATGGCCACGATAGCCACGATCAACCATGATGTGTGCGGGCTCAACCTCGGTGATCTTCACCACCTGATCAATCGCCTGCTGTAGCGTGTGGCCATCGAAGGGATTCCCATGCAGGGCGAGTACCCCGACGATGAAGCTGTTGGCGTTCGTGGTCGCCAAACTCACTTTGCAGCCGAATTCATACTTCTTATGCGCCTTCCCTTTGGCGATGCACTCGACGTGCGGCTCGTGGACGCTGTAGACTTTCGGACTGTCGGTTCGCTGTTGTTTGAAGATTTGCCAGGCGATTGTCAGCAGTTGTTCAAGGGCTTCCCGGTGCGTCGAATTCGTGATGCTGGTCAACTTCCGCGACATATCTCGCAGAAGGCAGCCGAGGTGCGTACGGAGTTTGCGTTCGCATTTGCGGGCGCGCCGGTAGTGCTTCGCACGGGAGTAACGTCCCTGCATCACCAGTAGAGTTTTGTTGGTGAATTTGTACGATCGCCGCAATACCACTCCCGCATTTTGAGCCAATCGAACCAGCGATCGGGCGGCTTTAAAATACAAACGCGCGTCGGTGGGAAAGGCGATTGCTTTGGGCTGGACGGTCGTGTCGATATTGATTTTTTCGAGCTGGGGTTTGCGAAGTTGTCCTGTGCGACGGGCGACGTGAATCGTTTGCTGCAGAAGAATTTCGAGACGCTCGGCTCCGAGCCGCGAACGCCAGCGGGAGAGCGTGGTGGGATCGATTGGCGGCTTGTGCTGCATGACAGTGAAGCCGCAGAACCACTGCCAATAAGGGTTCTCAACCCAGCGTTCGATGAGTTGCTCATCACTCTGGTCGAAAGCGGACTTCAGATAAAACAATCCCATCACAACCCGCACATCCGTGGCCGGTCGACCATTGTCGTCACAGAAAACGGGTTCAATTTCCCGACGAATCGCATCCCAGTCGATTAAAGCGGCCAGTTTGACGAGCGGATGCTCCAGATCAATCACTTTTTTAAGCGAAACAGTGAACAAATCCGGTTCAGAACGGGAACTTTTCGGCAACATTTTTGACCAGCTTTTGAGAGGGAACGAAAGAAAGCTGGTCAAAAATACCAAACCGAATTGACTCTGCAACCCTAAAATAAAAGACTTTACAGGGTTATGCAGGGACGACTACTTAGCATATGTGAGGGATCGGTTAATATCAGGCAATTTTTCACAGGTCGATGAAAAAGAACTGCTACATTTTTCAGAGATCCGCGAGAACTGGTTGGGTTATTCTGTTGGAAGTAACGCAGGTCACGGATTAGGACAGAAGTTTTCCAAAGGTGCAATTATTGGGCTTAAAGGTCCATTAAAAGATTTTGGTAAAGAAAAATACTCAGTCAGCAGTCACGTAGAACGCCTTTTTTTATTTTCCAGTGGATCCGGAAGAGACGCTTTAAGCGATTTTGTCACAAATCTCTGTCATGAATACTTATTGAAATTCACTCAAAATTTCACAAAGAAATATCTCACTTCTGAACAGGCACAGTTATTTCATATTCGCAGAGTAAGATTTGACTACAATTTGGGTCGCTGGATAGATGATAAGTTCTATTTACCAAAACATCAGTTTCAACACATACTGCTTACTCCCAAAAACCTTCTTACCCAATCAGTTCCTTGGATAAACCGTCCAGAACTATTTGAAAGATTTGGCGACATGCTCATTTCAATGGAGGATCAACATTTACGAAATAGTGTAAATGAATTTCTAAGGCAAAAATTATCTCCTCCTCCAAACCATCCAGTAAATAAGCAATTCACTCCTACTAAAAAAGATGTAAAATATGCATATGAGCTAGCAATCGAAAATTGGCCAGATTTAGCTAACTACTACATAATGATTAAAGAGGATAATGGAGAAGAAGCAAAAGAGCTTAGTAAAATGAAAGTAACAAGAGCAGGTGATCTTTTTCGAGACAGAATTCTGCTATTTGTTTCGAGACATTTGCATGATCTTGGTTTTTATGAAACTGAAGTCACCAACATACAAAAATTAATGAACGTATTTTCAAAAGCAATATCAGTGGGCGGAAGAGAGTTATTTATTAAAGATGGACATCTAATTGATGGTTTAAATGCTGAAGATGTTAAGTTGGTGTGTACTCTTGCTTGGTGGGGGGATGGGAACAAAAAAAGATCGATTCCTCAATTCAAGTTTGTTTATGATCACAGGTCACTCATGAACCTGGAGTCAACTATAGTTGACAACAAGAAAGAGGCAGCTATAGTGATTACTACTGATCGCCCCAGAAAATCTACAACTGATTATTTTCTAAAACAACGAGAAATTACCAATTGGAATGTGGTATCAATTACAGGCAATCCTGCAGAGGAGACTAACGTGGAATCTGTGTTTATTAGCTATACAAAAGCAGATGAAATTTGGGCAAAATGGATCGGAGAAGTTCTTGTGCAGGCAGGTTATCAAGTGACCGTCCAGTATAAGGACTTTCTGCCAGGATCAAATTTCGTGAATAAAATGGATTTTGCAATCAAAAACACTGATCGTACGATTGCTGTTCTTTCAAGAGAGTATTTGAATTCTGAATGCGCTGCAGCAGAATGGCAGGCCGCGTTTATAGATGATCCTCTTAGTGAAAGTCGAAAATTGGTCCCATTAAGAATTGAGAAAGTGAAAGTGAAAGGTCTCCTTGGATCAATTGTCTACGCAGATCTATTCGGATTGTCTGAAGAGTCTGCAACAGCTATGTTACTGGGTGCACTAGGTGGTGAGAACAGACCTACATCTTTACTTGTAAATGAGAAATTTCCAGGGAGTGATTCGGGCAATAATTTGTATCAAGAATATTTGGAGCATGTTCCCAAACATATTGAGAAAAATGAAACAGTGGAGAGTCCCCAACAGCGAATGATTGTTGCTGATAGAATTATGAAGTTATCAACAAGTCAGCTGAACATGCTTGTTTTTGGACTGAATCCTCCTGAGAACGAAATACCACCTTTAAATGCCTCTGCAAAAGATCGAGCTTCCGCATTAATAGCTTGGATCGCAGGTGCAAATGTAAAGTTTGAAATGCTTCAAAGCTTAATTTCAACCTTAGAGAATTAGATCGGTAGTTTCGTAGGATTCGTTTTGACGCGGGTTGCCTAACCGAATTTGTCGGTTGGGTCGCGGAGCGGCAAGATGAAGCCACCCTGCGGTTTCTGGCTTTATTAGGTCTCAATCAATCCCATAAAGCCAACCCCGTGTGGCGTTGAAAGATTCTTTCCAGGGCGGCGAGGTCATCAGATCCTTCCTGGACAACTCACGCTCAATCTGCAAGTCTCTTTGGACTTCGTCCACCCGCGGAAGAAGATGCCGTTTTCTAGTCATGGAGAGCGAACGGTGGAGCATCTTGTGCTTTCAGCTCCCAACCGACTTGGTCGGTCGGGCCACCCTGACGGATTACCCTGATCATTTTTCACAAATGACAAAATCCCAATTTCCCACCCGCTGTTCATAGGGAAATTTCTGGTCTATGCTGGGGATCCTGTTGCAACAACTTTCACTCAATTGCAACCATTTTGATCAAGGCCTGGTAACAATGCATAAAACTCTAATTCTCACTTCGTTATTATTACTTGGTCTGGGCTGCGATGACTTCGCGGCACGTCAGGCGGCACGTCAGTACAAAGCCGATAAGGATCGACGAGACCAAGAAGTCAAGGATCTCAAGGAGCTGGGGTTGGAGATGCATAAAAAGAATGCGGCCCTCCCTGAGTCGACTTCGAGCGAAGCCCCGGAGAGTACTTCCGACCCTTCCCAATAGCATCATATTCCTATAAGAACGTGGGTGGCACGACCGTCTATGTCGGTTGGGTGCTGAAAGCACAAGATGCTATACCATGCGCTCTCAATTTCTGTTGACCAGCAAAATTCATTATCTCCACTCGTGTTTCAGATCGTTTCTTCCAATTGAGGCGAGCCGAGTCAGTTATGGCTTGGGTCGCCTTTGGGGGTTACTTACGCGACAACTCACTCCTGCACGGCTACATGCCGGGCCTGACGTGTGGGGGTTTTTGATTGTTTTTTCTTCTTCTGTGGAGGCAACGGCAAGTCAAATTTTCTCAGAAACTGTGGGCGGTCTTCGCGGCCGCCGCGGGTGTAGTCTTGCCAGATGCGTTCGGCGATCGATTGGGGATCCAACTGCTGGACCTGGGTTAAAAAGTTGAACAGCAATTCGGCCAGGCGCGGGAGTGGAATTGCGTGGGTACGTTCGATTTGTTGATACAGCCAATCGGTCAACCGCAGGAATTCTGTGAAGGGGGAATCGGTCTGTTCCCAGATAGCAGCGCAGGTTTCTGTGAAGTTGCCGCTGTTGGCGATCAGGTCCCAGTAGCGGGCGAAGCGTCGCATGCGTTGCATGGTGGCAAAATCGAGCAGGCGATTGCTCAGGATTTCATACGGCGGATGCGGGCTGTATCGCATTTCCCATTCGGTGTCGTGCCGGGTGATCGGTGTTCCCCGGAGTCGCTTTAAGATCCCGACCTGAATTTCCTGCGGGTTCAGGCCGACGAGCCGATCGAAACCTGCTCCAAAACTATCGAGCGTCTCGCCTGGCAGGCCGACGATTAAATCGGCGTGAATGTGCACTCCTGTCTGTTGTCGGAGAAAGCGGAAGTTGTCTTCCAGCTTGTCTACATTCTGCTTGCGGCTGATCAACTTGCCCACTTCAGGATTAAACGTCTGGACGCCAATTTCAAATTGCAAAACGCCCGGCGGGAACTGCATGATCATCTCGCGTAAACTTTCCGGCAGCCGATCCGGGATCATTTCAAAATGCAGAAACAAGCCGGGTTCATAGCGATCGAGAAAGAACTGCAGGATCGATTGTCCGAACCGCATGTTGAGATTGAACGTCCGATCGACAAACTTGAACTGACGAGCCCCGCGATCAAACAGATTTTGCATCTGTGCCAGAAACTGATCGATATCGAATTGCCGCACTGGGATTTCCAGGGACGACAAACAGAACTCGCAGGTAAACGGACAACCGCGGGAGGCTTCGACATAGAGGACGCGATGTTCAATATCTTCGGTCGTATAAAGTTCATACGGCAGCTGCACTTCGGCGAGCGGAGGAATGCCAGCCGGGATCACTTTTTCCAGCGGTTTTCGGCCAGCCAGCAAGTCCCGACACAATTCCCGGAACGCAATATCCCCTTCCCCGGTGATTAAATAATCGGCCTGGGCAACGATCGGCAGGTCGTCCCATTCATAACTGACTTCCGGGCCACCGAGCACGATGATCAATTCGGGAGCGACCTGTTTCAAATCGGCCACCAGTTTTGTGGCCTGCTCGATATTCCAGATGTAAACACCAATGCCCACAATCACAGGCTGTTCACTGAGAATCGCTTCGAGCACTTCGTTGGTGGCATCTTTGATCCCGAATTCCAACAGAGTCGCCCGCGCCTGCAACTCCTGCAAATTCGCCAGCAGATACCGCAGCCCGAATGCACTATGCCAATAACGGGCATTCTGGGTTGTTAATACGATTTCTGCCATTCAAACGTTTCTCCAGAAGCCGGGTGCCTTGCCCAATCTATTATGGACATGCAATTAAATTTCAAATCAGTTGGTATCGACAATGACTGAGCCGGGCAGTTATCGCAACTCTGGACATGGAAAAGTCGATTACTCACAATCATATGGAGACGAAGCCTCATCGTAAAACCTGTATGCTATGCGATCCGTCTGGAAATTATCTTTCCTGGCAGGTGGCCCAGCTTCATAACTTATCCGTAATATCTGGAAAATCATGAAACGGAATTTGGTAGTCATAGACGGTAGAAGATTGGAAGATTGGGACTCATTCCATGGGGTGTTTGCCAATGCTTTCGGTTTCCCGGATTTCTATGGCTGTAACATGAATGCATGGATTGATTGCATGTCGTCGCTTTCTGATCCAGAAGAGGGGATGAGCACGATTCATTGCGAAAAGGGTCAAGTGGTTACGATTCAGGTTGAGCATGCCTCCGAACTTAAAGCCAATCACCCTGTACAGTACGAGGCATTGATCGAAGGTGCTGCTTTTGTTAATTGGCGTCTAATCGAACAAGGCGAACCACCGGTACTTGCTTTGTCCTTCAATACCTGATTGCGTTGAGGCAGGTAGAAAAAGAACCAAGCAGGGTGGCCCGACCGACATTGTCGGTTGAGTGCTGAAGGCACAAGATGCTCCACCATTCGCTCTCAAAATATAAAAACTGTATCTTCCCCTTCCGCAGGTGGATGAAGTCAATGAGACGTTCAGGTTAACAGTGAGTTGTCCAGGAAGGATCTTACGGCCGCGCCGCCCCGCAAGAATCTTTCGAGACCCTACTACACTCTCCTGCCTTAACAGGAACACTCTAGCCTTCGAAACTTGCAATTACATTTACTTTACCACACTGAATGCATTTTCCACGGGCTTCAAAGAGATCAAAAAAATTTTCTGGAGGCAATTCTGGTGCTTCAACAAAAAGATCGAAAGCGCCATCAGAATAGATGAAGGAAGTCATCACTTCAAAAGAAGTAGCTTCGCACATGTGACAATGAAATGGGGAGGTCTCACCAGTGCCTCGATAGGTCGCAGAACCAATGCCGCCCTCTATTTGTGCAACTTCACTATTAAATCCATGCTCATCTATAATTAAGGAAACCAAGCCGCATTTTCCACATTCAAAATGCAGTGGTCGTACGAATTGCAGTGGGCCATTATAAGACTTATTGAAGTCTTTGAGGGAATAGCCGAGTACCTGACCAATATTATTGTCACATTTACAGGCGATGCCCCAGGTCGTGACAAGATCGATATCGGATCTTCCAGTCGGATCATCAACTCGTGTAATACGGAAAGGGTTTAGGCATTTAGGCGAATTGTTGATAATTCGTTCTCGTGCCTGTTCTTCCAAATCATCCCAATCGTTGTTCATATGGTATTCCTCGACATTCTTGGTTTATAGAATTACAGGGTGAGAAGCTGTTTGATTATCTTGAATCGCGTAAATATTTTAGAGACCCCTTTATTCAGATGCCTGGGTGACTTGCCCCCACTTGAGAGGAGATGCTTTGTAATTTCAAAATAAGTCGAATTCCTGAATGACTTAGCCACGCAGTTAAATCAACACTTGTCATTCTATTGTTGGTCATTAATAACAATCTTATGACAAGTTTGCTTCACAAAAGTCATGAATTTCCATTCTACATTGCCCCCCAATCAATCATCGGCCACCATCTCCAGGTGCAGAGGATCAGGAGCCAGGCGAGGAAGAGTTGCAGGGCGGCTCCGGAAGTAGTTTTGTTATTGTTGGGGAGCAATCGTTTTGTGTTCCATTGGACAAGCATCGAGACGCTCATGATCATGGTGGACCAGCAGAGGACGACGGGGCCGAGGAAGACTCCGAGTAAGATCATTGACTGGGTGCAATTTGTGAATTGGTGAGGGACTTTGAGCCAGCGGAAGATCAGAGAGAAGAGGCTGGCGAAGGTCAGGCCGAGAAAGCTGAGGAGGCCGGCTTGAGAGAGTGAGCCATGAGATTGCTGGAGCGGTTCCTGAGTGGCGGCGAGGAAATCGAGTTGGCCGACGGAGGGTTCGATCAGCATCCAGAAGCCGTGCAGCATGAGGCCGAAGAGTGTCCAGGTCCAGGGAGATTTTTGATGGTCTTCGTCGATCAGAGCAAGCGAGAGCAGGAAGTAGCCGAGGGTGATTTGGTGGAGATAGACGTAGAGCAGCGGGCATCCCGGAAATTCGGAAAGCCAGTTGCCGCGATGATCGGTGAGATTGCTGGCTGGCAATGTTAAGCCATGAGCGACGACGATCAGCAGAAAAAGGACAGCAAAGAGGAGTGCGACACCGGTTTCAACGAGCGGATAGCGTGGGGAAATGGGCAAATGACAATTCCGGCATTTTCCCCGCAGTCGCAACCAGCCGAAGATGGGGATGTTGTCGGTGCTTTTGATGTCCTGTTTGCACTTAGGACAATGACTGCGAGCGAGCAGAATCGGCATGTGACGCGGCAGGCGCCAGACGACTACATTTAGAAAACTGCCAAAACAGGCTCCGTATCCGAATGCGAAGATCGTGAAGACAATGGTGGCGAGAATGGTTAAGAAGTCCATCTTTTTAAACCGTTCTCATTTCTGTGTTTAAGGCAGATGTTGTATTCTCTGGATATGACTCGAAGAGGAGGCATGGCCCGGGGTTGACTCATAAAACCTGACTGATTTGAAAGTCGAATTGTGTTTACCCTGCAGAATAACGTGGATGATGGTGAATGTCATTCACGGGAGTTTCTCGAGTTTCAATTTTCATAGAGACGTCGAGAACAGAACAGAAGGCTGATAAGAGGTTGTTTTTGGATAAGAATTGCGGAATTCCTCAGCGAAGGTGGCTTGCGTTGAGAGAAAAGTCCGATTAGGATACTCGGCTCTGATTTTTCGAATTGTGAATTGAATGCGATGATTGCATCGCTCATTGATGAAGGTGTAGACAAATGTCTCTCGATCCCAGCCTCAAAGCCAGCAGCAAAATGCGTCGGACGCGAAATGTTCTCAAACGTGGGGAACGTATTGCATTCCTGAAAGCCGAAGATCGCTGGATTGAAGGTCAAAGCCCAGTGGGCTTGCCTAAAGTCCGAGTGATCAGGACTGTCATCGGCAAAAAGAAGAAGAAGACCAAGGACGAATAACGATCCTCGCATGAGGTATCGCCAGATTTTGAAAAGGCCGGTCTTTGATCGGCCTTTTGCCATGCGCTCATAACGATAAGCACGAAGTGCAAGCGAGTGTGTCCTTCATTTCAATCTCGACTTGCACTGGCGAAGCCAGTGGCACACAACTCGAAGCTTTGAGCGGAACAGTCCACCAGGGACATATGCAACTCATCATGAATGCCACATTGGCCCTTCGCTGACGCATCGGGTTACGATTATTGATGCAAACAGCTGATGTGTTTCGTGCTTATATGCTGTATCTTGCTAAATCCGGCATGTGATTATTGTATATGTTTTATATTGCCGGTGGAGCGGGGGTGTCGCTGGCAGGAGGTTGACGTTTCTGGCCTCGTTTCGGACTTGGTTTTTCTTCAGAGGGTCTGCCCAGTAGTTTGCCGGCTCCTCCAAACAGTCCCCCGCTTTTTACAGATGATTTTGAAGGAGTCGATTTGCTGGATTTTCCATCTTTGGTTGTTGTGGCAATCACAATTGGTTCTTCGTTTTCAAATTGCTTGAGTCGATCCTCAGCAGACTGCAGGAACTCTTTGGAGTAGCCTCCCTGAGATTCGGCCAGATCGATGGCCTGCTGTTGCGTTTTAATGGCTTCGTCAAAATCCTCAGCCGCTGCCAGAGCCATTGCCAGGGTTTCCAGATAACCGACATTTGTATTTTCAGTGAGCTTGCAGGCCTGACGAGCATCCGCAACTGCCAACTTCGGATTGTGAACTTCGGGGGCAGTGACTCCCGCCAATAGCCGGGCGCGGTCGTTAAAGGCACTGGCCATGCTCTCATCAATTTTGACCGCATGCCCAAAATCTTCAACGGCGTCTACGTAATGTTCCATCATTTCATAACAGCGACCTCTTCCCAGATAGACGTATTCGTAATCGGGATCGACTTCTAATGTTCGTTCGTAGTCGACCAGTGCGTTGTCGAACTCGCCGAGATCACGGTAGGAATTCGCACGAAATAAACGGGCATTGACGTGATCGGGATTCAACTCGAGAACTTTATCGAAATCGGCAATACATTTGCGATCTTCCCGCATCATCGATAAACAGAACCCTCTGCGGTAGAGAGCAAATTCATAGTCCGGAGTGATTTCGATTGCTTTTGTGAACTGCTGCACCGCTCGTTCGAATTGATCCACCGCTTCATACAATTCTCCCAGTCCGACCCAGGAGAGGTCGTGAGTATTATCCTGAGCGAGAACGGTTTGATAGCCGGCTTCCGCTTCGGCGCGGCGTCCCAGATTGCGATAACACTCCGCCCGACCATAGAGCAGGCCTGGATTCAACGGAGCCGAGATTAATGCCTTTGAATAAGCGTTGACTGCCTCTTCATATTCGCCATCAAAGCGCAGTGCGTCAGCCAGATTTCCCTGTGCAGAGCCATAGTTGGGGTCTCGCTTTAAGGCTTCCTGGAAATCGGAAATCGCGGCCTGATAATCTCCAACATCAATAAATAACAGCCCCCGCTGATTGTATGGAAGTGCGAGCTGATCATTCATGGAAATGGCTTTGGTATAATCTTCATAAGCAGATTCGTTCTGGCCTGTTTTACGGTAGGAGTCTCCCCGATTGGTTAAAATAATGGGTGACTCGGGATTCAGTTCGATCGCCGTATCGTAGCTTTCAAGAGCCTTGTCAAATTCTCCCTGATTTTCGTAACAGATTCCTCGGGAGTTGTAGGCGTTCGCATGATTGGCATCTAATTTGATGGCCTTTTCATACTGACCGATTGCCTGATCGAACTCTCTGGCAAACCGGAGCACTTCTCCATGCTGATAGTGCAATTCCGCCAATTGCGTTTGATCCTGAGAATTAAATTGTTCAATCGCAGTCAACAGATGATTTTCAGCCTTCTCGAAGTCGCCGTTGGCACGATGCATCAAGGCCGAGTTTGTGTGATAAGTCGGATCTCCCGGTCGCAACTCGGCTGCTTTTTCATAGTCGGCCAGAGCCAGGTCGCGTCGGCCTAAGGTTTCCTGAATCAATCCCCGATTATTCCAGGCGACCGAATCGGACGGATTGAGTTCGATTACTTTGGTGTACGCATTGAGTGATTTCTCAGGAACCTGTTCCAGTCGATACAAATCCGCAAGAAACCGCCAGGCAAGGCTGTCATCGGGGTCGACCTCGACCGCTTTGAGCAAATCCACTTCAGCAGCTTCAGCTCCTTTTTGACCGTAATTCATCCGGGCACGTTCCCGGAAAGGGCCAGAAGTCGATTGATCGAGTTCGATACTGCGATCCAAGTCATCCAGAGCCTGCTCCTTTTTCCCCAGATCCTCGGCGACCAGGCCACGCAGGAAGAGGGCTACAGCGATTGTCGAATCGGCATCGGCATTTTCGACGACTGAATCGAAATCGGCATAAGCCTCTTCATATTTTCCCTGAGTTCGATAGAGCCGACCCCGGGCTTTGAGTGCATCGAAATCTTCCGCATCGGCTTCGATGACCGTCGAGTAATCGTTGATGGATTTGTCGAGCTGGCCCAACTCGGCGTAACAGTCTGCCCGGAAGTAATAAGAGTTGAGTGAGTCTTCATCCCGATCAATCGCCTCATCGTAACTGGCAATCGCTTTCTCATACTCCCTGAGCGACATGTAGGCATTCCCTCGATAATGCCAGGGAGCAAAGCGTTTCGTCCCCAATTCGATCGCCAGGTCGGCACTTTTGATCGCAGCTTCATCTTCACCAATCATCCATTGAGCATACGATCGCTCAATAAGCAGGTCGGCATCGTCTTCGACCACGAATGGCGCATCTTCAAGAATTTCTAAAATCTGTTCAAAGTCACTGTCGTCTTCATAGCAGCGAATCAATAGCAGGACCGTCTGTATGTTTTCCGGATCGAGTTCATAAGCCCGTTGCAAATCTCCCAAAGCTTCTTCGATTTGCAGCAACTCCAAATTGAGAAGACCCCGGGTGACCAGCATCTTGATTTGATTCGGTTGTCGGTCCAGGACCTGTGCAGCCACCTTTTCTGCTTCGTCGTATTCAGCACGAGCCAAATGGACAAGGACACGATCCGCCAGAATTTCGGGATCATTGCGACGGCGACGACTTCTAGAGGCGAGTATCGAGAGGGCTTTATCGAGTTCAATCACTTCCTCTGCAGGAATCCAGCCAGCGGGGTCGGTCGTGTGGTAGCGATCTTTTTCCTTGCGATCATAATAGAGGACATCGCCCCGATAGTAGCGATACAATTCTTCGCCATCATCGTCGGTAACATTGGAAAAAGTATCGAGAATCAGGACTTGATCTTCTAACTCCCCGGCTTCCTCTGCCGGTTGTGCCAGGCAAGGTTGAACGAACCAGGAGAGTATCAAACAGAAGACGCCAGCAGATACGGTTCTCATCGATTCGACCCTTTATGCACATGATGAATGTTGGCTATAATTAGAGAGGTTGAGTATTGAAGGGAATAGCCTGCTCTCCATCATGGCTGATCAGGAGATACTTTTCAAATGATTTATGTCGACTTTTTCAATCGTAAGCCTGTCAGAGTTTTTGGATTGGACTTGTGATTAATTCAAAGTGCTCGATTGTCGTGCACCACAACGATCTCGTTCCAGAGAACGAGCAAAGTACAAGTAACATTGTTACGAGAGCCCTCCGATGAGCAATATTCTGATCGTTGATGATGAACCCTCCATTTGCTGGGCTCTTGAACAAGCTCTGAGTGAAGATGGCCATATCATCACAACAACTGCAACTGCGGAAGACGCCCTTGAAATCACAAGTCGGCAATTTCCGGATGTGGTGGTGATGGATATTCGTCTTCCCGGCATCGATGGGCTGACTGCTCTCGAACAACTGCAAACCCGCATCGGCTCCACACCGATCATCATGATCACTGCTTTCGGGAATCTCGAAACGGCGGTCAAGGCGATCAATCGAGGAGCCTTTGAATACCTGACCAAGCCATTCAATCTTGAAGATGCGATTCAGGTCATCCGCAAAGCTCTTGAAGAAAAGCAGCGGGGAGCGATCTCTACCGAGGTTGACTCAACTTCCGGTGATGAAGGTCAATTGTTGTTGGGGAAATCTCCAGCAATGCAGGCCGTCTTTCGTAAAATTGCCGTAGTCGCTGAGCGTGACGTCCCTGTGCTGATCACCGGGGAAAGCGGGACTGGAAAAGAACTGGTGGCAGCCGCCATTCATCGATACAGCAAACGCTCAGCCGGTCCATTTATTCCCGTTTGTGTGCCGGCCATGAATGAATCGGTCATTGAAAGCGAACTGTTTGGTCATGCCAAAGGTTCATTCACCGGGGCGGTTACCGAACGGCACGGATTGCTCGAAGCCGCCAATCAGGGGACGGCATTCTTTGATGAAATTGGCGATATCGAAATGACGACGCAAATCAAACTGCTGCGTGTCCTGGAAACAAAGTTGATTTCTCTGGTCGGCGGAAACGATCAGCAGTCTTCTGACTTTCGCCTCGTAGCCGCGACGAACCGCAATCTGGAAACGATGGTCGCTGAAGGAATGTTTCGGGAAGACCTGTTTTATCGTTTGAATGTCTTCCGCATTGAAATCCCTCCTCTGCGGGAACGAACAGAAGACATCCCGTTGCTGGCCGAACATTTCATGAGAACCCTTGATCCTGCTGGAGAGGTCAAACTTTCTTCTGCGGCACTCAAGGAATTAAACTCACGTCCCTGGAACGGCAACGTCCGCGAACTTCGCAATGTGATCGAGCATGCCGTCATTGTCACGCGATCTGGCGAAATCTCGGCGGAATCTTTTCCGCCACCCATGACAAGAACCAGCGATGGGTTCGGCTCTACTTCTCAATTGAACACCGCCATTAAACACTGGTGGAATGAGCAAGTTCAATCCGAGGCGAAATCGGCCAGCATGGAAGGTCTTTACGAAAAATTTTTATCAGAAGTCGAGCCCACTTTGTTGAGGGAAGCTCTTGCACTCTCGAAAGGCAACCGCACCGAAGCCGCTCAGATTCTGGGAATTCATCGACAGACCCTCAGGGAGAAGCTCAAGCATGCGGATTTGGGTGAGGATTAGACGACCATCTGTTTGACTTTTTCCCCAGGCACAGAATTTTCAGGAGGATAAATGATTAATCACAAATCCACACTAATTTATTCGACGAATCTTAATATCCTGATGATTTTTACTGCTCTGTTCGTTCTGGTTTCGCAATCGATGGCTGACGATCTTCAGGAACAAAATTTATTGAAATTTCCTAAACGGATTAATTACCCTGACCAGGTAACTCTTTATCACGAAGTGGAAATAAGGAAAGAAAAAGGCGGGGAGCTGCAGAGAATGGTTTTCTGTCCAATAGCAAGTTATTCAAAAGGCTTTATTTATGGATGGGAGCGTTGCAGTCAAAGCGTTATCGATCAAGGTTATCAAGTCCTTAAAGAAGATCGAGATGCAATTATCTCAAAAATGATGATTCAAACATTAGACGGAGACTACGCTCAGGGACTTACTCGGGGATATTTGGACTGCCACAAACGTTTGAAGTTCCTTTTTGAAAAGGGAGTTCCTGAAGAGCTTGTTATGAAATATGCAAAAATGAATATCCTACCTCAAGATAAAATTACTTCTCCGTAGTGTTGGCTTGTTCCCATCGTCCCCTTGGGAGCGATTGTCATTCTTACAAAATCCTGACTGTCCAAGCATCATTTGGGCCATTTGGGATTTTGTCTTGCAATTTTTACTGATTTCCTGCTATACAAATCCAATAGGGCCTTGGACAAGGTCTGGAGAGTCTCTCACAAGCGGTTCTGAATATCCGCGTAATGCTCAAGGATGAGCCTGATGAGTTTAACAGCCGCGAAAATCGCAGAATTCGTCTCCGGAATCCTGCATGGAAATCCGGATGCGACCGCAGACGATGTTTCTGCAATTTCCAGCTCAAAATCAGGCACTTTGTCGTTTCTGGGCGATGCCCGGGAGCTTCATAAGCTCACTAATACATCAGCCAGCATTGTGCTGATCCCTGAAGAATGCGACCCCGGTAAACTGCAATTTTCCGGTGAAGCTCTCATTGTGACTGCCGATCCGTTCACTCAGTTTATTTCGCTGATTCCGCATTTCCGAAACACGACAACTCAACCGGCTCCCCAAATTCATCCAAGTGCGATTATCGATCCCACTGCAAGCATCAGTCATGATGCCTATATTGGTCCTCACGTATCCATTGCTGCCGGCTGCCGAATTGGAGCCCGTTGTCAAATCCATGCCAACGTCGTTATCGGTGAGAATTCTACCTTGGGAGAAGATGTCAAGCTTTATCCCAATTCTGTGCTCTACGGAAATTGCGAACTGCAGGATCGCGTCATCATTCATGCAGGAGCGGTTATTGGAGCCGATGGATTCGGTTATCAATTCCGAGAAGGTGCATTTCATAAAATTGAGCATTACGGATCGGTCATTCTGGAACAGGATGTCGAAATTGGATCCTGCACAACAGTAGACCGAGGGATGTTTGAGCCGACGGTTGTTGGGCGTGGTTCTAAAATCGATAACCATGTGATGATCGCCCATAACTGCCGAATTGGTCAGCACAATGTCATCGTGTCTCAAGTTGGTATGGCCGGTTCCGTGACGACTGGGAACTACTGCCGCTTTGGTGGTCAGGTAGGAATCGCCGATCATGTGACGATCGGAGAAGGCGCCAGCATCATGGCTCAGGCGGGCGTTTTTCGAGATGTCGAACTTGGTCAAACCATGTTGGGAGCCCCTGCTCTGCCTAAAGAACAACAGGCCAAAATTATGATGGCCCAGACGAAACTTCCAGAGATGCGTCAGACGTTGCGAAAACTGCAGAAAGAAATGGACGCCGTCCAGAAAAAACTCGATCAGCAGACAGATTCACCAGAGTCGATCAAACTACGCCCGGCTGCTTAAGTCGCATCATTCGTCATTCTGTATACAACACACAACACAAATTCCAGCCAGTCAAAATCATGGCCGATATCATTCCCTTAAGACATTTTGAAGCAGGTCAGCAGACCCCGCCACCCGGCACAAAAGTCGGGTTGCTGTCTGGTGCTGGGCGATTTCCAATCGTCTTTGCGCAGGCCGCTCAAAAGCAGGGTTATGAACTGCATGGACTCGGTGTTGCCGGCATGGTGCCCGATGAACTGGTTGATTATTGCCATAATTATTCGACGGTTCCCCTGGCACGCATTGGTCAGGCGATTCGCTGGTTCAAACGGAACCAGGTCGATCATGTGGTGATGGCCGGTAAAATTGAAAAGACAGTGCTCTTTCAGTCGAATCGACTTTGGCGACTGATGCCGGATTTGCGAACGATGCATATGTGGCTGCGTTATGCCAGCGATAATAAAAAGGATGATACGATTCTGCTGGCGGTGATTCGCGAGTTTGAACGGGATCGTATTCATTTTGCCTCTGCTCTCGATTTTTGTCCGGAGTTACTCGTGCAACATGGATTTCTGACTCGCCGTAAACCGACCACGTCTCAGTGGAAAGACATTTGCTTTGGCTGGGAAATGGCCAAAGAAATGGGTCGGCTTGATATTGGCCAAACCGTCATCGTGAACGACACAGCCGTCATCGCTGTCGAGGCGATTGAAGGGACTGACAAAGCGATCCTGCGAGCAGGAGAGCTTTGTAAACGAGGTGGATTCACCGTCGTGAAAGTCTCCAAACCCCAACAGGATTATCGCTTCGATGTCCCCACCATCGGTGTTCAAACCCTCCGCTCCATGCAGGAAGCCGGTGGCCGCGTGCTCGCAGTCGAAGCCGGACAAACGATTATTATCGATGAACCTGAGGTTCTCGAGCTGGCTGATAAACTGGGAATCGCGATTGTCTCCCTGAACGCCGAAGAGGCTCAACTTCGCGTGGCCTGTTGAGCGAAAGCCGAAGTCGGAAAGCGGAACGCCGTCGCTCCAATCTTAACCCGAAGCGTCAGCGAGGGGACGGAGTTCTAATTGCAATTCAGGTATTCATGGTTCAAGAGTGTCTTCAATCGCATTTTGAAAAACGTATTGTGAGAAGCATTTGGCATCAATCAGCAAGTCTTGCCTGCCCCTCGCTTACGCGTCGGGTTAAGATGACAATAAAACGGGCGAGTCTTTTTCAGACTCGCCCGTTTTCGTTTTCGTTTGACGCTCTGCAGGAGCAACTGGAATCGTTTTTTTACCCAAATCGTTCAAGCGACTGCCCCCGGTGGAGCAGTTGTAGGGTGCGTCCTGACGCACCATGCTGCCGAGATGACTTCGCTATTGACTCTCAAATCCAAAATGAAACCTCCGCGATTCACTTATCGCTTTCGAATTGAATTCTACCCTGATTCCGGTGCGTCAGGACACACCCTACTATTCCGCCCCCGGTGGAGCAGAATGCTCCTAGTAAGCCAGGCCAGGTGCCAACTGTGCGTGGAACTCCAGGATGGTGTGTTGTCCGCAGGGAATCACTTTGAGGCAGGCGACTTTGCCTGAGCACTTGAGTGCGTGAGTCCAGTCGTCTTCGCAGATGATGCGGATATCGTCGAACATTTTGATGACATCGCCAGGTGCCAGACCCAAACGGCAAGCTTCGCTGTTCGGCTGAATTTCTTTGATCAGCATCCCTTCAGGACACATCACACCGAAGAAGCCGAGGGAAGGGAGTGGAGCCGGGCAGACAGGTTTTTCAACAATCACTTCATGAATGACTGGCTTTTCAATCACAACTTCGTGAACGATTGGCTTGGCGTATACGGGTTTCACATAGTGATCGTTGTGGTAAGTCTTTTTATAGCCGTAATTTCCGCCGCCGTAGTGACCACCATAATTTCCACCGTAGTTGCCGCCGTAACCTTTTTTGTAGCCTCCCTTTGAGCAACCACCCGCTTGAGCAGCAGTGGTGAAGGTTGTCAGAGCAGCCAGAGCGATCAGTGTGAGAGTGAAGCGTGACATGGTTTTGTTCCTTAGAGTGATGTTGTTTTTGTTTTGTTGAGGCCGCGTTGTGCTGCCTCTCACTCTTAAAACGGAAAGTCGGCACGGGAGGGGACAGGGGGATGGAAAGCCGAGGGCAGAAAGCGGAAAGCCGCAGGTCAGGCTGTGCCTGACCTACAGTTTCGAAGTGGGTGGCACGCTCTGAGCATCGCTCAAATGATTAGCGGATTCGGAAATTTTATTCATTTTGTGATTGGAAACTCGCCAAGCGAATGCGTGGATGTTAAGCTACATTCGTCCAGTTTCGGGCAATCTGCGTTCGCCAGAGTTAATCGAAATAAAAATTACCGCTCGTCAATCAGCTAATAAATCGGGAGTCTTCCGAATGAAAACGAAGCAAAATCGCTGGGTCTTTCGTACTGTTACTATCGGGCTGATCGCCATCGTCTTTGCGGTGAGCTGGAATGTGGCCAGTGGGCTTGTCTGGCAGGATGCAACTGCCGAGCAGATGATGCCTCAAGGTACGTTTCTGTATGCAGAATTCGAGGGCACTACCGAGAATGCCGAGGCATACAAAGAAACCGCAGAGTATGCAGCTTTTGTCGACTCCGGCCTGGCTGACTTATTTCAGAAGGTCGTCGATTTCGCGATTGCTCGAGATAACACTGGCAAAGCAGAAGGCATCAAGGCGGCTCTAGATGATTTGATTAATCATGGCTTTATCCTCTCTGCTTCTCTGGCAGAAGAGCAGGATCAATTGATCCCCTCGGTACGATTTATCTTCAATGAGGGTGGTGCCTGGACGTCGGATGCTGTGAATTTGCTACAGGAAATGCTGGCCGAGAAAGATATCGATGTCGAAATGCAGACAGTGGGCCGTCGTCAGATTGCCAGCTTCATCATCCCCGACTCTCCCGGCATCGAAGTTGGAATGTGGAAAGAAGGCGAGAGCATGGTTGTGGTGGTCGGCCCCGATGTGGTGAACTCGACCATGGCCTGCATTTCTGGAGACGCCCCCAACATCAGCCAGAATGAACGACTGCAAGCTGTTCTGAAAGCAGAAACAGATTTCGAACAGACAGGATTATCCTGGCTCGATTGGCAGGCCCTGCAAAACAAGTATGGCGGTATCACGCTGCCGATTCCACAACAGTTGACGATTGCCGAAGTCTTGGAAATTGCCGGATTGGATAAGCTCGATTCAGTCATCAACCGGGGGGGATATCGTGGGGAATCTCAATGGACAGAAACCTCGATTGTCGGTCTAGGCCAGCAGGATGGGCCAATGCTCACCCTGAAAGATTTGCCGCCGTTACCATCGAAGCCAAACTGGTTCAATGTCTTTCAATGCGATCCTGCTGCCCTGCACGATCAGCTGGTTAGTCTGGCGAAAAACAATTCTGGCCTGATGGGACCGGATGGTGAAGAGCAGGTCAATCAAATTATTGAATCTCTTCCACAGATGCTGGGCTTCGATCCCAAAGCCGACCTGCTCGATCATCTTGGAAACGTTGCCTGTATCTATGACGATGCCAATGGAGGTGTCTTCGGCACAGGGATTACGTTTTGTGTCAAACTCAAAAATCCTGAGGGAATCGAATCCTTTATCGATGCTCAAATGGCTCGACTCGAAAAGGCCGAAGAGAATGGAGAGTATCTCGAACTTCCTGTTTATCCTTATCGAATCGAGCAGGATGGAAAAGATTTGATTGTCTTTGATATTACCGGAGACGGAGATCAAACCTTTCAATATGGAGCCCTAAGAGTTGTGGATGACTGGCTGGTTGTCGGATTGATGCCGCAATCGATTAAGTCATTTCAATTACGAGTGGATGGCAAGCTTCCTGCCTGGGAACCAGATGCCGAATATCAGGCAGCTTTGGCAGAATTGCCCAAAGAATTTACTTCGCTGACAGCTGTCAACACCCGGGACACCTATCAGATGATGCTCAACTGGGGAATGGTGTTTCTACCAATTCTGCAACAGTCAGTCATGGATAATGTTCTCGAAATCGATGAAGAAATGCCTTTCTATGTCGAGGATTTCCCTCCTGCAGAAGCCATCACTGCTCCCATGTTCCCGAATCTGGCTGTTTCAGTCGCTGATGAAAACGGCATCAAATTTTACTCCCGCAGTTCGACGGTTGGGATTCCAATGATGGGTGGAAACAGCGGAATGAGCTCCGTTGGTGTGGCTGGGGTTGGTGTGGCCTTGTTATTGCCTGCTGTACAACAGGCTCGCGCTGCTGCTCGAGGAGCTCAATCCAAAAACAACATGAGGCAAATCGGCCTGGCGATGCACAACTATGCCGATACCTATGGCCATTTCCCAAGTGGAACGATGGAAAATGCCGAGCTCAAGCCGGATGAACGTCTCAGCTGGGCCGCTTCGATTCTTCCATTTATTGAAGAAGGTTTTGTGTACGAGCAGTTACAGAAGGATCAGGCCTGGAATGCAGGTGAGAATGAAGTGACAGCCACATTCATGATCAGTACTTATATGGATCCTGCGCAGAACCAGAACTTCGAAGAGTTTGCCCCGATCCACTATGCAGGAATTGCCGGCACAGGTAAGAATGCCGCCACACTAAAAATTGGACAACCAGGCTGCGGAATCTTTGGCTATGATCGTGAAACCCGTTTCCGCGATATTACCGATGGCACCAGCAATACAATGATGGTCACCCAGGTCAATGACGACATCGGCCCATGGGCTCAAGGCGGCAAAAGCACAATCCGCAGTCTGACCAAACAGCCTTATATCAATGGCCCAGATGGAATTGGTGGTCCATTTCAGAATGATGTCGTTTTTGTCCTGATGGCTGACGGAGCAGTTCGAGCCGTCTCCGCAAATGTCGATCCGAAGACTTTTGAAAATCTGGCTGAGATGGCCGATGGAAATGTGGTTGGTGAGTTTTAGGAACTGACAGGGTGGCGGGGGCGCTCTCGAAGAGAAGCCCCCGGACGTATTACATCGGGGGCTTCTCTTCGAGAGCGCCCCCGCCACCCTTGTTTCTTTATTATCGACTTGCTGCCAGCAATGCATTGTTATCCGCCTGATTTCTCACCGTTTCCAACTGAGTCGCCACGGCAATCCACGGGAGTTGATGAGGCAGCATCTGTTTCTGGGCAGAGAGTGCAGCAGCCACGCCTGCGGCTTCTCCCATGGCGACCGCATTGCCAGTCACGCGATAACTGGCATGAGCGAAGAAGTCGCCACTGATACAGCGGCCGGCCATCAATAAGCCATCGACCTCAGCGGCTATCAACGCTCGTAATGGAATGTCGAATGGCTTGGCTTTGACTCCCTTAGAGCCATAAGCGGCTTTGCGATTCTGTTCCTGAGTCGCCGCATGCACATCGACAGAGAAATGCGATCGGCAAATTGCATCGTCATGTCGGATACCTGCAATGACATCATTCACTGAGACTTCATATCGCCCTTGAATCCGTCGGCCATCCCGCACGCCAATCTGCTCGGCTGTCGCAACGAGCCGAATATTTTCCCACATTCCGCCCGTCTTTTTGAGGGCTTGGGTGATGTGGTACAGTTCTCGCCGTGCATTCACAGTAGCCCGGGTGACCTGAGCCGCATCGAATGGCTCGACGCCATATTCGTGATTGATCATAACCGCTGCCACGCCATGCCCGAAGTTCCAGAGAGTCGGCTTGGCATAACTTGGTTCGACACCCGCCCGTAGCATTTCTTCGCGGAGTCGATCCTTATTGGCACTGGTTTGAGCGGTATCATATTCGGCCAGCGCGGCTGTATCGGCAGCGATAATTCCCATAAGTGACATCGGCTGGCAGGGGCAGGTTTTATCTTCACCAAATTGCCACTGGCAACCAGCCAAAGCACCGACATCGCCATCGCCTGTAGTATCGATAAACACTGGAGCCGCCCAGGCTTCACGGCCTGATTTGGATTCGGTCACAATCGCCCGGACACGATTACTGCTGTCTTTCTCGACAGCGACGACCCGTGAGTGATACACGTAATCGATCTTCAATTCATCGAACAATGTTTCGAGCAGATACTTCATCCCTTCGACATCGTACACGTAATGCGAATCGTCGGATTTACGGTAGTCGGTCATTTTCGCGCCGAGAGCATCCAGTTTTGCGGTGATCTCCGCATTCAAACCGGGCTTAGCCGCATCGATTACAAAGCTGAGCATTCCGCTTGTCCAGACGCCTCCCAGGCAGCCATGGCATTCGAAGAGGCGAACTTTGGCTCCACTTCGAGCGGCTGAAATCGCGGCTGCTATCCCGGCTGGACCTCCACCGCAAACAATCACATCGCAGTCACTGACCAGAGGAATCGCTCGGGCGGCTTCGCGAAGTTCAGTGTCTTTGTTCTGGTCGGCTGCCCAGGCAGAATTCATCTTCCAGGGAGCCAGTGCCAATGTCGCAGCTGAAGTTCCCAGTAATGCCCGGCGTGTCATCGGTCCAACCATCGAATTTGCTCCCACAGATTGATATTCACTAACAATTAAGATCAGAAACTCACTATATGTTTCTGTGCTAAGGGAAGCAATCCGTATTATTGAGATGACGGATTCTGATAATACAAGCACGAAGCGCAAGCGAGTGTGTCGACATCAATTACACACTCGCTTGCGCTTCGTGCTTGTATTGTCTCAGAATTGCCTAACCGGCTTTCGATCGTTTGGGGATCACCTGAGGAGAGCTGTCCGGCTCGATTTCCTCCCCATAGAATTCCAGCCAGACTAAATAAGCCAAAGCGACAATCACGATCAAAATACTCACGTTTTGAGAGGGAGTCAGTCCGGTATCGAGCACTGTAAATTCATCACCTCGAACGAATTCGATGAGGAAGCGATTGATCGGATAAAAGATGGCTCCGACTGCGAGCACTTCACCAATCCGGCGGCGATATCGAAAGACAACGGCTGTTACAAACGCGAGTAGAAATCCGCCAATCGAGCTATAGATTTGCGACGGATGCAACGGAAAACTGCCGAGGGATTCAGGACTGAGAAATCCGAGATTGACCAATGCCATGTGTGGCACAGAGCCGGGCGGAAAAGTGATCGCCCAGGGCAAGTCGCAGCGATCCCCATAACAACACCCATTGAGCAGGCAGCCAATGCGGCCAAAGCCAAGTCCTAAGAAGATGGATGGAATAACCACATCCGCCAGATTAATCGGACGGATTTTTCTCAATGAGCAGAATGCAAAATAGGAGAGAGTGGCCAGAATCATGCCGCCGTAAAATACGAGGCCACCATCAGTCAGGTTGACACATCGAAAGAGAAAGTCTGGAATTCCACTCACATTCTCAAAGACCTGATCTCGTTTTTGAACGAGATAAAAGATACGCGAGCCCGCGACTCCAGAAACGAGAATGCACATCGCAACATCCCAGATCAGTTCGCGCGAATAACCAACCTTGACGGCTCGCGTTCCTGCCCAGGCGGCCCCTGCGACAAATGCGATCAGCAGCATCATGCCGTAACCAAACACGGGAAAGATGCGGAACGGTACAAATAGAATCGCCAAAGTGCCAACGACGACCAATTGAATGGCGAGCATCATTAATGTGGACTTGAGCGTAACGGGCTTTGCCTGCTCACCCTCAGGTTGTTTGATTCCGAATTTCCAGAACCATAACGCATAGCAGCAAAAGACAAACAGCAGGAGAATGCCTGCACCAATCTGCAGCAGAGGATGCGCTTGGGTTCCATTCGGCAGAATGGAAAACGGATGATTGAGTGTCACATAAAACAATATCTGCCGCATTAGATAATCTCTCTATGCAAACGGATTCTGTATCCGTTAATGATATAATTATTGAACCGCCAAGACGCCAAGGAGAAATAAGAAATTTCCTGTTTTATTACCACGAAGGCACGAAGGCACGAAGAGATTAGTGAATGATGAAAATCAATCACAAAACAACCTGATGGATTTGAGCTGATTTTGTTACAGATCTCTTCGTTTCTTTGTGGTTTCAAAATTATTTATAGAAAACCTTCTTGTCCATCTTGGCGTCTTGGCGGTTTTATTATTTTTATTTATGATTTGAGTGACAATTCCATATTGTCAATCAGTCGTGTTGTTCCCACACGAGCCGCGATTAATGCAACCATCGTGTTTTGCTTCTCAAGAACTTCCTCCAGAGTGGTTGGGTCGACAATGGTCGCGTAATCGAGTTCCAGTCCGCCGGTTTCATTTAGTTCCTGTCTCAATGTTTTACGCAATTGCTCCAGAGACCATTCCGCATCGGCATATCGCTCTCTTGCTCTCAGAAGTGCCTGGGAGATATGAACCGCAATTTCCCGTTCCTGATCGGAAAGGTAGACATTTCTGCTCGATAACGCGAGCCCGGATTCTTCGCGGATCGTCGGACAGGTGACAATTTTCACAGGAATATCGAGATCTCTACACATCGCTCGAATAATGCTCTGCTGCTGATAATCCTTGGCTCCGAAAAAAGCCAGATCGGGCTGAACAACATTAAACAGCTTCGTCACAACAGTCGCCACGCCATCAAAATGATCTGGACGGCTTGCCCCTTCCCAGCAGTCTGCCAATGAGCCAACGGTCACTGAAATCTGTGAATCTTTTGCGTACATCTCTTCAGCAGAGGGATGAAAAACCAGCGAAGCCCCGGCTTCTGTGCACAATTTCAGATCCCGTTCCAACGGGCGGGGGTATTTGCTCAAATCTTCATGAGGAGCAAATTGTGTTGGATTCACAAAAATCGTCACCACCACGAAATCAGATTGCTCGACAGCCACTTCGATCAAACTCAAATGCCCTTCGTGCAGAGCTCCCATAGTCGGGACGCACCCAATCGACTTTCCTGATCGTCGTACTTCATGGAGAATTTGGCGAACTTCAGAAATTGTGGTGACGTTTTGCATAAGGACTTTAAGCTTCGTGAAAAATCAACGGAGTTGGAAACGTGCTGTATGTATTTCAGTAACCAGTCGTTAGTGCACTTCTCAACTCGATGTGATTTATTTGGAACCGCAGATGAACGCAGATGTCAAATATGTGCGTTCATCTGCGGTTCATTAATTTTATTTAATTCTGGAGTTTTGCAAAACTTCAGTTTGAATCCAAACTTCGAAAATGACTCGACCGATTTTGAGAAAGATTACAACCACAGAGGCACAGAGAACACAGAGACATTTTCGGAAAGTTCTGTCATGCTCAAACAATCGAACTCTTCATAAGCCTTGGATTTGAAGCCTTCTCCGTGTCCTCTGTGTCTCTGTGGTGTAAAATTAATTTCAGTTTTGTTAGGAGTTCTTATTTGTCCGGTTTTCAATTTGATCTTGAAATAGACTCACTCGCTTGCGCTTCGTGCTTATAAGTGAGGTTTTGCAAAACTTCAGTTAATTGATAACAAGTAATCACGTTGCAGGTCATTGTCCACACTATCACAATGGAGTCAGTTGCGATTCTTTTTGATCTGATTCCTCAACTTGTGAATCCTTCATGAAATATGAAAGCAACGCTGGCAGGAAAATCAGGTCGGCAAAGAGAGCAGAGCCAATCGTTAACGCTCCCATCGCGGCGAAGATGCGTTGATCGCGCATGTCGCTCAACAGGACTGTCGTGAAGCCGACGAGTAGAACGATCGTGGTCATGATCAGAGCGGTTCCGGTTTCTGTGAACGCGTGGGCAATCGCAGCATTTTGAGGCTTTCTACGGCTTTCTTCTCGATAACGTGTCAGAAAATGAATTGTGTCGTCGACCGCTATCCCCAGGCAAACCGTAAACGCACACACGCTGGCGATTTCGAGAGACTGGCCATAAATCACAAGAAACGTGCCAGTGACCGCCAGTGGAAACAGATTTGGAACAATCGAAATCAAACCAATTCTCAATGAACGATAAGCAACCGCCAGCACCAGAAAGATTATGAATGTCGCGCTGCCGAGACTGGCGGCCAGGTCGATCACAATCTGATACAGATTTTCCCATCGCCAGACAGCTGAACCGGTCAGGTCAAAATTGAAATGAGGATGCTCGGCTTGAATTGTTTCGAGTCCGGCTTCAATCCGTTCAAAGACAGGTCCATATCTGGCGATTCCCAAATCCTGTACCCGAAAATTCACTTCCGCACGTTGTCTTTCAGGTTCATAGAAGGCCCGTTTCAGACTCGCGGGCAATAATTGCAGGAGCGGCATGCGGTCCTGAGGTTCGCCGGAACCGGGCAGGACATCGATGAAATTGCGGATCGAGATCGGACTGCCAATCAAAGACTCGGCAGCGAGCAGATCATCTACCTGCATGATGACCGTCAGCACTTCCGCCGAATCGGACTCAATTTGGTCGTCCCAATTAATTCGTACAGATGACATTTCCAGTCCACCAAACGCCTCGTCCATATGCTTGATCGCCAGCACTGCTTCGGAATGTTGCGGCAACGCATTGGCACGACGTTCATCGGGCCGCAATGTCAGTGAAATCGCAGAGAACAGAATTGTGCAGGCAATCGCCGCCCAGGCAAAACCTTTGGAGCGATGCAGGATAAACGTGATCAAACCACTGATGCGATTGAGATTTCGGTCGATCAAACCTTTCTCGTGTCCCTTATGAATGTTCCGCCCTAATCGAGTTGAGCAGAGCAGAGGAATTGTCAGAACGACCGACAAGAATGTAAGCAGCACGCCGATCACACAGCAGATGCCGAACTCACGGACGATTTCATGATGAGCGAGCGAAAGTGAACCAAAACCAATCGCGGTCGTAATCGAAGTAAGCGCGCAGGCGAGCCCCACGCGACAGATACCCGTTCGAGCCGCATCGCGGACATCACATCCCTGACTTCGGAGCTTGCGAATTTCGACCATCAGGTGAACACCATCGGTCAAGCCGACCAGACTCAGTAGCACTGGCAGGATGATGTCGTTAAACGGATTGTCTTGAAAATCGAAGTAGTGCAGAATGCCGAGAGTCCAGAAGACACCGATTGCCGGAGCGAGCGAAACAATCAGCACGGCTCGGAAACCGCGAAACAGAATCATCGCCATCGCCAGAATGGTACCATAGCCGATCATCTGATATTTGAAACGATTCTTCTCCTGCGATTCCATAAACGTGAGATAACTGGGAACCTTCCCCGTCACCATATATTCAAAATCGATGTCTTGATATTTTGAAGCTGCCTGAGCTGCGGTCAGTTTGAGATTTTCCGTGCAGTCGGCATCATCCGTGACGAACAGCCAGTCGAACTTGATGAGCAGTAAGATCGTTTCGCCATCACGCGAGAGGAGTTGGCCACCAATCAGGGGATGATTGACGGCTGCTTCGCGAGCTTCATCAAATTGCCGTTGTGAAGCCCGGGCTTTCGGAAAGAGGGATTCTCGAAAACCAAACAGATTCAGCACGGGTGCCCGGTCCATCCACAAGATGTCGCGAACATAGGGCAAGGCATCGAGTGCTGAAACAACATCCCGAATCGCAGCTGCTCCTTCGGGTGTGAAAAACTGCTTCGATTTCACAACCAGAATGACATCGGAATCGGTCAGGCTGACGGTATCGACATCCGGGATTTGTGGTTGAGGTTTCGGTTTGGGTTTCGGAGCCTCGTCAACAACGTCAGTCTTGGGTTTTTCGGCTTTGGGTTGTGGAGGGGCAGGCTCGGGAACCGCTTCCATCTCCGCTCGTGGCTTGAGCAGGGAGGTGACCCGATCAGGATCGTAATATCCAAGCAGAGCGGCTCCGCTGAGCAGCAGGATCAACAGCGTGACAAGCAGCGGAGCATCGACCGTGCTTCCGAAAATACGATCAAAAAGCCGATTCATGGAGCAGGACGATTTCTGAAAAAATGTAGGTCAGGCTGTGCCTGACGAAGTGGAGGTAACTTGTATGTGGAGTTTTGCAATACTTCAGTTTGAAACCAAACTTCGAAAATGACTCAACAGATTTTGAGAAAGATTAAAACCACAGAGGCACAGAGGCACAGAGGACACAGAGAAATTTTAGGAAAATGTCTGTCATGCTCAAACAATCGAACTCTTCATAAACCTTGGATTTCAAGACTTCTCCGTGTCCTCTGTGCCTCTGTGGTTAAAAAAACAATTTCAGTTTCGTCAGGCGTTCTTATTTCTTGGGATTTCAAATCGATCCCGACGAATCGGCGAGCTTTTTCACTTCCTCATTGTCGAGCCGACCATCGTCATCGCGATCTAATTTTTTGAAGGCGAAGCGTCGCATCGAGAGCGGAAGTTCTTCCCGTTTGATCTCTCCGTCTTCGTTTTGATCGAAGCGTTTGAAGAAATCGACGACGAAAGCATCCACACGCTTTTGTCGCTCGGGGTCTTTTGCCTGCTCCTGCTTTGGTTTCGCTTTTTGGGTTTCACCAGATTCTTTCAGAGGATAGGCGACTTCAAAAAAGGCAATCGCCATTTCTTCGGAACTTTGATCTCCCCAGGTCACATAATCTTCCGGATTGGGATTGAAAGGGTTCGCTTCTGAATTGTCAAAGGTTGAAACGAATGAGAGTTTTTCGATGCTGGCAAGCGGATGCGGCGTGGCCAGTTCATAAACGTGCTGCCAGTTGAAATCGTAGGCAGGAACATCGAGCAAGAGTTCTTTACTGTCGTTGACTTTGGCAGTCACCTGAAACGACTTGCCTCGATAATGCATGTGCGGCGTAATCGCCAGCAGTTCGCCACGATCTGGAATATTTGTGATGTCCCCATTCACCGCGTAGTCGGCTGCATGCGGGGGAATTTCAAAATCGTGATTGATGGCAACAAGTGTCGAAACTTCGTGCGTGACATCTTTCTCATCGGTGACTAGCAGGCCCATTTTCGTCATATCTTCCTGAGCGATACCGTTGGGTGTGTAGTGCATCTGAAAGACAAACTGCGAACCCGCTGGAACTTTGCGGGCATAACCTTCGGGCATGTTCACCGAGCGTTGCCCGGGAACATATCCTGCGATCCAGCCAAGTCCTCGAAAATCTTTTCCATCGGGCGGACGGACGAACACAATGCAGTGATGCACAACCGCACGATTGCCCGGCACGATTTGAGTGCCGGTGACCCAGGTATCCTCTGTGAATTTGGGATCGACCACAAAATACTGATATTCGACAATCCCTTCTTCAGGCACGGCGAATGGTTTCCGATGCATATCGAAAACGAGATCCGGCTCCCGCTTGAATTGCCAGCCCTGCACATAAGATGTCGGTTTTGGTAAATCCTCGGCGTTCCCGTAAGGCATTCCGCCGTGAACCCAGGTTTTCAGAGCGTTGATTTCTTCTGCACTCATCCGGCGGGCATTGGTGAAGGCCCCAACTTTTGGATTCGCATGCCAGGGAGGCATACGGCCTTCATCAATCACTTCGAGCAGCATCTCACCCCAGCCGACAACTTCGTCGTACTGTGTGAGTGCAAACGGGCCAATTTCTCCCTGCCGATGACATTCCACACAATGAGTTTGCAGGATCGGTGCGATTTCTTTAGTGTAAGTGATGTCGGTCGTGATTTCCTCAGGGAAGACTTTACCGATCAAACAGCCGACCGCTTTGGTCTCGGGTGTGGAAACCTCTTTTCCGGCAGCAAGTTCTTCGAGGGCAATCTTCAGATCCGAACGAGTCGGTTCCGGCTTGACGATGCCAGGTAGATATTGATCGTCGATTCGTCCCTGATACCGAACCTTGCCTGCTTGATCGAGTACGATCACTTCCGGAGTCCGCTCGGCTCCCATTCGATCAGCGAGTTTGTTTTCGTAATCTTTAACACACGGAAATGTCAGTTTGTAAGCCTCTGCATAGGCAGCGAATTCTTCAAGAGAATCGTGAATATTGCTGTTGATGGCGTAAAAGCGGACATCCTTGGCAAAATTATGAGAGAGTGTTTCCAGCCGAGGACCATACAACCGAGCCAGTGGACATTCCGTGCCCAGAAAACAGAGCACAGTGATTTTTTCGGAAGCTCCAACTGGAACTTCGACAGTTTTGCCCTTGATATCAGGAAGTTTGACTGCGGTAGCGGTTTCAATAGAAGAAGTCTCTGGCTCCGCCTGAGCCCAATCGGAGGAAAATGTCAGTAGAGTCACGATTAACAAAGTTAAGACGATCCGCATTTGAGTTTTCATCTCCTGTGAAATTATAAGCCTGAAAGACCTGAATAGAATTATTCACGATGAGGGTGGCGGGGGCGCTCCGCTTTAGCGGATGCCCCCGGGGAAGTTCATATCTACGATTCGGGGGCTTCTCTTCGAGAGCGCCCCCGCCACATGTCGTCTTCTTTTCTTACCACTCGAACGATTCCTGTTCCGATTCTTTGGGATCGGGTTCATCAGGTTGTGTTTTTCGGGCTTCGTATACAATCACGAGGAACGCGAGGTAATCGTAAAAGGCATGTGTGGCGATGGGAGCCAGCAGGTTCCGTTCCCCGGTAATGTCGAATACGAATCCAAAATAAAACCCGGCTGCCGTCGCAAAAATTGTGTACACCCAGGTGACGGCATGCATCAGTCCGAAGGCCAGGCTGCTGATCGCCAGTCCCCAGTAGTACCCCGCAAAAGACTCGATCCACGTCATTAAAAACCCGCGAAACAGAATTTCTTCCCCAATTCCTGCCAGCAACGCCAGCAAGGCCAGTTCGAGATGGTTGCAGCCTGCCAGAAAACGGCCCATAGCATCGAGAACCGTCTGTTGAACCTTCTGAACGGAACTGATCGGCAACTGTTCAATGGCCATAAAAATGACAAACAGAGGCAGAGCAGCCAACAAGCCGTAAATCAATGGCTTCCATGAGAATATGACATATTCTGTCGGCTGAACCGAACAAACCCAGCCCAGAATAAGTGCGACCACGAGTAGGGAAAACTCGAAAATTCCAGCGTTCGTCAGAAATTCTTCTCGGTTGTTAAATTTCAAAAATGAATCCTCAGACTTCTGTTAATATCCCGCTTTTTGTTGGTAGGGCGAAATCGATCATCCGTTTCTGTGTTTCATAATATGCCGATTACTCTGATCTGGGTAGTGCTCTGGCCTGTTCGACTGGAAATGCTGTTGAGTAAGGAATTTGGATTAGATATCGAATCCTTCCAGAAAAGGCTTTTGAGTCTGTCTTGGATCGGTTATATTTCATATGTTGTCTTGTCATTGAAAACGTACTGAACAACCTGCTTCGACGACAATGAGTGTCTGTCGGAAGTCCCACCTGCTACGCATACCTGTACGGAACGTCCTGTTTATGACTCAGTCCTTACGCTTAATTTTCGGATTTATTCTCAGCTCTCAACTTCTCAGTTCTAGCCTGTTACAGGCTGAGCAAAGTGAAGTCGAGTTCTTTGAGAAAAAAATCCGGCCTGTACTCGTCAAGCATTGTTACGAATGCCATTCGGTCGAAGCGAGTGCCGTTAAAGGGGGCTTGCTGCTGGACAGTCGGGAAGGCTTGCTGGCCGGTGGAGATTCCGGCCCCTCGCTTGTGCCGGGCAAATCGGCGGAAAGTACGCTGATTGAATCGCTCAAATACGAAAGCTACGAAATGCCCCCGTCTGGCAAATTGCCAGAGCATGTGATTCGCGATTTCGAACAGTGGGTTGATACCGGCGCGATCGATCCTCGGGCTCCGACACAAAAAAAAGCACAGGCTGGCATCGACTGGGAGGCGGCTCGTCAATTCTGGGCTTATCAGCCTCTGCCGGAAAGTACTCCTGCAGGACTCTCGACAACCAAGTTGATTGATCAATCTCTGCAGCAGGCACTCGATAAAGTTGGAGCCACGCCTAATTCCATCGCCAGTCCTGAACAGAGAATTCGCAGGTTGTATTATGATTTAACAGGCTTGCCTCCATCACCCCAGCAGATTATGGACTTCGTGAATGACCCCTCTGCTGACCGCTGGGAGAATACCGTCGAAGAGTTGCTGGCTTCCAAACAGTTCGGAGAACACTGGGGCCGTCACTGGCTCGATGTTGTTCGTTACGCCGACTCCAACGGTAACGACTTCAATGCCACTTATCATAATGCGTGGCGGTATCGCAATTATGTGATTGAGGCATTCAATAACGACAAACCATTCGATCGGTTTCTTCGCGAGCAGATTGCAGGCGACCTGATGCCCGCGAAGGATCCGCAGGAGCAATACAATCATCTAGTCGCGACCGGCTTTCTGATGGTCGGCCCGAAAATGCTGAGTGAACGGGATAAAGAGAAACTTGAGTTCGATATCGTCGATGAACAGATCGATTCCATCGGTAAAGCCTTCCTCGGGCTCTCGCTGGGCTGTGCCCGTTGTCACGATCACAAATTCGATCCCATCCCAACAGCCGACTACTACGCCCTAGCCGGCATCTTCCGCAGCACTCAGGTGCTTGATGGGGAAAGCCAGAAGTATGTTTCCGACTGGGTGCGTCGAGAATTACCGACTACGAAAGAGCATCGTGAACAACTCGCCTTATATAACGAACAGACAAAAACTCTGACGACTGCCCTTAAAGCCGAGGAAAAAACTCTCAAGAAGACTGAACAAACCCTGAAAGAATTTCAGGAAGGCCAGGATGCCTATACGATTGATAATCTCAAGGCGAAACTGACAGGCAACTGGACTTCCTCCACTTACAGCAAGGATTTCATCGGTTCCGATTATATTCACGACAACAAAGAAAAATCGCCCGTCAAGACGGCTCTGTTTTCCATGACGATCGGCAAAGCCGGAAAGTATCACGTTCGTTTCGGTTACAAAGGAAACTCGGGACGGGATGAAAAAGTTCCTGTCACGATTAAACATGGTGAGCAGGAGCAGACGTTCTTTATCGACCAGACAAAACCGGCTCCAATTCGAGGCCAGTTCATTGAGCTGGGAGAATTTGAGTATGTCGCAGGGGATGTCGTTGAGGTGATAATCAGCAACGAAGGAACCACCGGCTACGTGATTGTCGATGCGGTTCAGTTCCTGTTGCATCGGGAAAGTTCTGAGGAATCGCTTGATGCAGATCGGCTTGCCAAGTTAGAGAAAGCCGTCAACGCGGCAAAGAGTGCTCTCAAATCTTCGCAGGACAAACTGGCTGAGTTGAAGAAAAACGCTCCCAAACCGTTGCCTCTCGCGTTTGCGGTGAAAGATCGTGAAGACTGCGACGATTGTGAAATTATGATCCGTGGCGACCATCTCAATAAAGGAGAAGTCGTTTCCCGCGGTACCCTGCAGATTATCAGCGGTGAACAGGCCAGCTTGAAGAATCCGACCGGCAGCGGTCGGCTGGAGTTCGCCAACTGGATTACTTCCGATGCCGCTCCGCTGGCGAGTCGGGTGTATGTCAATCGACTGTGGCTGTATCTGTTCGGCGAAGGAATTGTCCGCTCTGTCGATAACTTCGGAGCCCTCGGCATCCCGCCAAGTCATCCTGAACTTCTCGATGCTCTGGCATTACGATTCACAGAATCCAACTGGTCGACCAAAGAAATGGTCCGGGCCATCGTAATGACGGAAGCCTATCAACGATCCACGGAAAACAACCTGGATTCTTACAAGCTCGACCCAGAAAACCGCCTGTTGTGGCGGTCGCATCGACGACCACTCACAGCCGAAGAGATTCTAGATACGTTTCTCGTCTATCGGGATTCCCTCGATCAAACACAGGCCGAATCGACAGTTTCTCAGTTTGGAACGCTGGTTGTGAACAATAACAGCAACGCTCAAAGCAAAACCGAACAGGGAGTGACAGCACTCAAGCGAACCATTTATCAGCCCGTTCTTAGAAGCCAACTCTCGGAACTGGCCTACCTGTTCGATTTTGCGAATCCAGAAATGGTTGTTGGGAAACGTCCTCCCACGAACGTGCCGGCTCAGGCTCTGTTTTTAATGAACAACGATCTCCCCCGTCAGACAGCCAGTGCCCTTGTCTCGCAAATGTTCGAAGAGCATGGAACAGGTTCGTTTACGATTCTGAACGATTTGTATCTGAAAATTTTCGGTCGACTGCCCGACAAGGCAGACGATCAACTCGCGAAGAATTATCTGCAAACTCGACTTGAAGACACGACTGACACCGCAGAGATCAAAGCCGCCTGGACCGATTATGTTCAAGCGATGCTGGCCTCGACGGAATTTCGATATCTCGATTGAAGTTCTAATAAACATGGGTGGCGGGGGCGCTCTCGAAGAGAAGCCCCCGAAAGATTAACGTCCGGGGGCTTCCGCAAAAGCGGAGCGCCCCCGCCACCCCTAACCTGACATGAAATAATAGATCTGCATACGGATAAAATCATGAATACAGAATCCCTTTCCAACTGCGGATGTGAACTTCCTTCCCGTCGTCAGTTACTGCAATCGGCGACTTGCGGATTCGGCGGAATGGCGATGCTGGACCTGCTTGCCCGAGAGGGGAAGGCGGCCCCGGCTCTGGAAAAAATGCACCATGCCCCTAAAGCCAAGCGGGTCATCTTCCTCTTCATGCATGGTGGCCCCAGTCAGGTCGATACGTTCGACTACAAACCACAATTGCAGAAAGATGATGGGAAATCTCTGCCCTTTGAAGCGGCCAAGAATATTGATGCCGTCTCCAAGTTAATGAAATCGCCCTGGAAGTTTTCCCGGCACGGCGAAAGCGGTTTATGGGCCTCTGAGTTATTCCCGGAAGTTGCCAAGCAAATTGATGACCTGTGCATCATCAAATCGATGCACTCCAAAGGACAATCCCATGGCCAGGCCGTTTCCATGCTGCACACTGGCTCAGACAGTCTGATCCGCCCCAGCGTAGGCTCATGGGTCTCTTATGGGCTGGGAAATGAGAACGAAAACCTGCCTGCCTTCATGGCGATTTCTCCTCCCACCGCACATGGTGGACCACGAAATTACGGCTCGGCTTTTCTTCCCGCAAAACATCAGGCCACGACATTAGGAAGAGCCGGGTCTCTGGGTTCAGGTCGTATCAACAATACCCACAACAAACTGATGGACTCTCAGGAACAGCGACAACATCTTAATTTGATCCAGCAGCTGAATCAGAACCACCTCAAATCGGTCGGGCAAGGTCCAGATATTGAAGGGGCGATTGAAGCGTTCGAACTGGCGTATCGCATGCAAACCATTGCCCCAGAAGTTCTCGATATCGATCACGAAACGCCAGACACTTACAAACGGTATGGCATCGATGAAAAAGTGACGTCGAACTTCGGCAAGCAATGCCTGATGGCTCGCCGTCTGGCGGAATCGGGTGTCCGCTACATTCAGATCTCGACGGGCAATGTCTGGGATCAGCATGGTAACCTGAAATCCGGCCATGAAAAGAATGCTCTCAATGTCGACAAACCGATTGCAGGGTTGATTCAGGATCTCAAACTCCGTGGCCTGCTCGACGAAACCCTGGTCGTCTGGGGTGGTGAGTTCGGTCGCACACCGATTGTGCAAGGGAAGAACGGTCGCGATCACAATCCTCAGGGCTTCTGCATGTGGATGGCTGGTGGCGGAGTAAAGGGTGGCATCGCTTTCGGAGAATCCGACGACTATGGCTACTACGCCGCCCGCGACCGTGTGCATATGCACGATTTACACGCCACGATTTTACATTTGATGGGCATCGATCATGAGCGACTCACCTATCGCTATGCTGGACGAGATTTCCGTTTGACCGATGTTCACGGAAGGGTTGTTCATGAAATTATCGCTTAAAGTATCTTCAACATTTCAGACCATACCATTGTTGTTCCTCGTAATGGCGACTATGTTGCTGGCTAGTGACTGTACTGCATATGCTCAAGCCAAACCCGCCAAGCAGAAGAAATCAAAAATGAGCCCTCTGGAAATCAGCTGCCAGGATGTGAAAACGATGCTCGATGATGAGGAACAGAAATTTCTGTTTCTCGATTGCCGCGAGCAGGATGAATTCGATCATGTTAAAATCGAAGGTGCGGTTCTGCTGCCGATGAGTGAAATCACCGAACGGGTGAGTGAAATCGAAGAGCACAAGAATAAACCGATCATCATCCATTGCCATCACGGCGGACGCAGCCTGCGTGTGACCAACTGGCTGATTCAGCAGGGGTTCACAAACGTCAAAAGCATGGCTGGCGGGATCGATGAATGGTCGGAAACGATTGATTCTTCAAAGCCCCGTTATTAATTGTGTGCTAAAAAAATTCTCAGGGATGAAATCCATTGTGTGGAATCCTCGGGCTCGTCGCAGCCGATCGGCGATCGCTTAATATAGATGATGCCGTCGTCATCACCATGCGTGAGACCATGCACTTCCGTGGTCCCGATGAAGCCGGACTGCTTCGAATCGGCGACTCTGCAATTCTCGCTCACAGGCGCCTCTCCATTCGTGATCCGCTGCATGGTCAACAGCCGTGGACATCTGGCGATCAGCGTTACACGCTGACTTACAATGGCGAGTTGTACAATACCGACGAATTGAATGCATTAACCGCACAGAGCTTCGATCAGCCGTTGAGCACTCGCTGCGATACCGAACTGCTGATGCGAACGCTCATCGCTCAAGGAGCGGAGGGTATTCCTCATCTTCAGGGAATGTTCGCATTCGGATTTTACGACGTTCAGGAACATCGGCTGATACTCGCCCGGGATCGCTTCGGGATCAAACCTCTCTATTACGCCATCATCAATAATGTGCTCGTATTCGCGAGCAGCATCACTGCAATTCAGAAACATCCTGATTTTCAATCGCGTCCCAATCGTCGTGCCCTCATTCATTATCTGATGACTCTGCGGACTCACTTCGGTGAAGACGCAATGATTGAAGGAATTAAACAGGTGCCGCCCGGTTGTGTGCTTACGTTTGATGAATTGGGAATCAGTGTCAAACGCTACTGGGATTATCCGAAGATTAATGAAGATCTCACCGAAACGGAGACCGAGTCGCGACTGCAACAACAGTTTTCACTAGCCGTTCAGAAACGCATCGTCAGCGATGTCCCCGTCGGCATGATGCTTTCAGGTGGCGTCGATTCTTCACTTCTGGGGACATACGTCAAAGAAACACTGGGAGAGGACTTCACTGCGGAATGTGGAGTCGGCCAGACAGAGGAAGCCGAGGAGGAATCGCAGTTTGCCCGACAGGCGGCTGAATATCTGAGTTGCAAGTTTGACCTCGTTACAGTCGACGAGCAATCGTATCAAATTGGCTGGCGGGAATTGCTGGCTCAAACCGGTCAGCCGCTGGCGACGCCTTCGGATGTGATTATTTATCGTCTCGCGCAGTCGCTTCAGCAGAAAGTGGGAGTGGTCCTCGGAGGCGAAGGAGCTGATGAGTTATTGTGTGGTTACACGCCGGTTCACGGAATTGGTCGGGATTACGATGAACTGCAACGGCTGATCCAGGCTGAGGATGAAGCCCCAGAAGCTCTGGAATATTTTCTGCAGCAAATCGAATCCCTTTACGGCACCTCTCAAAAAGCAACTTTGGCGGAGATGTATTTTGCTTTGGCGACTATCTTTCCGCCTCAAGCCATTGAAGTATTAATTCCTGACTCTACATCGGACCTGCAGGAAATCCATAAGTATTATCAGAAACAATTGAAAGTCAAAAAGGGCAAACCTCATGCGGGCTTGCAGGCAATGATCCGATTTCTGCATCAGGAAAATCTGCAATCGCTGCTTTCCCGACTTGATCAGGCAACCATGGCTGCAGCGCTGGAAGCTCGGGTTCCCTATACCGACCATCAACTTGTCGAAGCAATCTGGTCGACGCCGCTCGAGCATCGATTTAAAATCCATGACGAGAAATTTGAGTACGAACAGCTATCGATTCAGTTGGAGCGGGATGAAATTCTGGAATCCAAATCGGTGCTCCGCTTGTTGGCCAGACGTCGTCTGCCTGAAGAACTGGCGAATCGCCGCAAAGCGAGTTTTCCGACGCCAGTGCACGAATGGATGCAAAAGGAATGGGGAACGTGGGTTCATTCCACTTTGACACATAGCGATTTTCTCAAGCAGCAATTCGAACCGAAACAGCTTCAGGAACTTGTCGAAAATCCACAACAGGCAGGAATGCTACTTTGGCCTCTGTTGAATCTGGCACTCTGGGGGGAGCAATTTTCTGGCTAATCTGCCTGTCTGAGCCTAATTCTCTCGTTTCCTTTGCCGCCCGAATTTGATAGGATGCATAAAAGAGTGCTGATTGTCCGTTTTGTGCAGACACAGTGCGAAAATGCCGCTCACCAATTTTCTACCTCTATTTGCCCTGATGACGGGAGACACCATTTATGACATCCGAACAAACTCCGTCCCGACGCGACTTCATGAAATCCTCTGCAGCGATGGCTGCCGGGACAGCTGTGCTCTCCGGTGCACTGGCCCCGAGCCGAGTGTTTGCTGCTGGCGATGACACAATCAAAATCGGCCTGATTGGCTGTGGTGGACGCGGCAGCGGTGCCGCCAGCCAGGCTCTGAAAACAGCCGGAAAAGTCGAACTGCACGCCATGGGCGACATGTTCGGCGATCAACTTGAAAAAAGCCTGGGCCGAATCACTGCTGACGTTAAAGGCAACGACACTGCTATTGTCAATGTCGCAGAGGAACGTCGCTTCACTGGTTTCGACGCTTACAAACAGGTCCTCGAATCGGGTGTCGATCTTGTCATTCTGGCAACGCCTCCCGGTTTCCGTCCGATTCATTTTGAAGCTGCCATCAATGCCGGCAAGAATGTATTCATGGAAAAACCAGTCGCAACCGATGTTGCTGGTGTGAATAAAGTTCTGAGTGTTGCCCGCAAGGCGAAAGAAGATAATCTGAAGGTCGGCGTTGGTCTGCAACGTCACCATCAGTTGACTTATCGCGATATCATCAAACGAATTCAGGATGGTGAAATCGGCGATGTGATCGCACAACGAGTCTACTGGAACGGCGGTGGTGTCTGGGATCCTCGCAAAACTCGCGAGCAGGTTTCTACAGAAATGGAATACCAACTCCGTAACTGGTACTACTACAACTGGTTGTGTGGTGATCACATCACCGAACAACACATTCACAACCTCGATGTCGGTAACTGGATCAAGGGGGCTTACCCGGTTCGAGCCGAAGGCATGGGGGGACGTGAAGTTCGTACCGACAAAAAGTATGGTGAAATCTACGATCACCATGCCGTCGAGTTCACTTACGAAGATGGCACGAAGATGTTCAGCCAGTGCCGTCACATTCCTAACTGCTGGAACTCTGTTTCCGAATGGGCTCACGGCACCAAAGGTCATGCCAATGTTTCCGGCAGCTCTTACGAGTTGAGCGATGGCAACAAGTACCGCTATCGCGGTGATAAGAACGATCCTTATCAGACCGAGCACGACGATCTGTTCAATGCGATTCGCAACAACATCAGCTACAACGAAGCCGAATACGGTGCCATGAGCACGGCGACTTCTCTGCTGGGGCGAGCCGCAACTTACTCTGGCAAATCGGTTGTTATGACAGACTTGCTGGCATCGAACCAAAGCATCATGCCGAAAGAATTTGCCATGAATGCCGATCCTCCGACACTGCCAAACAAAGACGGCGTCTACGCTGTCCCGGTTCCAGGTGTTTACAAACCTTATTAATTTTAAGGTTTGAAACGTTATAACGCACAACAGGCCCGGCGATCATTGATCGTCGGGCCTGTTTGCTTTTTCCGCGGCTATTGGAGACCACACACTTCAAGCAGCCGCAGAAGATGGAATCAGGTTAGAGATTAGTGGTGAGAGGTTAGAGTACTTCCAAAGGTAGCTTTCCACTCTCACCTCTAATCTCTCATCCCTAACCTTATTAATAACTTTCCGCAGTCGGCTGAGAGTCGCAGGCCAAATTCCATTGGCTGTCGCAGTAGTCGTATTCATCTCCGAAGTAACTTCCCGCCACTGCTCCTTTGCAGCCGGCTGCTCCGCGGTAGGCGAAGCTTTGGTTAACGCTGCCGAAGGCCGAGCCAACATCCTCGAGTTCTTCGTTCACGCCCCAGGCCACTTCCGACAAGCCGACCACCAGGCCGACGACGCAAATCGTCGAGATCAGGACCAGTTCTGCAGAAACGATGAAGCCGGCTTCATCGTGGTATAACGCGTGTGCAATGTTCATCGTTCAGGTCTCCTTGAGAGAGGCCAGTGGCGAGAGGCCAGAGGCCAGAGATAAATGGTTGAATGTTGATACAGGTTAGAGATTAGTGCTTAGAGGTTAGAGTATTTATCTGGGTGGCTGGGGTCGCAGCGAAGCGGAGCCCCCAGAGGGTTCAAAAGCGGAGAGTGGAAAGCCGAGGGGTTTGGAGCCACTGGGAAACCGTTACCTTTACGGCTTTCCGCTTTCCGCCCTCGGCTTTTACTCTAACCTCTCCCCACTAACCCCAAATCTAATTTGATTCACAAATTCATTTCTCGTTCTGCAGGAGCAGACTCAGCGATCTCAGTCTCTAGTCCTTCGTGCGACTGCCCCCGGTGGAGCAGAATGCTCCTTAGTAGCTTTCGCCGGTTGGGGCGACATCGCAGCTCACGTCGCAGGAATCATCGCACTGATCCCATTCGTCGTTGTATTTGCTGCCAGCGATTCCGCCTTTGTGACCGGCTGTTCCGTTGTAGTGGAAGTTCTGATTGATTGAGCCAAAAGCTGATCCGACGTCTTCGAGTTCCTGATTTACGTTGAAAGCGACTTCGGAAAGTCCGACAACCATTCCGAGCACGGCAATCGTGGCAACGAGAACGAGTTCAGCAGAAACAATGAAACCAGCTTCGTCGTTGTAAAGAGCGTTGATGAGTTGAGTCATGGTGGTGGTCTCCAGTAAGAAAGTTTGTTTTGAAGTGTGTGTCAGGTCGTTGACAAGATGTAAAGCAGCCGCTGTGCCAATGGGTGAGATGGGTAGGCCGCAACGAGGCGGTTGAGTCTGGAGAGTGTTTCTATCTGCTTGCTATTTAAGTGGTTATATCATTCATTTGATTTTGGTTTAGTTGTTCTTGAGTCAATGTTGATCGCCCGGTGAGATGTTGTGGGAATTCAACACGTTCCGAATGTGAATTGAGTGGATTGCTGTATCTATTTACTATTTATGTGTTTACGTGCATGGATGCCAGGTTGCATCATGTTGAGATATGTCAACATGAATTGCGTGAACAAAAAACGTTGATAAAGTGTCACTACAAAAACCGGATTTTTTCGGGGAAGTGTGCCGATTGCTTTGCAAAGGCTCCTGACCCGGTTATAATTCTCGACCTCAGTCAATCTGAGGAACTGCGGGTGTAGCTCAGTGGTAGAGCGCCACGTTGCCAACGTGGCTGTCGAGGGTTCGAATCCCTTCACCCGCTCTTTTTTATTGGTTCAATCAAAAAAGCTGACATCTGGTCAGCGGCTTAGGCAAAGATGGGGAGTCGTCAGGAGTGACGGAAGAAGTACAAGACGCCAATGGTTCGGAAGATGTTGCAGTCGCAGAAAAATCAGGCTCTCTGGACCTGAAAGTAGACATAAAGGACATCGGTCCCTGCAAAAAGCACATTTCTGTCACAATTACCGAAGCAGACATTCAGCAGCTTCGTGATGAAACGGTCGAAGACCTGAGTCGCGACACCGCTGTTCCCGGTTTCCGGGCGGGCAAGGTGCCAAAGGATCTGCTTGCCAAGCGATTCAAAAAGGAAATCTCAGATCAGCTGAAGCAAAAACTGCTTCTGCAGAGCTTGGAGCAGGTCTCCGAAGATCACGATCTGGATCCGATTAACGAGCCGGAACTGGATGTCGAAAATCTTGAAGTTCCTGATTCTGGCGATTTCGATTATGAATTCGAAGTCGAAGTTCGTCCGGTCTTCGAGGTTCCCGACTACGAAAACATGACAATTCGTCGTCCTGTGCGAGAAATCAGCGAAGACGATGTGGCTCAGGCGCGAGCACGGTACCTGTCCTCATTTACTCAGGTTGCACCTTATGATGGTGCTGCTGAGTCCGGCGATTATGTTGTGTGCGATTGCGAATTTACTCACAATGGTGAAGTTATTCGTGAGTTCGAGGAAATCACACTGAAGTTGCGACCAACGCTTCGCTTCTGGGATGCTGAAGTCGAAGGCTTCGACGAAAAAATGGCCGGTGCGAAAGCCGACGATGTCAAAGAATTCGATCTGACGATCTCTCGCGAAGCGAACGATGTCGAAATGCGTGACGAGACCGTTCATGCAAAATTGACTGTTTTAGATGTCAAACGACTCGAAGTTCCTGAAATTGATGACGAGATGCTTGAACGCGTTGGGGCAGAGAGTGCTGAAGGCTTTGATGCATTGCTCAAGCAGTCACTCGAACGTCAGGTGACTTACGAACAACGTCAGAAAACTCGCGAGCAGGTTCTGGAGAAGATTACGGAATCTGCTTCCTGGGATTTGCCGGAAGGCTTGGTTCGCAAGCACGTCGATAATGCTTTGCGACGTGAAGTCCTGGAAATGCAGCAAAGTGGTTTCAGTCGCGAGCAAATTCGTGCTCGTGAAAGCCAGTTGCGACAGCAGAGTCACTCAACAACTCAGCAGGCTTTGAAAGAGCACTTTGTTCTCGATCGAATTGCAACCGACAACGACATCGAGTGCACCAGCGAAGATATAAATATCGAAGTTTCCTACATGGCGATGCAGCAAGGCGAAAGTCCACGAAAACTTCGTGCCCGCTTGGTGAAAAGCGGAATGATCGAAAATCTGGAAGCTCAGATTCGCGAACGCAAAGCCGTCGAATACATTTTGTCGAAAGTAAAATTTGACGATGTGCCGATGGATGATCTGCTCAATGACAATGTGGAAACTGTCAATAAGTCGATCACGTCGAACATCAACGATACGACCAGTGAGGTCGAATCGGAAGAGGACGGTGACGAATAGTTTCCAATAGAAACTGCGACCCCAAGCCGAGCCTCGTCTCGGCTTTTTTTATGCCTGTGTCAAATCAATGAAACCGCCAGGACGCCAAGGATGGAAGGAGAGGCTTGTCGAGTGATGCAGGTATATCGAACTTCTGCTAACCTACCGAGTAGGGTACGCTGTGCGTACCAAAGTATGATGAGCGATCTTGTTTTAGATTCCACATATTTCTCATGGTAGGCATAGCGTACCTTACTATTGATTACTTTAAAGAATAACGATAACGACCGATGATCAAGATCAATTTGCCGGATGGAACTTCTCAAGAGCATGAGGATCATGTGACCTCGCTCGATATTGCACGGGGCATTTCCGAGCGGCTCGCGAACGATGTGATTGCAGCCGAAGTGAATGGTTCGATTGTCGATGCCGCTCGTCCGCTGACGGAGTTTGTCGAGGATACGAATGCAATAGATTTTCGATTACTGACCGTTCGCGATGCAGAATCTCTCGGCGTTCTCCGTCATTCCTGTGCTCATATCATGGCTCGAGCGGTCATGCGGCTCTTCCCCGGAACCGGACTCGCCTTCGGCCCGACAACTGGTCATGGATTCTATTACGACTTCGATGTCGATCAGAAAATCAGTGAGGATGATTTCCCACGCATCGAAGCCGAGATGAGTCAGATTATCAAAGAAGGCGAGCCGTTTGAGCGCTTCAACCTGCCGCGAGGAGAAGCGGTTGAACTGTGCGAAGAGATGAATCAGGAACTCAAGGTCGAGCATTTGCAGACTGGGCTGGCTGATCACGAAACGCTCAGTTTTTATCGCCAGGGAGAATTCGTCGATTTATGTCGCGGTCCGCATATTCCCCGAGCAGGAAAAATCAAAGCGTTCAAGTTGCTTTCGATTGCAGGCTCATACTGGAAGGGTGATAAAGACAGCAAACCACTCCAGCGACTCTACGGAACAGCCTGGTTCAGCAAGCAGGATCTGGCCAGTTATCTGGAGCAGATTGAAGAAGCCAAACGCCGCGATCATCGCGTGCTTGGTAAAAAACTGGGCCTATTCCAGATTGACCCAAGTGTGGGACAAGGCCTGTGCCTCTGGTTACCGAAGGGGGCGACTGTTCGCGTGATTCTGGAAGATTTCATCAAGAAGGAACTTCTCGATCGCGGTTACGATCCCGTTTATTCACCGCACATTGGGCGCGTCGAACTTTATGAAACCAGCGGACATTTTCCATACTATCGTGACTCCCAATTTGCTCCGATCTTCGGACACGATGCTGGTCGGATTATCGATTATTGCATCCGTATGCTTGAAGAAGGGGAGTTGGCCTCCGAGAAAGAAGCGGCTCTTTTACAGGCCGCTGAGATCATGGGATACGAGCGGGGAGACTATGAGAAAGCGACGACCGCTGAGGAGAAGATCTCTGCGTTACGCAAGTGGGAAAAACAGCAGGAGCGATATCTTCTCAAGCCGATGAACTGCCCGCATCATGCGATGATGTATAAATCGGAGCCGCGAAGTTATCGTGATTTGCCGGTTCGGCTAGCGGAATTTGGAACGGTTTATCGCCACGAACAAACGGGCGAATTGAACGGGATGCTGCGAGTCCGTGGTTTGACTCAGGACGATGCCCACCTGTTCTGCACTCCCGAGCAGGTCGAGGAAGAATTCCGTCAAACACTGCAACTCGTGCAATACGTGCTGAAGAGCGTCGGCTTGGATGACTATCGGATTCAGCTTTCGGGACGCGATCCCAATAGCGACAAATATGTCGGTTCGGTAGAAACATGGAACCAGGCCGAAGCGAGTCTGCAGAAAGTTCTCGAAGATTCTGGACTGCGATTTGAAATCTGTGAAGGAGAAGCAGCTTTTTATGGTCCGAAAGCAGACTTTATGGTTCGGGATGCGATCGGACGCGAATGGCAACTCGGAACCGTTCAGCTCGACTACACTTTGCCGGAACGATTTGAGCTCGAATACACGGGTGCAGACAACAAACAGCATCGTCCTGTGATGATTCACCGCGCGCCATTTGGCTCACTCGAACGCTTCGTCGGCATGTTGATTGAACACTTCGCAGGAGCGTTTCCGCTCTGGCTGGCACCCGAACAGATCCGCGTGTTACCCGTGACTGATAAGGTAGCAGACTACGCTCAGGATGTGCTTCGTCAATTGAAAGCGAAAGGCTTCCGCGCGTCCGCTGATATGCGTTCTGCCAAAGTGAATGCAAAAATCCGCGATGCCCAACTGGAGTTGATTCCTTATATGCTGGTCGTCGGTCCCAAGGAAGCCGAACAAGGAGCAGTCTCGGTGCGAGATCGTATCGAATCCAAAGATCTCGGCATGATTCCACTGGCTGAAGCGATTGAAAAACTCGAGACGGAAGTTCGCGAGAAAACCATCCGTCAGCAATTCAAATCGACTTTCCAGGCTCTGGAAGAAACTTCCGAGGAAAGTGAAAACGAGTATTGATCGCTCGACTTGGGAATGGGTTTGAACCGCAGATTCACGCGGATGGACGCAGATAAAAAACAGTTGCCATCGATAATGAGAACAATGTTTTCTTTCCGATTTGAATCTTATGAGCACCGAATTCACAAAACCATTGTGTGGAAATTTCAGGACTCAAATGACATCTGCGTTTATCTGCGGTTCAAAAATTGTATATCAACAAGGGAATGAGTTTGAACCACGGATGGACACGGATAGGCACTGATGATTAGCAGTTGCCTCCGAATGGAGATGGATATTTTCTTTCTGATGCTATCCTAGAACAGGTCATATATCTTACTCCCTGGATGAGCCCAAGAAGGTCAAATGACATCCGTGAGCATCCGTCTCCATCCGTGGTTCTATTCGTAATTTCTACTAATCGTGTCGCAACTTCTGGGCAGTGACAACAGATCTCAATGGAAATGAATCAATTCTCATTGATTTAAGCGGTTTGTTTGGGATAATGTTTCAATAAGCCCGTGGTGATTCAATCGCATTGTCACCATTGCTCCAGAATTCTTCCTCCGCTTTACCACCGAAATATTTTCTCAATTCATCCAGGAGTCGTGATTAGATGTTCTTACATCGAACCTCCCGATTAACCCCCTTTGCGATGATGATCTGTTGTCTGTGGATTTCATTACTTGATACCTCTCTACCTGCTGCTGAGACAGAGAAAGTCGATTTTTCTGCGGATGTCCGTCCGATTCTGGCTCGTCGCTGTTATGCCTGTCATGGGACGACGATTCAAGAAGCAGGCTTGGCACTGCACAATTATGAGTCCGCAACTGAAGAGACAGAATCGGGGATTGTGGCGATTGTGCCGGGGAATGTGGATGAGAGCGAATTGGTCTTTCGGATCGAAGAGACCGATCCCGATTTGCGGATGCCACCAGCTGAACATGAACCTTTGACGGCTCAAGAAATTCAAACGATTAAAACCTGGATTGCTCAAGGTGGCGAATATAATCAGCACTGGGCCTTTCAGCCGATTCCCGAGATCGCCCCCCCTGCCATTGCGGATGTTTCAAATCCGATCGATAGGTTTATTGATTCAAGATTGATCAAAGCCGGCATCGAAGCGGCTCCTCAGGCTGATCGCGACACATTAATCCGTCGGCTGTATTACGACTTAATCGGCCTGCCACCATCACCAGAAGAAGTGGCTGCGTTTGTCAATAATTCTGATCCTGACGCATATGAAAAACTCGTCAATGAACTTCTGGCTTCCCCGCATTATGGAGAACGCTGGGCACGTCACTGGCTCGATGTGGTGCGTTATGCAGAGACCAACAGTTTTGAGCGGGATGGCACGAAGCCGAATGCGTGGAAGTATCGCGATTATGTCATTCGCTCGTTCAATGAGGACAAGCCTTACGATCAGTTTTTGATCGAGCAACTGGCTGGTGATGAACTGGACGAAGTGACGCGAGAGACTTTAATCGCCAGCGGATTTTATCGGCTCGGCATCTGGGATGATGAACCAGCCGATCCCCTGCTCGCTCGCTATGACGAACTGGACAGCATCATCACAACGATCAGTCAGGGAATGCTCGGACTGACGGTAAATTGTGCCCGGTGTCACGATCACAAAATCGATCCGATGCCTCAGACGGATTATTATCGAATGTTGGCCTTTCTTGATGAGTTGACACCTTATGGACGGCGCGGCGATGAAAAAACATTTAGCCAAAGTGATGTCTCTGATCCTGAGTTGAATGCTAAATATCAGTCGATTGAAAATCAGCTACGCGACTTGCGACAACGCATGTATGAACTGGAGCAGACAGGCGTTGTGAAAATGTCGGCCGAGGATCAGCGGGCGACAGAAACCGGACGACGCAAAAAGCTGCTGGAACGAAAGCTAAAAAAATATCTCGATCCCGAGCCTTGGGTCCAGTACGAAGGAATGAAAGAGGAAGAACGTCAACTCGAAGAACAGATGCGTCAACTTCCAGAGCGGGAAACTGTGATGTCGGTTGCGAAAGTCGAATTGAATCGCGCTCCGACAACGGTGATGTTGCGTGGAAATCCGCATGTGCCGGGTGATGTTGTTGAACCCGGCTTTCCGGAGCTGTTTGGCGATGCGGATCCCCAATTTTCTGAGGCAGGACCTCAACCGGATCGAAGTGGCAAACGCAAGGCATTTGCAGAGTGGGTCGCCTCCGAAAAGAATCGACTAACCGCCCGTGTGATGGTCAATCGGATCTGGCAGCATCATTTTGGACGGGGTATTGTCCGCACACCGAACAACTTCGGTTTACTGGGGGCTCCGCCAACGCATCCGGATTTACTCAACTGGCTCGCCCAGGAGTTTATGGATCAGGGCTGGAGCATGAAGTCGATGCACCGGCTCATCCTGATGTCCAACGCGTATCAGAGATCTTCTCAGAGTGTAGATGACTCACTGGATAAAGATCCAAATAATGATCTCTTCTGGCGATTCGATTTACGGCGACTCAGCGCGGAAGAAGTGCGGGATTCTGTGTTAGCGGTCAGTGGAGTTTTGAATGAGAAACTGTATGGGCCGAGTATTTATCCTGACTTGTCACAAGAAGTTCTCTCGACACAATCCCGGCCTGGTGAAGGCTGGGGAAAATCGAGTGTTGTGGAACGGAATCGTCGCAGCGTTTATATCTTCATCAAACGCTCGCTGATTCCCCCCGAATTAGCCAGTTTTGATTTTCCCGATGCGGACGTGACCTGCGAAGCTCGCTTTACAACCATTCAACCTTCGCAGGCTCTGGCGATGATCAATGGTGAGTTTCTGAATGATCAAGCCAAACAGTTTGCCGAAAGATTGAATAAGGAAGCCGGGGACGAAGTAGAAAGCAAGGTTCGCCTCGGTCTGAAACTGGTGACGACTCGTAAACCGACCGAAACCGATGTGAGCGAGGGCTTGCAATTGATTGATACGCTGCAGAAAGAACATGGGCTCTCAGCCGAGGAATCGCTGAAATATTTCTGCCTGTATGCTCTGAATCTGAATGAATTTGTGTTCATAGATTAACTGTAGACGGTAGGTTGAATTAAAAAAGAGATTTTATATTCGGTTCGCACAGCGGACATTACTATTTTAACTATCGCTAAATGTTATGTAGGTTCAGAGATCTGGAGCAGGCAAACTGCCTGCGGAATAACGATTTGAGGGCGACATTTAAAGCTCGAAAGAGCACTACTGGCGAAGATAACAGGTGATAAACATGTCGAACGCACGCAATTTTTGTGGACGAACCCGTCGAGAATTTGTCTGGGAAGCCGGGGCTGGTTTTGGTTCGGTCGCACTGGCTTCGATGCTCGGTGACGATGGCTTTTTCAACAATGCCGCACAGGCGGCTTCTGCTGAGAATGTGCCGAATCAGGGACCACATCATCAGCCAAAGGCGCTGAATGTCATCTTCCTGTTCATGTATGGCGGACCGAGTCATATCGATACGTTCGACTATAAACCGAAGATGAACGGGATGGACGGAAAAACGGTCGATGTTAAAACATTTGGTCGTGGTGGTCATAAAAGTGGCGGGCGAATTGTCGAGCCTCGCTGGAAGTTCAATCAATATGGGGAATGCGGCAAGTGGGTCAGTGATCTCTTTCCGAATGTCGCGAAGCATGTCGATGACATCTCGTTTCTGCATTCGATGACAGCCGACTCTCCCATTCACGGCTCTGCGATGCTGATGATGAATTCCGGAAAGATTCTCAGCGGAAGTCCGACGATGGGGTCCTGGTTGAACTATGGACTGGGGTCGGAAAACAAGAACCTGCCCGGTTATGTTGTGATGCTCGATCCCAAAGGAGGGCCGATCAGCGGTGCAAAAAACTGGACCAGTGGATACATGCCGGCGACCTATCAAGGCACAGTCCTGAACTCTCAGGGGCCGCCAATTCTCGATTTGAATCGGCCTCAGGGAATGAATCAGGCCGTTCAGCGGGAACTACTGGATGCTCTCGATCAGACCAATCAGCGGCATCTTGCTGCTCGAGCCGATTACTCGGAACTGTCTGCTCGAATCAACTCCTATGAACTCGCCTATAACATGCAGATTCACGCTCCCGAAGCGGTCAACTTTGCTCAGGAGTCCGAAGCGACCCAGTCAATGTACGGCATGGATAAAGATCAGACGAAAGACTTCGGCAGCAAATGTCTGCTCGCTCGACGACTCGTTGAACGCGGCGTCCGCTTCATTCAGGTCTACTCCGGTGGAAACCACAACGATGCCAACTGGGATGCACACGGCGACCTGGAAAAGAATCATAACCTGCATGCTGGCGAAACCGATCAACCAATAGCCGCACTTTTAGAAGACCTCAAGCAGCGTGGTCTGCTCGATACGACGCTCGTTGTCTGGGGCGGGGAATTCGGTCGCCAGCCAACGGCAGAATATGCGAAGGGTTCCGGACGCGACCACAATGCCTACGGCTTTACGATGTGGATGGCAGGCGGGGGTATCAAAGGAGGAACCTCATTTGGAACAACCGATGAACTGGGAGCCCAAGCTGTCGAGAATCCGCTGCATGTGAGAAACCTGCACGCCACGATTCTGCATCAGATGGGACTGGATCCAAATCGACTGTCCTACTTCTTCAGTGGACTCGACCAAAAACTGGTCGGCGTAGAACCAGTCGAACCAATTCATGAGATTATCGCTTAAAGTGGTAATCAAACAACAATCTAAAATAAGTTAATCGCGAATGGATTCCATTGTTCGCACGAGCAAATTTTTAAGTCTCGTTCTCCGCCATAAACCAGAGACTGTCGGGATTGTTCTGGATGATGCTGGCTGGGTCAAGATTTCTGAATTGATAGAAGCAAGTCGATCTTCCGGTCAAACGCTCGATCATGACTTATTACTGCGAGTCGTACACGAAAACGATAAACAGCGTTTTGCCATCAGTGCAGATGGGGAATCGATTCGTGCCAATCAGGGTCACTCTGTCAAAGTTGATCTGGGATTAACGCCTCAGGTTCCTCCCGAAAAGCTATATCATGGGACGGTCGCAAAGTTTCTGACGAACATTCAGGAACAAGGTCTGCTGAGGGCAGAACGTCAATATGTTCATCTCTCAGCAGATACTCAGACGGCTCAACGCGTAGGAATGCGACGCGGTAAGCCGGTTATACTGGTGATCGATACCCAAAAGATGTCATCAGACGGAATGTCTTTTTTTCTTTCCAATAATGGAGTCTGGTTAACCCCACATGTACCTGCTATGTACATTGTATTTCCTTAAGATTACATGGGATTCGTTCACTTTCTCCCATTCTGCGGGGTTGTGATGTACGATGTTGCAGATATCACTACATCACTGCAATGGGAAGCACGATCCAATGAAAGTACGAAACCTATTAATACTTTGTCTGATTACACTTTGCTTATCTTCGACCACACTGGCGGAGCCAGACTTTGAAGTTGTGGCTGATCAATCCGATGGGTTGAACAATCCGTTTGGTGTGACGTTCGACTCGGACGAGAACTTGTACATTATTGAGTACGAGGGTGGTCGAATTTTCAAGATGTCGCCGGGAGCTAAGCCGGAGTTGTTTGCCGGTAAACCGGAGAATGGGTTTGCAGGAGATGGGGGTCCTGTTCGAGAAGCCGTTTTTAATGGGATGCACAATGCTGTCTGCTCGGAAGCGGATCAGCTTTACATTTCGGATACCCGCGGAAATCGCATTCGCAAAGTCGATTTGAAAACGGGCATTATCACCACCATTGCCGGCAAAGGCAAAGGGGGCTTCTCGGGGGATGGTGGACCTTCCGAACAGGCGTTATTGAACGATCCGATTTCGATTGCGCTCAACGACAAAGCTCATCAATTGCTGATTTCTGACCTGAATAATCGCCGTATCCGTTCGCTCGATTTGAAAAGTGGAATCATTAAAACGATCGCAGGCAATGGAAAGAAGGGTGTGCCTCAGGATGGTTCTACGGCTACCAAGGCTCCGCTGGTTGATCCTCGGGCTTCCGACCTCGATTCTCAAGGGAATCTGTATATCCTTGAACGAGGCGGACATGCTTTGCGAGTCGTTAATCCGCAGGGGCAGATTCGTACCGTAGCCGGGACTGGGAAAGCCAGCGCGATAGATGGTCTCGCATTAGAATCCGGACTGAATGGTCCCAAGCATATTTGTATTGATGGTCAGGATCGCGTGATTATTGCCGATGCAGAGAATCATTTGATTCGGCTATACAATCCGAAGTCGGAAACTGTCTCCACAATTCTGGGTCGGGAAGTCAAACTCCGACGGCCGCATGGTGTCGCAGTCCATAAAGGCTGGCTATATATTTGCGACAGTTACAACAATCGGGTTTTGCGGCTCAAGTGGTAGAATAAAAGGACTGGATCGAGATGGAACAACTCATAGAATGTGGCATTGTGAGAGCACCACGCCCATCACTTCGTTCTGGGACGTGCCACCCAAAATTTCATTTGAATCGATGACTCATGGATACTGCAATACCTCCTCAATTTATTGGTTCCGTAGCCATGATGCGGCATCCGGAAGAGGGTGAAAAACGCTGGATGACGTTGTGGAATTCAAAACGGAAACAATTCGAAATGGTGACCGCTCTACGGCTCGAAAACGATACTTATCGCGAATGCCTGGATCGTGAACTGGCCTGGAAACTCGATTTGCAGCGGGGGAAAGAATACCTCATATCGAGCATGGCTCGATTGCACATCGAACAGGAACTGATTTTGCCGGGGGATGAAAAGCCGACACTCTATGTCATTGAATTTTATGTTGCCGATCCTTATGGCAAGCAGTCATTTAAAAAATTGGAAGAACGAAAAGACATTCACTGGTTGACAACTCACGAAATCCTGGCGGGGTATGGTCCTGAGGATCGATCTGTCGATCCTCGACTTGTCTATCTGCTTAATAAATTCGAACTGATCTCCCCATATTCCTGATTTTGCGGAGCAACCTGTGTCACGAATACTTCTCGCTGCTGATGTCGGTAACACCCGCGCAAAATTCGCACTTCTGAAAGCGAGTCAACGGCAGCAACTTCCCGAAACACTCAGCACATTCCTTTGGAAGTACGATGTTCCGTTTGCACGTGCCGATCTTCAGGCATTTGCCAGCTCGCACGCTGCATCAGAACTCGAATGTTTTCTATCGGGTTCTCATCTGGGACATATTGAAGAAATCGTGGAGTTCTGGCCGAAGGAACTTCCCGAGCCACGAGTGATTCGTACTTCAACGGAATTGCCGATTGAGTTGCTTGTCGATTACCCGGACAAAGTCGGCGTTGATCGCGTTCTCAATGCGATTGCGACCTGCTTTGAACAGCCAGGCGTTCCGGCGATTATCATTGATACTGGCACTGCGACGACAGTTGATGTCGTTTCCTCGGCCGGGGCCTTTCTGGGGGGAGCGATCTTGCCTGGTTACGAACTTTCTGCCCATGCCCTGCACGATTATACAAACAAACTCCCGCTCATTCCTCTCCAGGAGATTCTGGGAGAGGTTCCAGCGGTTGTTGGGAAAAACACACATGCCGCCCTTCGCAGCGGCCTCATCTGGGGTCAGGTTGGAGCCGTCAATGAAGTCGTCACTCGTATTCAGCAGGAACTGGCACAAACAGTAGTGTTACGACCAACCATCTACCTCACAGGAGGAGCAGCGGATCTTCTACAAGCTCATTTAAACTTCAAAACGATCGCACGACCTCAGTTAACACTGCAAGGATTGGCATGTGTTGCGGAGCTATGAGTGTCAGAAATGGACTCGACAGGTTGTAGGTAACTGTCGAGGCGACATCCTTCTTATTCTTTCTCATCCTCTGTCTCTTCTGTGGAGTCCTTTTTCTTCAGACTTTCCTTAAGCGGATTCTCGATCTTCTTCTTAGGTTTTGTAATTTTCACATCCGCATTATCAATTTCACGAGGGAAGCGATTGTTGGTTAAGTCGATATCGCCGGTTTCGTGGTACGGATCGACGAGAATGGCTTGAATTGGCTTTTCGGTCAACAGGAGAGGAGTCACTTCGTCTGGTGATTTTCTCCAGATTTCAGCGGGAAAACGCCGAATTTCACTCTCGCCGTCGCTGAAGATCAGCTTCAAAATGAGCGGCATGACGAGCTGGCCATGATTTATAATTTTGACCTGATACAGATTCAACCGTTCCACCTCTGAGACCACCTGCTTCTCTTCTTCGGTCAATCGTTCGAGGAATTCGGCATAGGTCTTCGCTTTTTTCTCAGTCACGGCATCGGGGTCGTAATCGTCGTAGAAGTCGAGCAGCGTTTCGTATTTGTCGATACGACGCGGGACATCGACTTCGCGTTCTTTAATCAGATTCGGGTATTCGGTCGCTTTCTTTTTCTCTGAGCGATCTTTATCAGCCTTGGGATTGCCGTCATGCAGGTTCTTTTTTGTAATCGAGACAAGTTCAAAATCGCAGTTGTCAGTCGTGTAGTACCACCCTTTCCAGAACCAGTCCAAATCAATCCCGGAGGCATCTTCGATACTGCGGAAAAAGTCGGAGGGTTCGGGACGTTTGTAGGCCCAGCGACGACAATATTCTTTGAATGCGAAGTCGAACAGTTCCCGCCCTAGAATTGTCTCCCGAAGTAGCGTCAACCCCGTTGAGGGCTTGCTGTATGCATTTGATCCAATATCAAAGACGGCATCGGGATGGGTCATGATTGAGCGTTGTTTGTCGTTGGCAAAATAGCTGGTGTATCGACGGGGTTCGCCTCGGGTATAGTCGGGATCGCGATCCCATTCCCGCTGCGCAATGGTTTGTACGAATGAGTTGAAGCCTTCATCGAGCCACATCCAGTGTCGCTCGTCATTATTGATGATCATCGGAAACCAGTTGTGACCGACTTCATGAATCACGACTCCAATGAGCCGTTCTTTGGTCGACTTTGAATAGCTGCCATCTTCTTCGGGACGCGGTCCATTAAAGCAGATCATCGGATATTCCATCCCGCCACCGACCACGCCCATCACTGCAGTCGCATGCGGATAAGGATAATCAATCCCGGTCACACGCGAGTAGACTTCCAGCGTGTGCGCAACGGCGTGTGTCGAGTAACGATCCCACAGCGGCATCCCTTCTTTCGGGTACAGCGACATGCAGAGAACACGGCGATCTCCAACAGACTGACCGCAGGCGTCCCAGATAAACTTACGAGACGTGGCAAAGGCGAAGTCGCGAACGTTTTCAGCCTGGAAGTGCCAGGTTTTGTATTCATCGTACGTCGTGACTCCCGAAGCTTTATCGGCTTCTTCAGCGGTAACAATAAACACAGGAGTATCGGAATTGATGGCTGCTTTCAGCCGCTCATTTTGCGTCTCGGAAAGGATCTCTTTCATATTGACGAGTTTACCGGTCGCCATCAGAACGTGATCAGACGGGACAGAAATTTTGACATCGTAATTACCGAATTCCAGCGTGAACTCGCCGCGACCGAGAAACTGCTTGTGACGCCAGCCGCCATAATCGGTATAGGCACACATCCTCGGAAACCATTGGGCGATGCAGAAAATCGCATTACCATCATCGAACATTTCGTATCCAGTCCGGCCAGCAACCAGCTTGGAATTGTTGATCGCATATTCCCAGTCGATCGCAAAATCGAAAGACGCACCTGAGGCGAGCGGCTTTGGCAAATCAACCCTGAGCATTCCTTTAACGACTGTGTGCTCCAGCGGCTTCCCGGACTGCTCGGCTACTTTTTTCAACTTCACACCACCATCGAAAGTGGTGGCCAGCAATCTTTGGAGAGACTCGACCGTCAGATCATCACCGACAGTTGTCAGGGTCGTCAGGCGTTTGTCAGAACCGGGTGTAAACCGATTCGCATCGAGCTGCAACCACAGATAGGTCAACTCGTGTGGAGAATTGTTCTGATAGTGAATCTTCGCAGAGCCAATAATCCGTTTGCGGCTTTCATCGAGTGCCACTTCAATCTGATAATCGGCCTGCTGCTGCCAGTACTCAGGTCCCGGGGAGCCAGTGGTGAGCCGGTATTGATTCGCAGTTGGCCAACGCTCATCCAGTTGACGAAACGGATCGGCGATATCCTCAGCCTGGATTGGTTGAGGGCAAACCAGATAACCGACAAGGCCAAACAGTATCATTATTGGAAGCAGGTGCACAAAACGGCTCTCCTGCGGAATATTCCAATCAGCATTCTTTACCACGATGAATCACCCTTCGTTCGGTTCAATTACAGTTCAATGAGCGTATTCCTACAGATATGCTATAACAAAAACTAAGGACGGAGACCATTAACACCAAGTAGCTTCTTTTGCATCCATTATTCACTTTTTTGCACGGGCTTACTCTGGTGCACTTCTATTGGATTGAATCTTCTCTCATTGGAACACAAGAAAATGGCTCGATAGTATGTTCCAGTATGCATCTTTCGAACGGCTGTGAAGGACAACTCAAAATGAAGACTTTCGTACACCTTGAACCGGAGCAGAGACGGTGTGTCAATTCCGGAATATCTTCTAAATCGTTATATGATCGATCCCACGAATGAATGAACCTGCAGACTCGTCGTCTTCTCTTGGCAAGTTGACTGGAATTCTCGCATTGCTGGGAGCGCTACTGGTCTGGTCTTCCTGGGCGATTGTTGCTCGCTGGGGATTCGCCAATTCCGAATTGGACGCCTGGGATCTCGGCTTTCTGCGATTTTTCTTTGCGGCTGTGTGCATGACGCCGGTTTTGATTCGCAAAGGCTGGCGTGGATTGTCGTGGTCGACGATTCTATTGATCGCGTTTTGTGCCGGGCCGGGCTACGCCACCTTTGCTTATGCCGGCCTGGAGTTTGCCCCCTCTTCGCACGGGGCCGCTTTGACCGCAGGGATGCTGCCGCTCTTTACGACCGCTTTGGCCGTCTGGATGAAGCAGACAAAACTGACCGGATTTCTGATCGCAGGTCTTGTCCTGATTCTCGGTGCAGCCTTCGCGTTTTTTCTCGATGGCCTGCAGGGAGCGGGCGATTTGATCTGGCTGGGGGATTTGTTGCTGATTTGCGGACCGGCTTTATGGGCGGTGTATACCGTGAAAATCAAGCAGGAGAAGATCGATGCGTTTCATGCGACCGCGATTGTTTCGGTCATCGGCTTCCTCATGTATCTACCGATTTATTTTGCCGTCGGCACTCCACAACAACTCTTCACAACCGACTGGAAAATCCTCCTGGCACAAGGACTGTTTCACGGCATTATTGTCGTTGTGTTCGCCCTCACGTTATATTCCCACGCCGTCACCAACCTCGGACCTGCCATCACCACAATGAGCCTCTCTATCGTCCCCGGAGTCACCGCCATCGCCGCCTGGTTCATTCTACAGGAACCATTCAGTCAATGGTCCCGCTGGGGTGTACTTCTGGATGGATTCGGCATCATCTGCGTTGTATTAGCAGCGCGGGAACAGCGAAGAACCAGAGCGAAGGAAACGATTCCAGAACTGACGCCGAATGCTACGAACTTCGCCATTGCAGAAACCTCGACGGCGAACTGAAAATGCACTGAGGGAAGTTTTGTTGAGAAGCGATAATTTAGACCATTTTCAAATGGTATCTGCAGTCGTTTGGACCCAAAATGAACTGAAAACGCCTTGTCTGCTCCTGCCGAATGCTGCAGGTGATTTTTTAATATGTACTGGAAGCAGAGTGCGCCTCGACGAACCCTGCTACTCTATCTACCGTTAAATGTCGCTTGCGTTTCGTGCTTGTACGAGTTGCCACTCTTAAAATATCGGATAAATAAACGGGGCGAGTGTCGAACTGCTCATCCAGACGGCTACTCCAATCAAGAGCAACGACAGCAGGATCGGCACCATCCACCAGGCTTTGTGTTCTTTGAGGAACAGCAGAAATTCGGCAGTCAGGCTTAACGGTTTTGAAGCCGCTGCCCGCTCGAAATCGCTCGGTTCCTGTTTAATGGTTTCCTGCTGATTCTCGCTCATATGAACCTCAAAACTGACGAAAGTAACTTTCAGTCGATTCTGGTTTTGAAATCGGTTGCCAGTACGAAGTTGTCTCCCGATCAAGCTTACGCTGCAGTGGATCAGGGTATCGGAAACGACGATAAAGTCCGATCGGCGTGATTACTCCAAAATAAACAATGCCCATCAGCAGATGTGAAATCAGAAACCCGACCGGAAAAACAGCGAGCATCCAGCCACGATAAATGAGCGAAATGGATTTGGGTTTCAAGACTCCGGTGAGACCGAGAATCAATGACGCCAGGATCAGTCCAATCATCACTAAGGCGGAGAAATCAGCACGAAACAGACCAAAGCAGATTAAACTCACAAAAATGAATTGCAGTACCGCAAATATCTGCAGGTCTTTTGGGGTCGTTTTCTTGAGGGTCTCTTTGAGTTGCATCAGAATAGAAGCTTTACAATGTCCGAGAAGCAGGCTGGTGGAACAGAGGTGGAATATCCAATCCTCTATTTAACCATAATGAACCGCAGATGAACACAGATAAACGCGGATGCAAAATATCTGTGTTCATCTGCGGTTCTAATATTCTCCAACCTCCCAATAAAAAAGCCGCAGAGGTTATTCTGCGGCTTTATATGATTTTATGAAACCTTCAGGTTATTTGATCAACCCCTGCAGAGTTTCGAGGATCATGCCGTTGACTCCGTTTGGTTCAGCAAAGCCCCACATTGAGCGGACCAGGTCGAACATGAGCAGCGTGCAAATACCCATCATGATTGTCGAGAGTAAGACGAGGGCGAAGGAGAACATATCCCATTCAGCAGGAGCAGCGACCCCAGCTCCTCCCCGCATCGCGCCGGGGACGGCCAGTGCAGGAATACTTTCGCCAGATTCGAAATCGTCGTCAAAGGCGTCGTCGGAAGCATCCAGGACATCGTCATCAAGCAGGTCGTCGGAAACATCCAACTCGCCATCACTCAATTCATCGAAGCTGTCGTCATCGTCGAAGTCGACAAACTCATCGTCATTAGAGAGTTCGGAAGAGTCAAACTCCATTGTGTCGCCAGTGTCATCGTCATCAAACATGACCACATTGGTGGCATCATCATCGTCAACCGAAAGTTCCGGTTCGCTGTCATCGAGCAATGGCATGTCGAATGAGGTATCGTCATCGTCATCGCCAATTGTCCCCATCATTGGGATTGTCGATTCACCACGGGAATCATCGTCATCATCAGCGAGTGTCAATCCAGAGCCCATATCGGGCACGAGAGAAATTCCACTGTCTGCTCCGAGAGTCAGAGAATCATCGTCGTCATCATATTCTGATTCGAGAGAAATCCCACTATCAAGAGCCAAGTCCAGAGAAATTCCGCTGTCTCCGGAGGAGAATGATAGTCCGCTGGCGGGGTCAGACATGACATCGCTCAAGATTGAGTCTTCGTCATCATTGGCTTCATCGAGTCGCACGTTACTATCACCTGGTGGCATCAGAGTGATGTCGCTGCCAGGTTCCATATTCAGGTCGCCATCAATTGAAGAGAGGCGATAATCGTCATCGTCTTCTTCTTCGCCCACGCCGACCAGCGTAACATCGGAATCCGATTCACCCAGCGATTTCATATCCGGATCTGTGACGACATCATCATCTTCCCCTGCCAATTTCAGATCATCGTCTTCCAGGGAGACATCCGAACCAGACAGGCCGCTGTCATCGAGAACGACATCGGAATCCGATTCTTCAAGATCTGCAGCCGCCAGTCGGACATCGCTATCGCTGATCCCCGACCAGCGATCATCCGATTCGTCAACATTAATCTCATCACTTTCTTTGGTGATACGGATCGGTGTTGGTGTGATGTCGCTCATGCTGGCATCAACAAAGCGGACGTCACTGTCATCGACTTCATCACTGGAGTCAGAGGATTTCTTGTCTTTGTTCTTACTATCAGTCCCGGTAAAAGAGGAATCTGAAGAAGACCAGTCATCTGACTCCAGAGACGGGTCAACCACCAGACGGACATCGCTATCGGAACTGGGAGGTTCATTCGGAGGATTTTTGCTGATGACCGTCGGCATGTCGCCCATTTCCTCTTCGAGGACAATTTGACTTCCGCCGCCAGGAGCAATGTCATCATCTTTCATGATGTCCGAACTGGGGATATCGAAGCCGGAATCGGGCTCGATATTTCGGGCCAGTTCTTCAACATCTTCCCCGCGAAATTTCCAGGTTCCCCGATCAGAGAACGCACGGATTTCTCCACGCTCCCGCTTTCGATTCAAGTCTTCGACAGAAATTGAGAGCCGTTTTGCTGCATCTTCAATATTGATGTATTTGCTGGCCATTTCGAAATTCTTCTCCGAACTTAGAAGTTGCGGTCGATCACTTTGCCGTTGATGTATGAACTTTGCCAGTTATTTTAAGGCCGCAGACGAACGCTGAGACCGCAAATGGCATCACATAAAAATTGATTTGTCTTTACAACAATCATACGAACTCAACAGGCTCATTCAAGTAGGAGCCTGGACCTGAGAACAATTTTCAAGAACTTGAATTCGTATTATAAACTGAGATTTTCAGCGGATGGACGGAATTGAAGTCCCTTCACTGGCTATCGTCGATATTAGCGGGTGGTCCTGAACCAAGCTCCGACTTTCAATGGGAATTAAGGCATTTGAGGAGATTTGAATCATCCAATAGTATTGTGCCGGTTATGTCGACCTGAAATTCAGTTCATCAATCGGCCCGTAACAGGCTGCCCAACGATTTCTCTTGGACCACTCTTGAATCGAATCTTTCAGAAAACGTAATCGCCTGCGTTTCCTAAAGATTTCATTGGTGATTATCATAAGGCTTCAATCCTCGAAATTTTCACGATATTCACACTCGGGAGTAATTATGGCTGGCTTTGCGGATCGTTTACATCAGGCTATTTCTTCAATAGGAACCCCGGCTCTTGTCGGTTTGGATCCACGTTTTGATCAGCTGCCAGCCGAAATTGTTAAACGAGCCGAGGCTAATTCGTCCGATCCTCTGGATATTCAGGCGGCTGCATTCGAAGAATTCTGCAAACGGATCATCGATGTCGTCGCTCCGCTCGTCCCGGCTGTTAAACCTCAATCGGCCTTTTTCGAGCAGATTGGCCCTGCTGGTGTACTCGCACTGCAGCGAGTGAATCAACATGCTCGTCGGGCAGGGTTAATTGTGATTTGCGATGCCAAACGAGGCGATATCGGTTCAACAGCCGAGGCGTATGCCGAGGCGTATCTGGCTGGAGAAGACCCGAACGCTGCCCCTTTCGCCGCTGATGCCTTAACAGTCAATCCGTATCTCGGTCGCGATACCCTCATGCCATTTATTCAGAAATCGAAAGAACGGGGGGCTGGAATTTATGTGCTTGTCAGAACCAGCAACCCCGAAGCGGGCAGCTTTCAAGATCATCAGCAGGATCAGCAACGACTCTACGAAAAAGTTGCAGCCACGATTGAGGAACAGGCAGCCGAGGATGCCGCTGCGAATTCTTCTGAATATGGATGCGTTGGAGCCGTTGTGGGAGCGACTTACCCTCAGGAATTAACGGAACTTCGTCAGAAAATGCCCCATGTTCCACTCCTGATTCCAGGCTACGGAGCACAGGGAGGAGGAGCAGGCGATGTCGCTGCTGCTTTTACTGCTTCAGGGTTCGGGGCCTTAATCAATAGTTCGCGCGGGATCAATTTCGCCTACCTGCGTGAACCTTACAAGACACAGTTCCCTCAGTCACAGTGGGAACAGGCCATCGAGCAGGCCACTCTCGACATGATTGAAGACATTGCCAGTCAAACCCCCGCGGGTGCTTTGCGGTCATAGTTTAAGATAATTTTCATCGTCACATCTGAAAGTCCAATCCATGTCATATCCAATAAAGTGGTCACTCTCCTCATTAGGTCCCGAACCAGGTACGGAGAGGTTTACCAGATGGTTGACGAAAATCCGTGTTGAATATCAAGCCTTTGCCAAAAATGCCGAGAATTTCAGTACAGTCGTGACGGCAAAATCGTTAGCCGAGTTGGTTAATGAGTATAGTCTGTGTCGACGAGAATACTGGCAAGTCAATTCCCTGGTCGAATGTTATGCGTCATCTGATACGGCTCGCGAAGAATATCGCCAGGCCGAAGCGGCCGTTGCGGCTCTGTTTCCACATGTAGAAAAAGCCGATCATCTGCTCGATCGGATCATCAAAAACATTGAGGAAGGGACCTGGTCCACATTGGTTGACAACAAGCAACTGGCCGATGTCAAAGGGTTTATTATTCGTCGACGCAATGAAGCTTCCACACGCCTGCCCGATCATCTTGCCGATTTTGCCAGCGAACTTTCTGTGGATGGATTAAATGCCTGGAGTCGATTGTACGATTCCATATCTGCTGCGGTCCGAATCCCTGTGATGGAACATGGGGAAGTCAAAATGAAATCGCCCGGTCAGGTTGCCTTCGATTCTCCTGATCGGACAGACCGCGAGAACAAATTTTTCAGTTCGCAGAAAGCCTGGCGAGATGTCGACGAAACCGCAGCCGCGACATTGAATCATATTGTGGGGTCCCGATTGACGGTGAATAAATATGCGGAACGGGAAAGTCATCTCACCATTCCGATGCAGCAGAATCGGGTGACACAAAAAACGATCGATGCCATGTGGTCGGCCATCACAGAGGCCAAGCCGCTCGTGCAGAAATATCTGCGGACCAAACAAAAACTCCTCGGCCTGCCCGAGCTCAACTGGTACGATCTCGAAGCTCCACTCAATCTGGGGAGTACAAAAGTTGGTTATCAGGAGTCCTGTGATATTATTCTGGATGCGTTCAGTAAATTTCATCCACCACTGCGGGACTTCACCGAACTGGCGTTCAATAATGGCTGGATTGAAGCAGAAGATCGATCTGGCAAACGGCAGGGTGGGTTCTGTATCGACTTCCCGACTTCCGAAGAAACCCGCATCTTCATGACCTTTCGGGATACCGAAGAAAGCCTTTCGACACTCGCCCATGAACTTGGCCATGCGTATCATGCTTGGGTGCTTCGGAAGCATCCGGTCGTCATGCAGGTCTATCCGATGACCTTAGCCGAGACGGCTTCGACATTTGCCGAAACGGTTGTCGCCTCCCAGCGATTTGATGCCCTGACAACAACAGCAGCAAAAGTGAAAGCGTTGGAATATCAGCTGTATGATTCGGTCGCCTTTCTGATGAACATTCATGCTCGATACATTTTTGAAAATGAAATGCATCGCAAACGAGCCGAAGGGGAATTGAGCGCCGGCGAACTTCACGACCTGATGGTGAAATCTCAGAAAACGGCTTACCTGGATTCCCTGGTCGAATGGAATCCGACGTTCTGGATTTCCAAGCTACACTTCTACATCAGCTACGAACCATTTTACAACTTCCCGTACACGGTTGGTTATCTGTTGTCTCAACGCCTTTATGAAGAAGCTCGGCTCGACCCTGCTGGCTTCCCCGCCCGTTACGACCAGTTCCTGATTTCCACTGGCGGCCCTTCTGCTTTGACTGCGGCAAAAGAAGCCTTTGGCTACGACCTCGAATCCGAAGCATTCTGGAGCGAAGCCATTCAACCGATTCGCAATCGTGTGGAAATGTTCTGCCAATTGGCTGAGGAACTCTGATTGAATCGAGACGATTTGTGAACGAAAAACAAAACGAAATCAGGCTGATGGGGATTACCATCTATCCCATCAAGTCACTTCCGGGTGTTTCATTGGAAACGGCCAGATTGCTCGATACTGGAGCTTTGGAAAACGATCGTCGCTGGGCTCTGTTCGATGAGCAGGGACGCGTATTCAATGCGAAGAAAGAAGCAAGGTTTCATCAGATTGACTGTACTTTTCCTGAAGACTTCAGCGGGATTGAATTGACTGATCGCCGTACCGGACAGCGACTGAATGCTCAGCTGAGTCAGCTTCGTGAAATTGAGAATTGGTTCTGTGACATTTTTGAGCAACCTCTGAAGCTTTTGGAAAATACAGCAACCGGTTTTCCCGATGACACCAATGCGAACGGCCCCACGATCATAGGCTCGCAGACATTGAAGGAAATCGCGAGCTGGTTTCCCGGGTTGACCGTCGAAAGTCTCCGCCAGCGACTACGGTCAAATCTGGAACTCGAAACGGAGATGCCTTTTCAGGAAGATCTGCTCTTCGGACCTCCCGAACAACCCCGTCCATTTCAGATCGGCGAAGTTAAGTTTCTCGGGATCAACCCCTGCCAACGTTGTGTCGTCCCGAGTCGTGATCCTCAAACCGGCGAAGTGATTCCCATGTTCCCAAAACAGTTTGCTCAGAAACGCAAAGAGACACTTCCGGGAAACATCGCCAGCCAACAGTTCAATCACTTCTATCGCATTGCTGTCAATACACGTATGGCCCCTCAAAACACTGGGTTCCTTCTGAACCGCGGTGATCTTCTGGAGAGTTCATCAAACTCTAACAAGACCCAATAAAAAAGGATCTGCCCCTACAAGGGACAGATCCTTTCCGAAAGGAGACGAGAGTTTCACATGGAAGCTGCAGAATGCGACGGGAAAATCGCATTCTGATGAAGTGTTCTTACTTCGTGAGTGTGGTACCAGAAGCAGGTTGAACCGCCTGGGTATTGGCCCCAGGAAGTGTGGAACCGGTTTGTTGAATCTGATTTGTGTAACTGGTTGATTGAACGGTATTCGATCCACCAGTACTCGTGTTTGTCAGATAATTGTCCACTCGGGTTTGTTTCTTCAGATCATCAAAAACCACCGCAACTCGTTCCTGAGTCTTCTCTTCCTGAAGCTGGACTCGCAAGTCGTTTTCGACATCTTTGATGTCCGTCACGACCTGCTCGGTTCGACCTTCACACTTGAGAATGACGTAGCGGTTGCCGACCTGAATCAACCCGGAGATTTCTCCTGGTTGCAGTCGGAAGGCTGCGTCTTCCAATGATTGATTGTCTGCACTTGAATATCGAGAAATTGGTGGAATGGCTCCGCCCAATGCACGGGAATTGGATTCGACTGAGAATTCACGTGCGAGCTTGTCGAAGTCTTCCGGCGTGCGGGTCGCTTTTTCCCAGACTTCATTGGCACGTCGTACGTTTTCCATCATAATCATACGGCAGCGAACACGTGGGCCGTAATCTCGCTGAAAAGCGCGATGCAAGTCGCTATCCGTAACCTGAACATCATCGCCTGCCAGTTTACGAAGAGCAATCATCGGCCAGATGACATCCCGGCGATATTGAACGGGAGTCAAGTCCCGTTCGGTTTGCAGCATCTGATACCAGGTATCGACGGGCAGGTTGAATCGCTTCGCGATTTTCCGAACTTCATCATCGATTTCGGCTTCGGTGACCACTAAGCCACGCCGTTCGATTTCCTGATGAATGATGGTGCGATTGATCAAATTCTCAAGGACACTTTTGCCGAGACGATCGAAGCATTCACGAGCGACGGCATCGTATTGGATCAATTGACCATTGACACGAGCCAGAGCCGGAGAGGTCGAGGCATTACTCAAGCTGACTTTGCCGGCCTGATCGGTCGGAGCAGCTGCTGGTTCAGCTCGAAAGACCTGAAACCCAATGACACCCGCGGCAATCGCCAGAACAGTGCCACCAATAATTGTTGCCCAGGGGGCATTCTTCTTTGTGTTCATTTTGGAGTGATTCCCTTCACCCATGGCTGTCGTCTCCTTCATTGGAAAAGCCGATTACTTCAGTCGATTTCCGGTCGGATAGCGCCCAATGCGTCCAGAATGGAAAATCGATCAATGGGGTGCCCTGAGATCGCCCAATACAGAAAACGAGTCCTGTTACTGTAAATGGGTGGTATCACAAGCGGCCCCCCAGCTGCATGTGAGTGGGGTTATAGCGGTGAACCGAAAAGGAGGTCAACATCGGTTTTTCCAGTTTTAAGCTTTGTTGCGGAAATGACTGTTTTTCGCATCCATTTCAGCTCAATCTGCGATGTTGCGTTTTGACCTCAGCGATTTTGCGAACTATCCATGTAGTAGCAGATTACGTATCGCATGATTTCGCTGAAATTAGATTATCTGAGCAGGCAAGCGGTTTGGGCCTGGCGATTTGAGAGCGATTGAGATGCTCGGCAGAACCTTAGAGTTTGTGATGCGTACAACACTGAGGAGGATTCTCGCTTCGAGACCTCCCAGTTCTGAGGGAATGGAGTGAACCAAGATGCCAATGCAGGACGACATGAAAACTCAAGACAAACAGAGTGTTGTCAATTCTTTGACATACCTATTAGAACCCGTTCGCAATAACGCTGTCGATCCGATTGAATTGACAGTCGGTGAATACCGCATTGGAACATCGAAGAGTTGTGAAATTTGCCTGGAGGCTGTCGGCATTGCATCCGAACACTGCCGAATTGTTTGCGATCATGGATTTATTTCTCTGCAGTCTGACGATGTTCGTACCTGGCTGAATGATGGGCTCGTTAAAAAAGCTCGTATCAATGTTGGTGACCGACTGACGATCGGACCAATCAGCTTTTTGTTTCGCACCAGAGTCGGCCAGCCTTCAACAGAAAAGCTTTCTGAGGATGAAGAAAATCAATCAATTCGACTTGCTCGAAAATTGCCTGAGGCAATTCAGGCCGGTCGGATTGATCGTTCAGCCGAACGGTTAGTCAACCCGGTCCTGAACTCGACAGATGAAAAGTCGTCCTTGCGAGCAGTGGAAGAATTGCACCAGTCACTCCATAGCGCTCAGCGGAAATTTGAGTCTCAGCGGGAAGCATTGAGTTATCAACCGAATCGGCTTCCGGAACTCCCGAAAACAGAATTTATTTCCATGCAAAAACATTCAGAACATTCTGCAGCAGCTACGGAGGTTGCCGCTCAACCGTCGATTACTCAATCGCGCATGGATAATCTGAGCGAGCGTGAGCAAACGATTGAAATTCGCAAAGAACAGATTCTGCGACTGACGAAAAAAATGAGTCAGCGAAGAGTTGCCGACGAAGCTGCTCTGGAAAAAGCACGACAGGAGCTCGAAGCTCGACATTTGGAATTGAACACCCGTGCCCACGAACTGGATCAGTGGGAACAGGCAATTGAAAACAACAAGAGGTTGGAACAGCGAGAAGATAAAGAACGTATAACCGAACTGAATTCGACAATTGATCAGTTACAGGATCAAGCCGAACAGTTAGGAAAAGTTCGACGATTAGAACAGGAGGCTCACGCCATTCAGCTCGCGAAACGGGAAGCGGAACAATCCCGACTTGCCGAGTATGAAAGACGTATTCAAGAAGCCGATGAACAACTCAGAAACCAGACTCAGCAAATCGAATTGGAATCAGCGAAAAATCAATCACAGGCCGAGCTGATCGAGAATCAGTCCGAAGAGATCGAATCGCTGCAATTGGAAAACAGTCGATTGCAGGAATTGGAATCTTCTGCGAATCAAGACATCCAAAAATATGAGCAGCAGATTGCACGACAACTTGAACAGATGCAGGAAGTGAATGCACTGGTTGAAGAGTTACAATCTCAGCAGGATATTGCTGAGCTAACAGCACTTGAAGGACAAAAAGTAAAGGAAGAATTGCAACAGGTCCAGCAGCAGCTCGCAGAGGAAAGTCAGTCACATCAGAAAACTCAGGAACAGTTACAAGACAGCCTCGATCATCTGGCGTCAACGGAAGCGTTGTCTCAGCAGATGACTGAAGAATTGACAGAGAGTCTGAAGCAGCAGGAAGAACTGCTGAGCCTCAATATCGAATTGCAAGCCTCTGATGAAGAGTCCCAGGCAAAATGGACTGAGACCTCAGAAGAACTCCAGCGGCAACTGGCAGAAATCGATTCCTCATCTGAACGCAATGAAGAATTGACTCAGACTATCCAAAAACTGGAGCATCAACGTGAGACCTTGCAGGCAGAATCCGATCTGGCTCGTCAGAAAGCGAATGCGCTTGAAGAACAATTGCAGGAGATGACGTCTCAACTTGAACAGAAACAGGAAACGTCTGAAGCGGTCCGCGAAGAAGCCGAAGCGTTGAAAGCGATGATCTCCGAGTTCGAGCAAAGCCGAGAAAACTATCAGGCCGAAACAGATGAATTGCTTGCCGAGTGTGAGAACTTACGCGAGCAGTACACATCGTTGCATGCTGAACACTTGGGATTGCAGGAGGAAGTTCAGGATCTGCAAGCCCGACTGAAAAGTTCCGAGGGTTCTTCAGAACTCAATGAGGAACTTGAGGCAGAAATGCAGGCGCTCCGATCAGATATTGCTGAGCTTGAGCGAACATCCAGCGATCAGCAGGACTTACTGGAGTCAACTTCAGAAGAGCTCGAACATTTGCGAAATAAGCAAGAGCAATACGACCAGATGCGTGCCGAACTTGACCAGGAATGGGACAAGCTATCGCAGGAACGAGATCGACTTCTCGAAGTGCGTCAAAATCTTGAACACGAGAGAGATGCCTTCAGGCAGTCCCGTTTCGACTTGGACCAACTGCGCCAGGAAGTCGCTGAGCAACAAATTGATTCGTTGAATTCGAAATCACAGGATTCAGTGATTGATGAGTTGCATCGTAATGAAAATGAAGAGGTACCTGAGCCTGAGAGTTTTACTCCGTCTGCTGATGTCACTTCTGAAGAAATCCTTCCCGAGCAAGTGGAAGAGATTCAAAGTGAGCTGAATGAAGTTGCCAACGCTTCCAATGAGGAGCCACAACTTGAAAGCGAAGCCGATAAACTCAAAATCGATAACTTCATCGGCGAATCAGACAAAGAGGATGATTCTGAGTCTACGGTTCAAGAAATTGATTTTGCAGAGAGTGTTAAAAACGCCCTGGCCACTCCGTCCATGCCACATGGGGATTCTGAGGATAATTCCAGTGATGTTCGTAAGCGAATCGCCGAAATGTTTGGCTTGATTGACGATGCCGCCGTGAGTTCAGATGCACAAACGAAGTTCTCGGAATCCATTGAGGAAGACGATCTGCCAGAAGAAGAGGCGGCCGAAGAAATTCATCTGGAAGATGAGGACGAAGTTGAGGAGTCCCTTTCAACGGAAGAGCCGGAAGGCATTTCGACTAATACGAAGTCCCAGGAAACAGTAGACGCAATTGATGATATTGAGGATGCCGATTCCGTCGCCGCTTACATGGAACGCTTATTCGCTCGCACGAGTGGCAAGCAGCAGTATGAGAATCCTAAACCCATCGAGAAACCTGTCGTGAAGACTGCTTCGGCACCGAAATCGATCGACAGTGAAGTTATAGATTCCTCAACCGAAGAAGCCAGTATCAACATCTATCCTGATAAAAGTATAACGCCTCAAAAGTCGAAAGGTCCGATCGCAAAAATCGATCGCGATGCAGTCATGCGGGAGATTGCTTCCTTACGAGATGTCGCCAATCAGACCGCTCGTTCGGCACTCATTACCCACAAATGGAAGCATCTGAAACTTAAAGTCTATTTGAATTCCACACTGACAGGAATTGCAGCGTTAGGAACTATTTTCCTGCTTGCCGCGCCACTCTGGCATGGTGATCAATTCCTGATGTATGCAGGTGCAATGGGAGCAGTGACTATCATTTCTGGTTACAGTCTTTTGCAAAACTATGTGACCTTCAAACGCATGAAAACTCCAATCGAACGACAGAAGAACTCGGAAGCTGATTTAGAACAACAGGAGTCTGATCAGCCCTCCGAAGAACTCGAATTCTGATTCTTTTCGTAGAACAAAATCTAACAGACAGAAACTCATGCAAAAGACCTCTCGAAGGATTTCGAGAGGTCTTTTGCATTGCGGCAGCTTGCTCTGCATAATAGATCTGAAAGGCGGATTATCGTTAAGATCGCTTTCAAGAACTCACTAATGCAACAGTTATCAACCAGAGAGAAATGCCATGAAAGCGATGATGTTATCCGAGTATAAAAAGTTGGATGTCATCGAGATGCCCAGACCTGAAGTCGGCCCCAAGGATATCCTGATCGCCGTTCAGGCCTGTGGAATCTGTGGCAGTGACATTCATGGCTACGACGGCTCAACCGGTCGCCGTATTCCACCATTGGTGATGGGACATGAAGCTTCTGGAATTGTCGAGGAAATTGGATCTCAAGTCACGCAATATGCAGTGGGAGACCGACTGACTTTCGACTCGACAGTCTCTTGTGGCGACTGTTTTTACTGCCGCCGGGGAGAAATCAACCTTTGCGATAATCGCAAAGTCCTCGGCGTCTCCTGCGGCGAATATCGCCAGCATGGGGCGTTTGCTCAGTTCGTTCTCGTTCCGGAAAATATCTGCTATCGACTCCCGGAATCATTTCCCTTCGAACATGCCGCAATGATTGAAGCGGTCTCGATCGCGGTCCATGCGACAAACCGAACGCCTTTGTCACTGGGAGATTCCGCTGTTGTCGTCGGTTCCGGCATGATTGGCTTACTCGTCGTTCAAGCTCTCAAAGTTGCGGGCTGCAGCACGATTATTGCCGTCGATCTTGATGAGGAAAAACTCAAACTGGCCAAAGAACTGGGAGCGACACACAGCCTTAAGGGCGATGCCGTCGATGTTCCTGCCGAAGTTCAGAAACTGACCAACGGTCGGGGTGCCAGTGTCGCCCTCGAAGTCGTCGGTGCCTCAGCGACCATTCAAACCGCGATTGATTCGGTTCGCAAAGGTGGGCATGTCACGCTCGTCGGAAATTTGAGTCCCAATGTCGAAATCCCACTACAGAAAGTCGTGTCCCGCGAGTTGACTCTCTACGGCTCCTGCGCGTCCCGCGGCGAATACCCGGAATGTATCGACCTCATGAATAGTGGAGCCATTCAGGTCGAACCATTGATTTCTCTTAAAGCCCCTCTGGCGGACGGTCCGGAACTGTTCGAAAAACTCTACAGTGGCAAATCTGGCCTGATGAAAGTCATCCTGCAGCCGAATCAGTAAGACCGGCTCATCGGTATTATTCCCTGCTATAAAGTCAGGAGATGTAGAATTAATACAAGCACGAAGCGCAAGCGAGTGAGTTAATGATACGTGTCGACTCACACACTCGCTTGCGCTTCGTGCTTGTATTTTATGAAAATTAAGTTCGATTCAACATTGTATCAATTCAGCGTTGAACTCCCGCTCATACTCAACATGCATCAAGTATAACCCGTTAGCCGGCGCAGTCGGCCCGGCTTGTTTTCGATCCATCGCCTCCAGTACTCGGCGGGCTTCATCTGGTACCCAGGAGCCCATCCCAATTTTCAAAAGGGTTCCTGTAATCGTGCGGACCATATTGTAAAGAAAACCATCGGCAACAATATCCAGGTAAACAAAGGGAGCGTTCTGGGAATCGGTGGATTGGAATTCCGCCTTAGAATTCCACATTTCCCAGTGATGAGATCTTGAAACGCGACAATATTTGACGGTGCGAACACTGGTCGCTTTGTTCGGATAATTTGATTCAAAAGACCGAAAATCATGTTTGCCGACCAAATACTGCGCGGCTTCGTTCATAATGTCTGCATTTAGATCTTCGGCAATGCGTGTCACATAATGTCGCAAGTGTGGACGTGCGATCCGACTGTTAAAAATCAGATAGCGATAATGCTTCCACTTGGCGTGATGTCCTGCATGAAAGTCGTAAGGAACTTCAGTCACATCCCGGATCGCAATTTCTTCCGGCAGCTTGGACTGAATCGCTGGTCGCATCCGTTCACAGGGGATTTTCGATGGCGTCCGAAAACTGGCCACCTGACCCAGTGCATGCACTCCCGTATCCGTTCGCCCTGCTCCTGCCAGCCGAGAATGTTCCTGAGTGATCGCCAGAATCGCTTCTTCGATATGCTGCTGAACGGTCGGGCGATCGGGTTGAACCTGCCAGCCATAAAACGGTTGACCATCATAGGCGATCAGCAGCTTCAAATTACGAACGCTCATCAATCCGCTTTTTCCAAATGGCGACCTGCTCAGCCACTCTTCCGGGGCCACCGGATCCTTCACTCACAAAGGCTTTGATGGCATTGCGAACGCCAAGAATCTCGTAAACATCCTCTTCAATACTGGAGCAGGCGGCCTGAAACTTTTCCAGGGACAACTCGGCCAGCCGTACGTTTTCCTTTTCGCACAAGGAGACCAGTGAACCGACAGTTTCGTGGCCAGTTCGCATTGGGACTCCTTTTTTGATGAGGTATTCCATCAAAGTCGTTGCATCCAGAAAACCTTCTTCCAGACGGGAATTGATGCGATCGACATTCAATTCAGCCGATTCCACAATTGCGGCGGCCAGTTCCAGACAGGCGGTGACGGTATCATTAGCATCGAAGACTGGAATTTTGTCTTCCTGCAAATCGCGGTTATAGGCCAGAGGCAGGCTTTTTGTCAGAGTCAACAGGTGTTGATTTGCCGCAATCACACGAGCCGATTTCCCACGAATAAGTTCCAGCACATCCGGATTCCGTTTTTGCGGCATGATCGACGAGCCGGTTGTGAACGCATCGGGAATAGAGATGAAGTTGAATTCGGTTGTGAACCACAAAATCCACTCTTCTGCCCAACTGCTTAAATGCACGGCTATGATCGCCAGGTCGGAGACGAACTCCATCAGAAAATCCCGGTCACTTGAAATGTCGAGACTATTGGCAGAAACCGCTTCAAATCCAAGCAGTTCCGCAGTCCGTTGACGATTGATCGGCAAGGATGTTCCGGCCAAGGCAGCTGCTCCAAGAGGACAACTGTTCGTGCGACGTCGGCAATCGACAAGCCGCTGGCGGTCACGCTCAAACTTTTCACACCAGGCCAGCCAGTAATGATTGGCCATCACGGGCTGTGCACGTTGCAGATGCGTAAAAGCAGGCAACACTACTTCGGCATCCCGTTCACAGCGATCCACAAAGGCTTCCTGTAAATCTTCAAGCAGGTCGATCAATTGGTCAATCGAGTGCCGAAGAAAGAGTTTGACATCCGTCGAAACCTGATCGTTGCGACTGCGTCCCGTGTGCAGCTTGCGACCAGTGTCTCCCGTGCGGTTCGTCAACTCCCGCTCGATATGCATGTGAATATCTTCGAGTTCAATGCGATATTCAAACTGACCAGCCGCGATTTCCTGACCGATCTCATCAAGCGTAGTGCAGATCGTCTCCCGTTCGTCTGCAGTGATCAGGCCGACTTCCGAAAGCATTGTTGCATGAGCTTTTGAGCCCTGAATATCAAAAGGGGCCAGCCTGGCATCGAAACTGATTGACTCGGTGAACCGCTCCACACGCTGATCCGTCGCCTGTGAAAACCGTCCACCCCAAGCTTTTTCTGCCACAACGCTGTCCTTTTAAGATGTTATGATGCTGTCGTACTAAAAATAATAAGATCTTCGACATTGGGTGGCACGTCCCTGAGCAACGCGAAGGGCGTGGGGTACGGTATTCATCACGCCCCTCTCTTCGGTCTGGAACGTGCCATTCATTAATGCCTTAGATTTGAAAATCATTCAGTGGGGCTTCCCGTCGTTCCCCTTTGTCGAATCGATCAAAAGTCCAATTGACGATCACGCCCCACAATATGGGAATCGTCAGGCAGGCCAGGATGTAAAGGAACTGTTGCATGAGTGGTTCGCTTTGTTTAATTCCAGCTGCTGTATTTCAATTCAAGAGGGTGGCACTGGCTAAGCTTGTGCACACATCTCGAAAAGTCATTGGAGTAATACACGAGTGAGAATCTTAACGTTATTGCGGATCAGAGGCCAATTCGACGACGTGACCATCGGGATCGGCCAGGAAAATCTGCACGGCTCCATCGGGACGGAATTTCGGTGGCGATACCACTTCGTAATCAATGCCACTTTGTTCGAGAGCTTCCCAGGCAGAGTTCGCATCGGGAACCCGAAATGCAAAATGGTGTGTACGAGTCGAACGAGTTTGCCCAGGTGAAAGCGTGCCTGCTTTCCCTGATTGATCGTGTTCGAGAATTAAGTGGATCAATGTATTGCCCGCTCGGAACCATGACCCCTGAAAACTGAAGTTCGGCCGCGGCACAACTTCCATACCCAGCAGGTCCACATAAAACTTGCGGCTTACTTCCAGATCGCTCACCACGAGCGTGAGATGATCGATTGCTTCGACTTGAATAACGGACATAGAGAATCTCACTGAAAGTGCTGAAGCGGATTTCGTTAGCCAAGCGTAACCCAACAAGTCGATTGTAACGAATTATGCAGAATCCATCTTATCCCGAAGCGTCAGCGAGGGGACGGCATACGAATAACCGTTGGGGAAAATCCGATCGTTAAAGACTTTTATAATAAGCCAAAACGAAAATCATTTAAGAGTTTGCCCGAAATATTATTTTCACGCCGTCCCCTCGCTGACGCTTCAGGTTAAGAAAATTCAACTCGTTCCCAGAGGATCCTCGGGAACGAGTGAAATCTCTTAGAGTTACGGTTTTTCAAAAGCGGCATCAAAGGCAACGCTTGACGGTGCAAAGTCGACGTTCTTGACGAACTGACACGCTTCTCGGGCACCGTGATCGCGATCCATTCCGGAGTCTTCCCACTCAATAGAGAGAGGACCCTGATAGTTGATCGAATTCAATGCTCGGATGATTTCTTCAAACCGCACACCGCCACGTCCGACACTGCGGAAATCCCAGCCGCGACGAGGATCGCCGAAGCGGAGGTGGCTGGAAAGAATGCCGGTGCGTCCATTTAAAGTGACGGAAGCATCTTTCATGTGAGCGTGATAAATCCGTTCGGGGAAATATCGAATGAATTCGACGGGATCAATTCCCTGCCAGATTAAGTGGCTGGGGTCGAAATTAAATCCGAACTCTTCACGATTGTCGAGAACCTGTAAGGCTTTCTCGGCTGAGTAAATGTCGAAAGCGATTTCGCCGGGGTGCACTTCCAAGGCGAACTTGATGCCGCATTCCTGGAAGACATCCAGAATCGGATTCCAGCTGTCGGCGAAGTTCTTATAGCCTTCGTCATACATTTCCTGCGGGATCGGCGGGAAATCGTAAACGACAGGCCAGATGCGGGAACCAGTGAAGCCGTTGACGACTTCGACACCAATCTTCTGTGCGGCTCGGGCGGTGTTCTTCATTTCCTCGATCGCACGCTGATTTACAGCATCAGAATCGCCATCGCCGTAAATGTAGTCCGGCAGAATCGCTTTGTGTCGGGCATCAATACGATCACAAACTGCCTGACCGACCAGATGGGCAGAAATCGCATACAGTTTCAAATCGTGTCGCTCGAGTAGGTCCCGTTTTTTTGCACAGTAGGAATCATCGGAGAGAGCTTTGTCGACTTCAAAATGATCCCCCCAGCAGGCCAGTTCCAAGCCATCAAAGCCGAATTCAACGGCTTTTTTGCACAATACTTCGATGGGTAGATCGGCCCATTGTCCGGTGAACAATGTCACAGGGCGTGCCATGATGTGTCCTTTCGCGGGATGTCTCAATTCATAGGTGAATGCGTAAAAAAATCTCCGATCCACGAACGTTGATCGGAGACTCTATTGTCAAAATTTCGAGCAGAAAATCAATCGCCACGCAGGCGGATATTCTTATCGCCGAGTTTTTCTCGTATTTCGTTGAGCGATGTTACCCCGAAGTTTCGCACAGAAAGCAGTTCATCAGCCGAACGGGAAACGAGTTCGCCAATCGTCGCAATCCCAAGTCGAGACAGACATTTGCGAGCACGTACGGAAAGATCCAGTTCGCCGACTCCCGCTTCGTGCATTGCACGTTCTTCCGGAGAAAGTTCTTCCGGACGATAAAGCGGCTCAGGCTGCTTGCGATGCACATTCTGGCCAAGTTTCAGGCCATGCATCTCCAGGATTTCTCGGATCTCCTTAAGAGACGTTTCTCCAAAGTTCTTACCCGCGAGCAACTGCTCCTCGGTCATTTTGGTCAGATCTTCGAGTCGATCGATCCCAGCGCGTTCCAGACAGTTGCGAGAACGGGCAGAGAGTTCGAAATCGGTGATTGGAATCTGCAGAATCTGTTCGACCTGCTTATCGCGACGGACGGCATCTTCATCGAAGAACATCTCAGCTGAAGATTCAATATCCTTCAGGTAGAGAGCGGCTCGTTCGTCATTAGGATTCGCTTCCAAGGCGCGCTGAAAACAAAATGCAGCCGGGGCATACATTTCGCGATCTTCGTATAGGAGGCCGAGGTTAATCAACGAACCAAGATAAAACGGTGGCTTGGCGAGCATTTGCTCGTACAGCCGAATCGCATCATCATCATTGCCCAGCTGATTATTCAATTGAGCCAGACTGAACAAAGCTCGTGAGTGCGAGTTGTCCATGTCGACAGCTCGTTCAAAGTATTCCAATGCTCCGTAAGTATCTCCCCGATCGGCCATGATGCAGCCCATCTGGTAGGAATACTCGGCTCGGGTGGCGGCATCTCGAGCCAGGCCACGCAGCATTTTTTCGGCTTCGTCGATGTCTCCAGAAAGACGGACGGAACCGGCGATCAGAAGGTCGCAGAGAATCGGATCGTATCCCGATTTCTTCGCTTGTTCGTACAGGCTTCGGGCTTCGTCGTAATTTTCCAGTGAAAACTGTGCCTGAGCCTGATAAAAGCTGGCCAGGCCACTCCCCTGCACTTTGCTCAGAATTTCAATCGCTTTGTTCTGATGTGCAAGTAAGTATGCAATAATCCCGGCAGCAAGCAGATCTCGCTGAGACGTGGCTCGCGAAGAGACTTCCTGCCAGTATTGACGAACTTCGGCCGCCTGACCTTCAGCCAGTGCGCGTAGAATCGTTTTGATCTGATCGTTACCGAAGTCGGTCGACTCCAGAATCGGCTGGCGAACATCAATTTGTTCAATGGCGATCATAAAAATGGGTGCTCCTGAATTCCCTGACAGGTCAAGAAGTTCCGTCAGTCCACATTTCAGTAGACTGGCAGAAAACATCAATCGACAGACTGTTCCGGTGAACAATAGCTGGTTTCAGCTAAGCCATGCACCAGAGGTCTGGAATTAGTTTTTATTCGTCAACAACGTATGGCAATAGTCCCATGAAACGGGCTCGCAGCACGGCACTGCGGACAGCTCGCTGGTAAATCGCTGAGGTACCTGTGCGTCGACGGGGAAGAATTTTGCCTTCTTTGTCGATCAATTGTTTGAGTGTTTTGACGTCTTTGTAGTCCACATAGACAGGACGTGGGATGACGCCACCCGGGCAGAATCGACAATTCAATTTCCGCTTCTGGCGGAGTTTTTTCTTACGGAGTTTGCGGATATCCGACTTTGTCAGCGTTGCCATCGAGTTTCAGCTTCCTTGAACAAATATCAATCGGAACAATGACTCAAGTGGAAATTTCACCTCCGATTGGGCCGATGAAATGACGTGGGAAGAGCATCTGCAAACATTACGCAGAAACCAGTCACTTGAGAGCAAGCCACAAAGTATTGCAAATCAAGCCTCAGGATTCAAGTTCGACTCACAAAAGACATTAAAAAGGCAAAGCAGCCAACCCGAGATATTAACTCAAGCTCGGGATTCCAAATCTTCCCAGATCGCAAAACTGGTCGTGAGTTCCTCTTCAATTTTTCGGAGGCGATCCGTCACATTTGTGATTTCCGAGGCTGGTTTTTGATAGAACTCCGCCTGTGCCATCGTTTTATGGATTTCAGCCTGTTCCGATTCCAGCTTTTCCAGCTTGGCTGGCAGGCTCTCCAACTCCTTTTGTTCCTTGAAAGTGAGCTTCTTTTTTGTGCTCGTGGCGATGTTATGAGGGTTGGATTTTCCCTTCTCTTTGGACTTTGACGGATTTCGCTTGGCTTGCCGGTCTGCTTCATTCCTCGCATAATCGTCGTAGCCACCGTCGTATTCTTTGATGTACCCATCAGGCTCAAATGCCAGAATTCCCGTTGTCACATTGTTGAGAAACGCACGATCGTGGCTGACCATCAGCATACTGCCCGCATAATCCATCAATAATTCTTCGAGCAGTTCGAGCGTTTCCGCATCCAGATCGTTTGTCGGTTCGTCGAGAATCAGCACATTGGAAGGTTTGGTGAACATTCGAGCCAGCAGCATTCGGTTCCGTTCTCCTCCGGAAAGATATCGCGCAGGTCTGCGAGCCCGTTCCGGAGTGAACAGGAAATCCTGTAAATAGCCGTAGATATGACGTTCGACGCCATTGATCGTTAGTCGATCCTGTCCATCTCCAACATTTTCGATAACCGTTTTCTCTTCATCGATCTGTTCACGCAATTGATCGAAATAGAGGACTTCGAGTTTGGTGCCGTGACGGATGGAACCGGAATCGGGTTCGAGTTGGCCGAGCAGTAGTTTGAGGAGCGTGGTTTTGCCGGCTCCGTTCGGTCCGACGATTCCCAGCTTGTCGCCTCGCATGATCATCGTGGAGAAATCCTGCACGATGGGTCGGGAATTATAAGCAAATGAAACATCTTTGGTTTCTATCACAAGAAACCCGGATCGTTCGGCTTCCGAGGCTTGCATGCGGACATTGCCCAGTTTTTTGCGTCGTTGCGAGCGTTCTTCCCGCAATTTTTTCAGCGCCCTCACACGGCCTTCATTGCGAGTTCGACGAGCTTTGATCCCTTGGCGAATCCATTTTTCTTCTTCTGCTAACTTCTTGTCGAACAGTTCCTGCTGACGCTCTTCGGCTTCCAGAAAAGCAGCTTTTCGAGTCAGAAAGGTTTGATAATCGCAGGTCCAGTCGAACAGCCGACCGCGTTCGACTTCAATAATTCGTGTCGCCAACGCCTGCAGAAACATTCGATCGTGCGTCACGAACAATAACGTGCCTTGAAAACCCTTGAGGAAATTTTCGAGCCAGCGGATCGATTCGATATCCAGATGGTTCGTCGGTTCATCGAGTAGCAGGACATCCGGCTGATTCACAAGTGCCTGAGCCAGCAGGACTCGCCGTTTCATTCCCGACGAGAGCGTGGAAAAATCAGCCTCGGGATCCAAGTTCATCTTCATCAGGATTTTTTCAACCTGATGATCCGATTCCCAGGAATGCACTTCGACTTCGTCGGTTTGCACAAAGGCCCGAGAAACGATTTCGAAAATCGTCCCAGCCATTCCTTCGGGTACTTCCTGCAGCAGTCGAGTGACGCGTACGCCGTCTTCAACACGCAGGATTCCATCATCCGGCTCCAATTCGCCGGCAACCAGCTTCATCAAAGTCGATTTCCCGGCTCCGTTTCGCCCGAGAAGGCCAATTCGTTCGCCAGCTCCAATTTCAAAACTGATCTCATTGAGTAGCGGAGGTTGATCAAAAGTGAAGCTGAGATCCGTAAGACTGACGAGAGACATTGAATAAAGGCTTTGAAAAATTTCGGAAGGACAATTGGCAAGGGAAGTATGTGCCCGTAATCCAGTTGAAATTAATCAAATCTAGAATCGGTAAATGGTCACACAAATGTCAGTCTATTGTTTTTTACCCAGACAGTACAGGTATTCCTGTCGCTCCTCTCCAACTTTGCTGGCAACCCGCATAAAGATTTTGCTGTCACAGACAACTGGCGTGGCAAAAGACTCTTCTCCCAGCTGATTTCGTCCAAGCAGTTCGAATTCGTCTGTATTGATATTAATTACAAATGTTTCCCCGGCTTCATTGGTTGCCATCAGGACATCATTGACGATCACCGGTGACGACGTAAACGTCCCACTGAGACGACCTTTCCAAATTTCTTCTCCCGTCGAGGCATCCAGACAATACGCAATCCCGGCATCGGCAATCGCGTACAGACGATTTTCTTTCACAAGCATCGAAGGAACATAAATTCGAGTCCCAATTTCCCAGGCAACTTCTCCAGATCCATCGGCTTTATACGCGGCCACATGATTTTTGGGATAGCCACCGCTTGAATAGATTAACTCGCCATTCGTGGGTGTCGAAGTGACACACTCTGTGGTCGCTCCTTCAATTTCCCACAGTTTTTCACCTGTCTGCGGATTCATGCCTGTGACCAGTTCACAGCCAGTCATGATGAGTTGAGTTTTTCCCGCGACGTCCAGAATGATCGGGGAAGGATAATTCGGCATTTCCGGCCGATCCTGCTTCCAGATAATTTTGCCCGTTTTACGATCTAACCCAGCAATTGCTCCTCCTGCTTTGTTGTCAGCCGAGACAATCACTAAATCATTGAAGAGAGTCGGCGAAGAGCCATAACCTTGATGGACGATGTATTCGCAAATCGGCTGTTGCCAGAGGATTTCTCCGTTCAAATCGACAGCCGAAGTCACCATCTGCCCATCGTGCAGAAAATTGATAAACAGCCGCTCGCCGTCACAAGCGGGCGTTGAAGAGGCCTGGGTTCCCTTTTTGTTGCGGGCAAGTGTTGCTTTGCCAGAATGCAAAACTGTTGCCCATTCCTGTTGTCCTGTGTCGCGATTGAAGCTGATGAGGGATCGGGTCTCAGCGGCTTCATCAGCAGTTGCCAGAACCACCTGATTGCCCACAACAATCGGTGAGCCGTGCCCACGTCCGGAGATTGGTGTTTTCCATAACACATTCTCAGTCTCACTCCACTCGAGTGGTGGCTGCTGACCTTCTGCAGCAATCCCATTCTGCTCAGCCCCGCGCCAGCAGGGCCAGTCGGTATTGGAATTGAGACGAACAGGCTCAGCAGCGCTCGATGATGTCGCAATGGAATTGAGAAGTAAGCAAATTGCGATTAATAAGGTGCATCGAAGTAACAGGAGTTTGACCATATTGATTTCCTCTGGCGATATTCATTTTCAAGCTGATGTGAATCAGTTTACAATACCAATCCCTGGAATCGAAAGCGACTTCACACCCTTGCCTGAATTCCATCAAAGAATCAATCTTCCCGGAACGAGACAAAGTGTGGAGACTTCCGTTCCCGCTCGATCCGATTGTAAAACGAATTCATCAGTTGCAGGTAAAGATCATCCTGCAGAATGGCATCTTCGACTCCGGCGTCGATATTGGGATTGTCGTTAATTTCAATGATGTAAGCTTTTCCCTGATGCTCTTTCAAATCAACCCCGTAAAGTCCATCGCCTATCAAAGCTGCCCCTTTGACGGCGGTCTGTAGAACGTGAGCGGGGACCTGGTTCAGGGCCAACGTCTCAGAATCGCCTTCGACATCTTTTTTATCTGTCAGACTCCAGTTATAGATCTGCCAGTGCCCGCGAGCCATGTGATATTTGCAGGCATATAAAGGACTTCCATCGAGCACACCGATGCGCCAGTCGAACGGAGTTTGCAAAAACTCCTGAGCGATCACAACTTCAGATGTCTTGAACAATAAATCAAGCTTCTCCCCCATCTCCGACTTGTCTTTCACTTTGAAGACCCCTGCCGAAAAGCAACTGTCGGGTAGTTTCAAAACGATGGGAAATTCGAAGTGATCCAGATTCAGTGCTTCAGGTGTCTCCTTGCAAATCAGCCAGGATCGCGGTTGTCGAACGCGGGCTCGGGAGAGCCGCTCGTAAAGATACATTTTGTTCGAGCAACGGAGAATCGACCAGGGATCGTCGATGACAATTAAACCTTCGGCATACGCTCTCCTCGAAAAGCGGTAAGTGTAATGGTCGACGGAAGTGGTTTCTCGAATAAAGAGAGCATCGAATTCGCAGATCCGGTTGTAATCCTGCTTCGTAATAAACTCCGTATAAAAACCGACCTTTTCGGCTGCGGTTCGCATCCGATGCAAGGCTTCCTGGCACGAGGGAGGTGTTTTTTCCTGGGGATTAATCAGGATGCCGAGGTCGTAATGGAAGTGCTTGAAACGGGCTCGATGAAAACGTTTACGCTGGAAGTACTTGGCCGCATGCGTTTCGATCTCCTCGGCATGCTCTTTGATAACATTTGGGAGTGAGAGCAGTTGAACCTGCTGGATCTCCCAGCGGTCTTCTTCTTTCACAAACTTGACTCGAAACAACAGCAGTTCAAACTGATGAGCCAGCAGTTTGGCCAAAGCAGACAGACCCGGAGCAGGAGTGTTTTCAAAATAGACTTCCAGACTGAACTCTCGCCCGGATACATTCTTGAGATGCTCCTGAATCGCTTCTTCCACATCATCAGCAACACTCTGAACGAGCGAGACACTGGAAAGATCTCGCAGAGCCGTCACATTGGGAATGACGCGTTGATCGCGAGCCGAGGCGAGCAGCGAGACATAGTATCCAAACTTATGCGGCTTGAACGAACAACAAAGGTTGAACACTCGAAACAGGCTGGAGTTTTGATATCGAGGCGAAGAGAGATAAGTTGTCGCTAAAACGACCTGAGTGCCGGGGATCTCGAAAGGCCAGTGTTTCGCATTTTCTAAGACGATCACGTTGGGGCGTTCATCGACTTGAGGCAAGTCGTCCGCGAACAACTCCTTCCGCATTCGGACAGCCGGTTCTCCTTTGGCGTAATAATCGGGCAGTGTGTCGGTCACTTCAAAACCGAATCGTTCATAAAAACGAATCAGCTTTTTATTCCCGGAATCCGCTTCCAGTGAAACCCGGCGATAGCCATGTTGGCGGGCATGTGCGAGCACATCTTCGAGAATCAGACTGCCAAACCCCTGAGACTGAAATTGAGGATCAATCGCCAGCGAGTAAATCCGCAGAGAGTTCTTATAGTTGAGGAGAATGACTGCTCCAACTTTTTGAGGAGGTCCCTCTTCCGCTTTCGTTTCGCAGATCATCACAATTTGCGAGGCACTTTGAATACTCATTCTCAAAGAACGACGTGGGCTTCGGCGGCTTTCTGGAAAACAGAGCGCTTCCAGATGCTCCAGATAAGACAAATCCTCCAGCTGAGCGATTCTCATCTTCATCCCCAATGATCCCAACGCTTCCTCTTCAGGCAGGATTTCTCCATATCACCTGAAAATCCCTGGAAGCATCGCTGCGGAACTATACGAATCGAGAAGAGAAATATCGAGCCAGAGAGGCCGTCGTTTGTTGAAGAATTTCAAAACGCAAAGTCTTGGGGACTACTCAGCTGCTCGTACGGTATCCAAATCGACACACGCCAGTGAGCCCTCCGCTCCGCGGCAGTAAACGTAGCCATTACATAACACGGGCATAGTCCAGCATTGTTCGTCGAGAACTTTCAAGCGTCCCCGTTCCTTGAAGCTTTGTGGATCCAAATCGGCCAGAACCAGTTCGCCTTCATCGCTCAAAATGATCAGATGCTCTTGAGTCGCGACCAAAGCACCGCAACCCAGATCGCGTTCCGTCCAGCTGAGTTCGCCCGTGTTCCAGTTCACGCATTTGAGCGTCACCGTTCGGCGGTTGTGAGAATTCCCATCGAAGCCATACAGCCAGCCATCTTTGAGAACACAGGAATTCATATGGTTCCGCATGTTCTTATTTTGCCAGTCGAGCGTCAATTCCTGACCATCGAAATCGAGCATGCCGCAACCGATATTGTAGCCAGTCGAAACAAATAGTTGCCCTTGATGCCAGAGGGGCGTCGTCGAGTTCGTGTCGTAGGGAGATTCCCATTCGTAGAATGCGATCTCCGCTTTCTTCTCCAGATCGACCAGCGAGACCCCTTCGTTATTCAACGCAGCCAGATAAGGTCTCCCCTCAAACTCGAAGACTTCGGGCGTGCCGTAACCGGGCACGTGTGCCTCTGTCTGCCATTTGAGTTCGCCGGTTTCTTTATTCAGACCAATCAAGCGACCAGCTTCGAGAATCAGCTCGTCGCCGCGAACGATAGCAGAACAAGTAAACCCCCATTCCGGGAGAGGGATTTCGAGAAGTTCACTCAGATCGATCTCCCAGGTGACGTTGCCGGTGCTCGCATCAATACGGCGAACTTCGCCTTCGCGACTGTTCACATAAACGGCATTGCCATCAATCGTTGGAGTTGCTCCTGGCCCACCTTTGTGCAAGTGATCCAACAGGGGACAAGGGTAAGTGAGCGACCAATGAACCTTGCCGGATTCTGCATCCAGACACCAGACCGTTTCATGATCGGTCCCTTCGGGGTGACCCATTGTATACAGCCGGTTATCGGCAATGCTGACGGTGCTGTAGCCGATGCCGATGTTGTGTCGCCAGGTGATCGGAGGCATCCCGTTCAGGGCACCGCCATCGATTTGTTCCCGGGAGATGCCATCTTCATGAGGTCCACGCCAATGTGGCCAGGTTGCCGTCCCCGGCTTGGGAGCTGGGTCGGTCTCGGTTTTCGAAGTGCTGCGGACGACCGTGTCCGAAGCATCCGAAGTTTTTGACAGCATCGGTGACTCGTCATTTCCGCAACCGGCAATGAATGCCAGACTGCCGAGAGCCGCTCCGAAAGTGAGAATTTGAGTGTACACCAACACGCTCCTGCTCTTTGTGGAATACATCGCCATCTGTTCGTCGTTACGATTACTGGTCTGCTTTCAGAGCGGACTCAAGACGATACAAATGCGATTTTGTACGTAGATACAATGCGGAATCTACCGGTGCGGGAGTCGCCATACATCCCTGATCGAGCCGATTTTCCGCCACGATATTTAAAGTGTCACCTGGTGTGACAACAGTCGTCTTTCCATCTTCATCACAGAAATAAATATGACCGCCTGCGTAAATGGGTGATGCGGAAAATGTTCCGCCGACCCGTTCCTGCCACGCCAGTTCACCCGTCGCGGCATCAACGCACGAGGCGACGCCGATCTTGTCGGCGATCGCGTAAATCTTCCCGTCAATCAACAACTGAGACGGCTTCGATGGCATCGTCCGATTCAATTCCCAGAGGATATGCGACTCTGTCACATTCCCCTTCGCCCCACTCGGGTTGACCGCCATGATGCTCCCCTTGCCGAAACCGGTTCCAATGTAAATGGTCTTCCCATCAAACAAAGGCCGGTTTGCTGTCGAATGTTGCTCATATTGCACCCACCAGACTTCTTCACCAGTTAACGGATCATAGGCAATTGTCGCTTTTGCATATGGGCTGATCAACAAATCCCGGCCATCCACCGTAAAAATGGATGGTGTGCCGTAAGCTTTTTTGTGGTCACCGTTGTCGGTATCGAATAAGTCGATCCGATCTTTCTTCCAGACCGTTTCGCCCGTCTTTTTATTCATAGCCACAATGTACTGAAAATCGAAACCATCGTAGTGAATGAAAACCAAATCTTGGTAAACGATGGGTGACGAACCGGGCCCCCTCCAGTGATGACAGGGCAGATCACGACGTTCCCAGATTTTCTCGCAGGTCTCTGCGTTCAGACAAGCGGTTCCATAGCTGCCGAAGTGCACATAAACCCGATCCCCATCGATATAGGGTGTCGGCGACGCGTAACTGTTTGTCACATGAATTTCACGGAGTTCTTCATTCGTGAAGATCACTTTATTCTGCAGTATCTTGCCAGTCTTGGCTTCGATACACAGAACGGACATCTCTTTGCCGTCTTCGGTCGCAGTCGTTAGCCAGACTCGTCCATCGGCAATGACCGGAGATGACCAGCCTCGTCCAGGGATTTCTGTTTTCCAGGCGACGTTCTCGGTTTCGCTCCAGGTAATTGGAGGATGAGCCCGATCGGCATGACCAGTTCCATTTGGTCCGCGGAACTCGATCCATTCGGATTGAGCCTGAACAGAAGAAGTACAATAGAGTGCAGCAGCAATCAGCAGCGTCGCAACGGAAAACCGTTGAGCGGTGGTGACCATGTGATTCAACACTCGAGCAACCTGAACGTTAATAAGCATACTCTTTTCATGACTCCAGAATGAACGCTTGAGTTCATATTGTAACATCAGCCAACCCAACGTTAATGTGCAATTATGACCCTTTTGCGAGATATCAACTTAGTCAATTCCGTTGATTGATGCAAAGAAAACTCCGTAAGTGTCTCATTTTCATAGATTTACGGACTTTTTCGACATTTGCATTCACGCGTGTTTTCCTGTCAATTCCTTCTCCAGGAGTTCATAAAGGGCTTCCAGCGACTGAGGAATCACTTTGGTATTGGCCAGCACAGGCATGAAATTGGCGTCTCCATTCCAGCGGGGCACGATGTGCCAGTGAAGATGGCCCGGCAGTCCGGCTCCGGCAACCAGGCCGAGATTCAACCCGATATTGAAGCCATCCGGATGGACGACTTTCCGCAATACCTCCACCATTTTAACCAGCATTGCCTGGCATTCGGCCTGCACATCGACTGGGATTTCCGTCAAATCGCCCAGATGTTCCTGCGGCGCTATCAGCAGATGACCATTATTATAGGGAAAACGGTTAAACACGATAAACGTCTTCTCACCCCGCAGCAGCACATGATTTTTCTTATCGTTCTGGGGCTGCTGACGATAATCGCACAGAAAACAGTCCGATTTCGGTTGGACGCGTTTTTCAGGTTGCTCGACCTGAGACTCCTCTTTTTCATCTTTTGCAATGTAATCCAGCCGCCACGGCGCCCAAATCGTTTCCAGTGACATAGAATTCTCCTATATTCTGGGTTGAATGTTCAGGGTTGAAGGTTGAGGGTTCAGTCTTCAGGAAACTAATTCTCTCTCAACATTCAACACTCAACCTTCAACCAGCACAAGGCATTCCTACTCATGCAAGTCACGATCACGGCTGTCGGTCCCGATAATCGCGGATTAGCCGATCCCATTGTGCATTATGTGACGGGGGTTGGAGCGAACATCTTTGAAATTCAGATGTACGATCGCGACAGCGAACACTTGTTTGCAATGATGTTACGCATGGACTGGCCGACTGAGCAGGAATCGATTGCTGTCCTGCGGAAGCATCTCGATGTAATCGGCAAACTGAAATCGCTTACGATTCGAGTCTGGGCGCGTGACGAACACAATCGACTTCCTCGGCTGGCGATCTGCACGACTTACCGGAATGAAATTCCTTTGGCCCTCCTGCGAAACATTCGCGATGGACGACTCAAAGCCGAAGCAGCGGTCATGATTGGGAATCGCGATTCCTGCCGGAATGTTGCCGAGCAGTTTGACGTTCCCTGGCGTTCCATTGGAGACAACAAAGGTGAACCGGACAACGACAAGTTCGTGAATGTGCTCGATGAATTCGAAGTCGACTATATTATCCTGGCTCGATACATGCGAATTCTGCCGCCGCGTCTCTGCTGGGAATTCGCAGGAGGCCGGATCATCAACCTGCATCACGGCCTGCTCCCATCATTCCCCGGCTTCCGTCCTTATCACGATGCCTACAGCCATCACATGCTCACCTACGGGGCGACCGCTCACTTCATCGTCCCCGAGCTGGATGCAGGAAATCAGATCATCAACCAGACAGCCTTCACGGTTTTACCAGGCACTCCACTCGCTGATGTCATCCGTCAGGGAGAAACCGACAACGAACCAACCTGCCTTGTGGAAGCCGTGCGACGTGTGGTCGACCGCGAAGTCGAACTGCATTTTCATCGGGTGATCAGCACGGCGAAATAGATTATTACAAGCTAGATGTTAGTCATCTAGCTGGCAAAAATATTGTAAGTTTCGATATATGAATCTAGAAGAATTCAAAGTTTATGTTCGACATTCGTTCCATTTTTTAATAGTGGAATATGGATTCATTGAAGTACCAGCACCGAAAAGAAAGTTTATCAATAAATTCATGGTCTGTTACAGTACTGATGTGACGTGGATTGGAATTGAAGGGATTCATCACGGATTCGACATTGATGTGAGGCTGGCCAGTACTGATTTAAGTCTGATGAAATATCCCTCGTACTGTTTAGATGATCTGCTTTTAATACGAGATCCTCAATTCAAAAAAGTAACTGCCCAGAATATTGACACCCGTGACATTCAGAAACGTCAAATTGATCAATATGCTGAAGTATTAAAAATTCTTGCAGATGATGTTCTTCGAGGAGATTTCGAGTCTTTTCCTTTACTGGCAAAAGCAATCGATGATCGAAAGTCTCATAAAAAGTAGAACCCCATCGAGTCAAGTACCCGGTTCCATGCTCGCATCGCGCAGCAGGGCAAGCATGATTCGAGGTCGCCGTGAACCAGAAATGCGAACAAAATCTGAGGTAGCAATAGTCCCCTCTCCCTCGGAGAGAGGGCTAGGGTGAGGGGAATGGACGTGACTTTACTATAGACTTCGAAGACATCCCCTCTTCCGGCCTGCGGCCACCTTCTCCCCAGGGAGAAGGGAAGAAAACCACTCCCCAGGGAGAAGGAAAGAGGCCCAGTGCCATGCATGTAACAGTGGCACGGGTATTTCTGTCTGTGATTACAGAGGTATCCAAACAAAAATCGCCGAGCAGGCAAATCCCTGTTCGACGATTATTGGATTGAATTCAACTCTTAACTGTACCTTATTTAATCACCCGCTTCTCAACTTCGGGATCGAGTTGAAGTGCCGTCGCTTTGTCTTTCTCGGCTCCGGCTTTATCGCCGCCGTTTTCTTTGGTCTCTGCTCGTTTCCAGTAGGCCATCGCAACGGCATTATCAAAGCGTTCTGCGGACTGATAATCGGTAATTGCCTGATCCAGTTTTCCGAGAGCCATGTAGGCATCGCCTCGCAGAGAATTCGCATCGAAGTTCTCTCCGAATTCGAGGGCCTTCGTGCATTTCTCAACCGCTGCCTGATAATTCTTCTGCTTGAAGCTGATGCTGGCTTGTGCGACATAGATAGCAGACATCGTATCGTCGAGTTTCAACGCCTGTTCGAGATCTTTATTCGCTTCCTCAAACTTTTCTCGCTTGGCAAACAACTCGGCTCGTTGCACAAACAGAGCGGGGTCTTTGGGATTGCGTTGAATCTGACGAACCAGGACGAGCACCTGCTGAACCCATTGGGCAGCAGCCTGATCCTGATTGGCTTCTTCCAGTTTGCCAATCGCCTGATAGGCATCGCGTCGATGCAGATAATGTTTCACTTCATACGGCGACTTTTCAATCGCAACAGTAAAGTCGGCAATGGCCTGCTCTGGAGCACCCATTTTTGTCAACGCAAAACCACGATTGTTGTAGCCTTTGACATACTCAGGATCGATTTTGATACTCTGACTGAAATTCTCGACTGCCTTTTCAAAATTTCCGAGTTCCAGATAGGCATAGCCTCGATTATTGTAGGCATCGACATACTTGGGAGATTTCAGAATTGATGCATCAAAATCAGCAATTGCTTTGTCGTATTCTTTGATCGCGACAAGCATCAAGCCACGATTGTTATAGGCTTTCGAGTAATTAGGGTCGAGTTCAACAGCCTTGGTAAAAGCTTGCTGAGCCATCGGAATATTTTGAGTTTTCACAAACAAAAGCCCCAGCATATTGTGCCACTCAGAATTGTCGCGTTGTTTGGTCAGTGCAAGAGTTAACGAGCTGATGGCCTGCGTTGTTAATCCACTATGATCGAGAATTTGTGCACGAATGGCATAGCCTTCCGGCGGGCAAACTTTCGCATTGTGTAGCTGATCGAGCAGTGGAAAGGCGGCTTTGTAATTGCCTTCTTTATAGTAAGATTTGATTTTTCCCATCGCCTCGGCCGCATCAATCACCATAGACGATTCAGCCGCCCCATTGGGCTCGGAATCTTCAGTCGTTTTTGAATCCGTCTGACTCGTTTCGCTTGTTGGAGTGCTGTTTGAACATCCGGTAACGATCAGCATCGAACAAAGGAGCAAGAACATGAAATATCGCATGGGCGTTTCACCATCTCGAAATTGGGGCACGACTTCCAGTGCCGTTATCGGTGTAATGCGACAGACACCACTCATTGATGTCCCAAGTCGCCAGTTTGTTGATGAGGCTTCTATCCGCAATGGCCGATTTGTGTCAATCCGAGTTTTTATGGTGTAAATTACTTCCCCCATTTTCATTCATGCGAAAAACGCCGCAGGGATGAAATTTGAATGAACCGCCAAGACGCCAAGGCTTGAAGAAATCGATTCAGAATACAGTTCTCAGTAGAAATTGATTATCATTTTCACCACAAGGGCACGAAGGCACAAAGAGATTTTTTGATTCATGATGTCAAAAGGAAATCTACCAATTTGAATTTGATGAGTTCCAGATATTAAGCACTTAGTCTCTTCGTGGTTCCTATAATTTCTTATCAAATGATTAAGATACGGGGTTTCACAGGTGAGAATTTATGGCCAACTCCTTCAAACTCACTATTTTAACGACTGTGATATTTGTATTCACAGTGGTCTGTTTTCAATGCCGAGTGATCGCTGAAGTATCAATCCCGAGTCAGCCAAACATCCTTGTCATTGCCATCGATGACCTGAATGACTGGATTGGCTGTCTGCACGAGCATCCTCAAGTCAAGACGCCGCATCTGGATCGACTGGCCAGTCAGGGGATTCTGTTTGAGAACGCCCATGTGCAGGCCACTTTCTGTGCGCCGTCCCGGACGAGTCTGCTTTCGGGAAAAATGCCGAAAACGACGGGATGCTTTGAATTTACTCCTCGATACGATCAGGCAGATTCCTTGAAGGGGCATGATCCCTGGCCGATGTGGTTGGGGAAATCAGGCTACAAAACTTACGGCGGGGGCAAGATCTTTCACGAAGGAACGGGAACAGGCTGGACAGCTCAGAGTTTTCAGAATGTGATTCCTTCAGGGCCGAATCCTCGCCCCGAAGAAATACAGCACTGGCCGGTTCGGGTCTGGGACTGGGGAGCTTTCCCCGATTCTGAAGCAGAAATGGGGGATTTCAAACTCGCTCAAAACACTCGAAAACTTTTGGAGAAAAAGTATGAGGACCCATTTTTAATGGTGGCCGGTTTCCGTCGTCCGCATGTTCCGTTACACGTGCCGGAACGCTGGTTTGCGATGTATCCGGAAGAGTCGATTGTTCTCCCAGAAATCCCTGCCGATGACCTCGACGATGTGCCTCATCCGGAAGTCGGTTTGACTTCGCATCGCGCTCCAGAACATGCGGATCTGGTCGAGAAAAAACTCCAGAGAAGTTTGACGCAAGCTTATCTGGCTTCGATCAGTTTTGTCGATCATTGTGTCGGCGAAGTGCTGCAGGGATTGGAAGCGGGACCGAATCAAAAGAATACGATTGTCATTCTGTGGAGTGATCACGGTTTTCATCTGGGAGAAAAACAGCATTGGGCCAAACGGACGTTGTGGGAAGAAACGACCCGCATTCCGCTCATTATTGCAGGTCCCGGAATTGAAGCGGGACAGAGAATTCAGGAACCGGTGGGGTTAATCGACTTGTATCCCACACTTGTCGAACTTGTCGAACTTGTCGGAAGTGTACCAATTGCAGGACTCGAAGGTCACAGTCTGATGCCGTTTTTAAAGGGAGAAACTGAACACAAGAGGCAGCCGGTTGTGACCTCGCTTTCAGCAAATGACCATGCGGTCCGGTCCCGAGATTTTCGATACATCCGCTACGCCGACGGCTCGGAGGAATTCTATGATCACCGCACAGATCCCAATGAATTCACGAACCTTGCAGGCAATCCGAAATACAACAAGCTGAAACAGGAACTAGCAGAATATCTGGACTGAGGTTTCGATAAAAATCAGGTGCCATGCTTGAATCGCGCAGCAAGGCAAGCATGACTCGGGGTCGCAATAAATACAGATGTGGAATTAACTGATTCCAGGATCTAAAGATTTTCCAGAACCTAGTGCGTCATCTCCACTTAAAATTGGGATTGGTGATGTTGTAAAGCACGACAACGGAGTGCGTTACCGTTATTGGAGGTCCAATTCTAAGCCCTGACAGGGCACTAGTAAAACAAATCGAATATCTGAACTCAACGAAATGTTACTCGAAAGCCGTCCCCTCGCTGACGCTTCGGGTCAGATTACTGATGAGATTCCACGATTTGGGGCTCCGATTCATTGCGACCCAGCCACCCAGTACTTATCACTCGTCATTGCCTTTAAATGTCTAAACAAATTTTACCTTTCACCTTCATCCTTCCGCCTTCTCTCCCCTCCTGCTTCAACCTTGTCGCAAGACTTTCTACAATAGGGGCCACTCAAATTCTGTCCCTTTTAAGTTTTTCTCCACGGAGAGCGTTCGATGAAGTTAGCCCGTGTGCTGCTGCCGAATCAGGAAATTCATGTTGTCGTTGTCGAAGAGTCTGCCGTGCGGGTTCTCGATTTTTCACAGGTTCAGAATGTCCAGCGGCTCACCGACATTCTGCACAGTCCGGATCCAGCTGGTCTTGCGAACTTTCTGATTGATACGAACGTTGCTCCTGTAGCGATTGAGGAAGTTCATTTTCTGGCACCGGTCGATCAGCAGGAAGTCTGGGCGGCTGGTGTGACTTATAAACGAAGTCAGCAGGCGCGCATGGAAGAGTCGGACCATGCGGCCTCGCATTATGATCTGGTCTATTCTGCGGATCGCCCGGAGTTATTTTTCAAAGCGACTGCTCAGCGGGTCGTAGGGCATCAGGATCCGGTTCGTGTGCGGAACGACAGTTCCTGGTCGGTTCCCGAGCCGGAGTTTGCAATTTTCCTGACCCCGGAAATGCATGTGTGTGGTTACACCATCGGAAATGATATGTCTGCTCGTGACATTGAAGGGGAAAACCCACTCTATTTGCCTCAGGCCAAAGTTTACAATCAATGTTGTTCCCTCGGCCCCTGTGTGACTCTGGGATCTACAGATCTTGATCTCTCTTCTGTAGAAATCAAACTGGGCATCGAGAGAAATAAGGCTCAGGTTTTTTCAGGCGAAACCAAACTTGATCAATTGAATCGCACGCTCGATGAACTCGCCAGTTGGCTAGGCAAAGAGATGGACTTTCCCAACGGAGCCGTCCTGCTGACGGGAACCGGAATCATCCCACCCGACGAATTCACACTGGAATCGGGCGATATTGTCACGATTGAAATCTCGAATATTGGCCAACTGATCAATCCCGTGGAAAAGGGATGAATGAGACCATTCTCAATTGGTATCTGCAGTCGCATGGACACCAAATATCCTGAAAACGTTGTGTTTGCTCCTGCTGGACGCTGCAGGTAATTTTTGAATATGCTCTTGAGCATTTCTAAATGCAGTATAACTTCGTATGTGTGGTGAATTCCCTAAAGCATTGTATTGACCCAGGTATAACGCGGGAACTTGATATGGAGCAGATCGTCTGCTGTTCCTGTTCATCTTGTCTTCGCGTTGTCAAGATCGAACAGGGCTTATTTTTTCGAGTATTTTGAGTCGCAAAATTCTCTGTGAGACGCCTTTCCTCAATCGAGAGAAAACAATAAACTCTGGTCTTCCCGTTTCTGAAATGGGTTGATGACTTCAAACAATTCCCCCGGGCTTGCTCGGCGATCATAGAGACTCTTATGAAATTTTCGACGTCACGTCCTCAGACAGCTGAGATGGCGGTTAGCCTGTTTGCCCGCCCATTACATCCTGAGTTATTCGATGTCCTGGAACGTTATGAACATCAGTGCGAGCATTATCAGTCGGCCGTCAATTTAACGACCAGCGGTCATGTGATCGAGTACCACACTCGCGAGAACACGTTCACTGAAGTTCTGGACTGGCGCAGTGTAGATTTGCCACGCATTAAACGTCTGTGTCTGTACTCCACAGATCAGCCGCGAAGCTTGCGATATAAATTGGATAGTGGCATCGTCGTGCAGATTTGTTTCGACTGTGAATACCTCGATCCCGATGCTTTTCGACGGGTCCAGCAGGAATCCTGGAAGCAGGCTTCTGGTGCGACATTGGCGCATGCATTACCAGAAACGGAATTCGATCTTTCGCCTCCGTTGAGCTACATTAATGTCGACCCACTTCCTGAAGCGATCGGCATTCACACCTTCCATCTCTACCCGGAAGAATGTGCGATTGTCAAAACGCAATCGCTCTATCACTACGAAGCTCCAACGACACAAAACGCCTGACAAGACTCAATAATCAATTCGGATTCTCACTTTGTTGCTGTTTCGTCTCGGATGAATCTGCTTCGTGACAGTTTCAGAAACGGCAGTCAACTCTTGTTGAGCCTGGTGTTATCGCAACATGCGGACGCGTTCGAAATCGGGGACCCGGATTTGAGATTTCAAAGACCCGATTTCAATCGTCTGCTTACGCGAAGGCAAATGTAATACGATGGGCCTGCCAATAATCAGGGACGGTTTCACAGATCCTTTTGGCCAGTATCGGCTGTCGATGGAAACAATTGAGTTGTCTCCCAGAACGAAGTATTCTTCCGGACGAATGGGATATTGGGGTGAGGATTCGCTAATGTCGAGATCATCAGAGCTTTTGCGGTAGGCGATATCGCGGAAGACCTGCAACCGAGAAATGGAAACTGGGCCATCCTGACAATGGATGTGGATCGGTTCGACAACCGTGTCGCGGACTTCTTTTTCAGCTCGATAGGCATAGGGCTCAAAGAGCACTTCGCCGTTCAGGGCAACGAGCACCTGGCGATCCATAACCGACATCTCGATTTCGATCATTTCCTCGAATGGCAGGTCTGGTAAATCGCCGACGCGCAGGATCTTCTTTTGCCCGTGTAAAGAGAGCTCAGCGATACGTTTTGAAAAATCGAAACGGCATTGAAAATCATACCACCCATCGTTCAGTCGCAAGCGTATTTGTGATTGAGGGGAAGCCGCTGAGACTTCCATGCGAACCATCAAATCGGAAACGGTCTCCGGTACAAGTCCAGTCTGTTCGTTATAGGCTTCCCAGTCGGAAATCGGTCGCAAATGAGACTGTTCGAATAGCGTCTTTAATGCCTGATGAAATTCCAGATCAACCGTCATTACGGTGAGCTTTTCAACAATATCCGCTGGCAATGCTCCCCGGCACGATAATTCTTTTTCATTGGAATCGTATCGTAAGACGGTATTTTCAGAAGGAAGTGGCAGATCAATCGGCCAGACTTTCAAAGGAACCCGATAGCGATGAAAGCCTCCACTGCGAACCCAGTTGCGATAGCTCAACCACTGTTGAGAAGTGTTTTCGGAGGTTTGCGGAGTGACGTCAGGATTAAAATCAAATCCGGCTTTCTGGAATTTCCAATTCGCATCTGAGGCATCGGGTGCGATGATCCAGGGGGATCTCCAGTTGTCATCCTGCAATTGAGGTTGGAAGCGGGAGTCGGATACTAGAATTCGCATCTGGCGTTGAGCCATCAAGCCTTTTCGTTGCAATTCGCCGTCGATGTAAATATCCCCATCGCGGATTTGCAATGTCTCGCCGGGAAGTCCGATGATCCGTTTAGCGTAGGCTTGGGTGGGACGTTGAGGGTTTCGAAAAACGATGGCATCCCAGCGTTCGGGCGATCGCCATTCGTAGGCTTGCTTATCAACGAGGATTTGATCCCCCTCGTTGATTGTCTGTCCACTCAGAAGAATACGGTCGTAATGACAGTTGGGACAGGTGAGGTGATGTCCTTCAGGATTACTTTGAGGATCGTTCCCAGGAGTAATTTCGGTTGCGGTATGAGCAAAATTGAACTGACAGTCTGGGCAGGTGACTCGATAATGATAGCCGCGAATCCGAGGAGCCATCGAACCGGTAGAAATCATAAAGCCTTCGACGATGAATGTCCGAAACACAGAGACCGCCAGCGCCAATACAACAATTGCTTCGACAAAATAACGCATCGAACCAAGTGATGGGGATGACTCTTCGGGCAATGATCTGCTTGCAGGTTCCGTTCGAAATGAAACCGTTGTCTTTGATTTTGAATCGAGCCGAGTAGCAGTCTTTTTCGTGAAATCCGGCCTGGGCTCCTCCTGCCGACTCAGCTTTGGCAGGTTAGTAGTCATACAATATCCAGAATAGACAGACTTTGACGAGCTACGATATTCCTGTACGGACCATCCGCAGCAGAATTTTCAGGAGATCGGTCCCGAATATTATCCGCCTCAAGCATTCAAGTGAAGATGAATCTGTTTAACGGCGCACATCGGCGGTGAATTCATTTCTGTAAGCATGAATATGTTCACGTGTTTTTGAAGCGACAGACCACTCACACAAAAACGGAGTTTTATGAAATGCCCGCAGGTGTTAAAATAGAGTCTTTACCATCTAAAGGAGGAGTAGTCACGTGTTGGATCAGGCGATCAGCTTTGCGGCCAGGGCCCATGCCGGGCAGTTGCGGAAAGATGGAAAAACTCCCTATATCGCCCACCCGGTTCGTGTGATGACGATTTTGTGTCATCAATTTCGTGTGAATGATGAACGAATTCTCACAGCCGCGATACTGCACGATTTGATCGAGGATACGACTCGGGATTATGAGAGTATCACTCGAAACTTTGGGAATGAGGTTGCGGATCTTGTTGTCGCGATGTCGAAGGATCCTCGTCTTCCCGAGCAGAAGCGTGAGGAAGAGTATCATCAACAGATTGCCCGAGCTGGCTGGCAAGCCCGATTGATAAAACTGGCTGATTGTCTCGATAATGTTCAGGATGCAATCGACAATTCTATGCAATGCCGAGCTTGCGACAAAGCACGCTGGGCATTGGAATTGATTGAGGAAGATGATCCACAGGAGGTTCAAGAGGCTGCCAGAATTCTTAGAGAGACTCTCAAATCCCTGCGATCCTCATAATCGGTTCTGGATTATTTAGAATATTGGGAAATTCTCTTAGAAACGCTCCTGTCGTCTGCGCCTGTGCTTTCAGGCTGACCTATGCTTAAAACGGGAACTGTAATATTCGACGACCCTTGTGATTTGTATTGTCATCCCAGAGTCGAATCTCAGCTTGAGCTTGGCGTGAAAATTCCAGTCATGAGATGGTGTGCTGAAAATTCAAAAGTCGATTTTGGCCGTAATCGATCTGGTACGGCGATGGTGGAAATGTCGGTTTGTCTGCCGGTATTGGTCATCCTGGTGTTTGGAGCTATCGAAGCGGCTGAGTTCATTCACTTAAAACAGGATCTGGCGATTTGCACCTACGAGGCTGCCAAAATCGCCTCGAAAGCGAGCAAAGTCAATAGTGACGTCGTGTCTCGGTTTGATGAAATGGCTTCTGCAAAAAGTATGAACGATGCCACGGTAAGTATTTACCCAACTCTCTCGACTGCGACGCCTTCAGGAACGGAAGTCACTTTAACGGCAACCATTAAAACAGAATCCAATTACAAACTGCCAATTTCCTTTTTTGGGGGGCTGACCATGGAGAAAAAAGTAGTCGTTGCCCGGCAGAATATTTAGCCAATTATAGAGATGACTTGCCCATACATGATCGCATTAAAATAACGATTTCGAAACTTGCTCCGACAAAAGTCGACAAATCATTTTTGATCGTGCATTACACACACAGAGTTCCCCATCCCGTTGAGAATATTCAATGCTTACTTCCGCTGTTGCAAGTTTGTTACAGGATATGACATGAAGAGTCCATCGAATTCATTTTTGCAACAGACACGGTCTGGTCAAAAAGCATCTCCTCGCCGTGGGGCAATGATCGTGTTTCTGGCGGTCATGATGTCACTCTTCATGATTGCCGTGATCTTCACGGTCGATGTGGCCTACATGCAGATGGTGAAAACCGATGTCCGAATCGCAGCCGACGTCTCTGCTAAGGGAGGTGTGGAAGCTTTACTGCGCACCGAAAATTCGACGAAAGCCGAAACCGCTGCCAAGCGATTTCTCGAATTGAATACCGTGGCCAATCAGACCATGAAGTTCAATGATGGTGATATTGAATTGGGCAAAGTGGTCCAAAACGGTAACAGTAAAAAATGGAAATTCAAAACGAACCAAACCCCTTACAATGCGATGCGGGTAACGGTCCGACTGGACGATAATGCCAATGCTTCCGTCCCTCTGTTTTTTGCTCGATTTTTTGATGATCAGAATTACAAGCCACAGCACACATCGATCGCTGCGAACCTGGTGCATGAAATTGTGTTGTGTATCGACCGTTCTGGCTCCATGTGTTTCGATCTGACGGGAGTCGACTATTCGTATCCGAGTGGTATCCCCAAATACCCAAAGGGTTATATTACGCCACCCCACAGCACAGGAAGTCGTTGGGCTAAGCTTGATGTGGCCATTCAGGCCTTCGTAAGCAAAATCAAATTGCGTACAATTGAGCCGGATATTGCTCTCGTAACCTGGGGATCTGATACCAGGCTTGGTTATAACTGGCGACCCTATAATGGTCGTAGATTCAAAGCTGTCGAAGTCGACCTTAACCTTGGTCAGAATATTGACAAGGTAAATGCCGCTATCGCCGATCGTTACAACGACATTATGGTTGGTGGTACAAATATGGCCGCTGGTATTGATAAGGCGATTAGCATTCTGACTTCACCGAGTGCCAATTCGCTTGCTCAAAAAACGATCATCCTGATGTCCGATGGTGTGTGGAATACGGGACGTAATCCTGTGTCATCTGCCCAAACGGCAGCGGCCAAAAATATCACGATTCACACGGTTTCTTTTTTATCAGTCAGTAATCAATCCGTCATGAGTACGATTGCCTCGACAACAGGTGGCAAAAATTATAGCGCACTCAATGTCCAGGATCTAAAAACGGCCTTTGAGGAACTTGCCGAAGATTTACCGATCGTTTTGATCGACTAATTGCGTTAAGCATTCGGTTCAGATAAGTCCTCATTATTAATAGAGACTTGAGTAGACCATTGAAAAAGAATCACAGAATTTCCGATCAGAATATCAGCGAACGATCAGGTGCTGCGCTGGTCGAATTTGCGATTTGTGTGCCTGTTGTTTTTGTGCTCTTCTTCGCTTCGTTCGACATCTGCCGTTTTAGCATGATTACCCATGCCGCAGAGCAAGCTGCTTTTGAAGGCGCCAGGCGTGGGTCGATTCCGGGAGCAACGGCTGCAGAAGCCAAGCAGGCTGCTCAGGATGAACTCGATAAACTGAGTTTGAAAAGTGCGATTATTACCGTGACACCCACTACGATCTACAACTCAACCGAAAAAGTGACGGTCAATGTTCGACTCTCACTGGAAGCCAACAGCTGGGTCCCCACCAAAGTCCTCACCGGAGGCTACATCGATCGCACTTCGACTCTCACTCGCGAATATGTGACCAGCGATTGATCTCTCTTACTTATATTGCATCATAATTTCTTCGGCTTGGATTTTGTCGATCAAAGCATCGCTATTCTCGATGACATGTTTCCCCAGGGTGGTGGCGGTCTTAAAGAATGTGCCATCCGGTCTATGACCACTAATACGGTTTTGCAAATGTTGTGCGAGAACATCAGCAGCTGCGATGTGGATTTCATCTCCCGTACGGGCAGCATATAAGCATGTCACCAGTATGACGACCTGATCCTGAATTCTCTGCGAGAGATCGGCCATCGCGCATTGACGATCCGCCAATGCCAATTGGAATTTCCGCATCAGGTTATCGACATCAATCCGCGAGTGTTGCAACTGATGGGCGGCTTTATTTGCGTGAGCACCCAGGACTTCCGGCATGCCGTTGAAGTCGGGAGTTGTGGCCCAGTTGAGAGCTTCTCCAACTCTCCATTTGACGTACGGGATTGCAGCCTGTCTCAACGCGACCAGATGAGCCGGGTTGAGAGGATTCGGCTGCTTGATTCCTGCTTCTTGCAACGCCTTGCCAATTGGCTCGTAATACTCTTTACCATGCTGCTTGATCAGCGATTTCATAAACGCCATCCCCAGCATCTCCCCTTCCCCTTCGTAGATACAAGGGGCGAGAAACTCGTGGACGTTATCGCCAAACAGGTGACCATGCAGAAACGAACGGCCACCGTGCGTTTTCATAAACAGTTCAATCGCCGTTTCCTTCTGTACCTCACTCCCGAAGATCTTGGCAATAATGCACTCCATCTCACCGCGATAACCCTGATCGAGCAAACCTCCGCACCATTCGACAAGGGCATCGCAAGCGACAATGTAAGCCGACATCATTCCGACGCGACGACGAACCAATTCGCGAGCTTCAATTGGTAAGCCGTAAGTTTCACGATAGCGAATCCACGGAAGTGTATTTGCCAGCATCAAACGAATTGTCCCCGCTGCAGTGGCACACAAAGCGACACGACCGCGGTTCAATCCATGATAGGCAATGGTTAACCCATCCCCTCCCTCGATCTGCAAGAGATTCTCTTTGGGAACCTGGAACCGATTGAACTTCAAACCGTTATTATAGGAATGCTTCAGTGCGTATAGGCCATAGTCGACCATTTGGAACTGATCGTTTTCCTCGGAAGGGAGTTCAGCAATCAGGACTGCTGGCTTGCCTTCGATGCGGCAGACTAATCCGATTACACGACCCGGGATCGCATTCGTGATAAACAGTTTTTCGCCAGTGACGTAATAATGATCTCCTTCGAGGACCGCCTCAGTTTTCAGGGCCGTCAAATCGGAACCTGCACCAGGTTCCGTGAGTGCGAAAGCGGAAAGCTTTTCACCAGAGGCGAGTAACGGCAGAAAATTTTCTTTGAGATCAGGCGTGCCGAATGTCATTAACGGATCGACGGCTCCAATGCAGCCATGTACCGATCCCAAACCCGCAACAGTTGGATTGATTGTGGCCATCTCTGTCAGAAATCGGGAAAACAACTGGAAGGGGAGTTCACTTCCGCCATACTTCTTATCAACGAGCAATCCCCAGTAACCAGCTTCCCCTAAATCATTAAAGAGTTCAGGGGTAATTTTACCCTTCTCGTCGTAATGAGTGCCGTTGTTCTGATGTCGTTGAACAACTTTGAGACAGTTTTGCAATTGCACGGCCAGTTTCGGGTCGGCGATTACCTCTTGTGATTGGAAGTTTTCCTTGGGAAATGTTTGATCCCAGACCGCTCGATGGATTGGGCTTTGCTGAGTTTGATACTCAGGAGCAAAGAAGAGTTCAAGTTCATCATCGGCCCGATCAATTGTGCCCGTCTTGGTCGCCTCATCCTGAGACTTCCCGCTGAGTAATAACGCGGTTTCTACAAACGTTTTTTCCGGGGCAGGTTTGTTAAGGGAGTTCTCAGCCAAATCCGAATTGGTTGTGGGGTCATCAAGAGTGGACATGAATCTTTCCTTATTGCTAATGATCTCAGCTAATTTTCATCGATGATCTTTCTAATGTATTGTAACATCAAACAACTTTGTTGTGAGGGGCAATTTCACGCGAACCTGAATGGTTTTCATTCCGTCCAGAAAAGGTGTTGACTGGGAAATCCGGCAATTAGCTTGACCAATCCCTCAAGAATGAGTAATTTTAAGCCATGAAAATAACAACTGCCAATAACCTCCTGAGCCTAAACGGACTACTAAGCCCATTCACCAGTGGGACGTCTTAGGCTACGTAGATGCATTTCTTGAAAAGCCCTGAGACAACCCCTGTCTCAGGGCTTTTTTTGTGTACACGTACCATTTTAACCTGAAGCGTCAGCGAGGGGACGGCGTAGTATTTGTAGTGTGCGTCGAGACGCACCCTACTATTTAATCGAACACGTAATTGATTTCGCGATAAGGAAAAATCTCATGAGTGACAACGTCATTCGCATTTTCGACACAACTCTTCGTGACGGCGAGCAATCGCCTGGCTGCAGTATGAATATGGCCGAGAAGCTCGAAGTGGCCAATGCACTGGTTGAGTTGGGTGTCGACATTATCGAAGCGGGGTTCCCCATTGCCTCGCCCGATGATTTCAAAGCCGTCAAAACCATTGCCGAACAACTCGGAGATCGCACCACAATTTGCGGATTGGCCCGCTGTCGTGCAGAAGATATCGATCGCGCCTGGGAAGCGTTGAAGCATGCTCAAAATTCTCGCATTCATGTTTTTCTGGCCACATCTGCCATTCACATGCAGTACAAACTCAAAATGGCGGAAGAAGAAATTGTGCGACGTACGGCTGAAATGGTCGGACGCGCACGCGGTTACTGCGACAACATTGAATTCTCCCCTGAAGATGCCTCGCGTACCGAACTCGATTTTCTGTGCAAGGTTGTCGAGACCGCAATTACTGCGGGGGCAACAACGGTTAACATTCCCGATACCGTCGGATATGCCACGCCGAGTCATTACTACAATATGATTCGCACCTTGAAGACGCAGGTCCCGAATATCGATCAGGCAATTATCAGTACGCACTGTCATAATGACCTTGGCCTGGCAGTCGCGAATTCCCTGGCTGCCGTCGAAGCAGGAGCTCGACAAGTCGAGTGCACAATGAATGGCCTGGGAGAACGAGCCGGTAATGCGGCTCTTGAAGAAATTGTAATGGCCCTTAAAACACGGTCGGACTATTACAACATCACCACGAATATTAAAACGCAGCGTCTGGTTCCTACCAGTCGTCTGGTCTCTTCAGTTACGGGCATGAAAGTGCAGCGCAACAAAGCGATTGTGGGGCAGAACGCCTTCGCGCATGAAGCCGGGATTCATCAGCATGGGATGTTGCAGGAACGGACAACTTACGAAATCATGCGTCCGGAAGATGTCGGTTTTTTAGGGACGAATCTGGTTCTGGGAAAACACAGTGGACGTCACGCTTTTCAGGATCGACTGACTTCACTCGGCTACACTCCCGATGAAGAAACGTTCCAGAAAGTGTTCGATGATTTCATCACACTGGCCGACAAGAAAAAAGAAGTTTACGATGCCGACATTGTCGCCTTGATGGAACAACGCTCCCATAAAGTTCCAGAAATCTGGTCCATGGTTTCGATGCACACTTCTGCGGGAACCGGTACGATTCCGACGGCAACGATTGAACTTCGTCATGAGAATGGAGACGTCCGCCGCGATGCAGCCACTGGCGATGGACCGATTGATGCCGTGTTCGTTGCGTTGGAACGCGTTGTCGGCGTGACAGTCAAGCTGAAAGATTTTGATGTCAGTAGCGTTTCGAGTGGCAAGGATGCGTTGGGCCAGGTCAATGTGACTATCGCGGATGGTTCAGAGACGCATCACGGGCACGGCATCAGCACCGATGTTATCGAAGCAGCCTCTGCCGCTTATCTGCAGGCGTTGAATAAGGCACTGTCTCAAAGACTTTCCAATGAAAGGCAACCGGCAGAAACTTAAGCCTTCGCAATCGCGATCATTCTTCTGTAGGAAATCGATTCAAACAATCCCTCGTAAAAAACTGCGAGGGATTGTTTTGTTTTGACACATATCGAACAGATTTCCGGAGTGAATTTGTTGAAAAATGGTCCACTTGCGTAGAGTTATCATTTTTTTCTCGTAAAACACTTGAATTGAAGACCGTGATCAATTAGTTATGCCGGACGCGCACCGTTTTGCGCAGATGTCTTTCTTATTGAATTCAGGTATGCTTCATGAGTCACAACATTCCACGCGGTTTGAGCGATGTCCAATTTGTTCTGTTGGGGTTAGTCATCGACGGTGAAAAAACCGGTACCGAATTGCGTCAACTTCTTCGCGACGACTACGGTTGGGATACGAGTACGAGTTCGTTTTACACATACTTTGAACGTCTGGGCAAAGAAGGACTGTGTGCCATTAAAACGACAAAAGCTGGTAAAAAGTTTCGCGCCTCGGCGAAAGGCAAGAAAGTCTTCAAGCAAAAACTTGATTTTATGAAGCACGCAATCGACACGTGGAAGTAATTTTCAGAGCATTTCCAAAATCAATTTTCCGCGTTCCGCCTGAGCAAACACAGCGATTTATGCAAATAATCGAACATGCGAAGGCGCACTGCATTTAGAACTGCTCTAGTGCCTCTTTCCTCAACAAGCACGAAGCGTAAGTTAGTAAGTACATATTTGTAAAAACTTACTCACTTGCGCTTCGTGCTTGTAGGATATCAATTCCCATTGATTCTAAAATCAGGCAGGTACGCCTGTCACAGAATCGGTCAGTTTCACGGCTTCATATCGTACGCCACGGGCATCATAAAAGTAGATCATGTTAACGTCCGCTGCCCAAATCGCATTCAGACGAATCTGCCGTGGTCCGAATAACGTAAATTCCATCCCGCAGAATTGATCGCGCCGGAGTAGTGGCGAGGTGTCCAGAGGAAATTGTTCTGGAATCAGATTTTCTTTATTGCAAAGAGAATTGTGAATGAATTCTATCAAGTCCGTCCAGGTCTTGGGAAGAATTGGCATAAAAGCTTGCTCCTGATTGTCGATCGGTGAGGTCGAGATTTTTTGCATCTGTCCAACTGTTTCCCTTTCCTCTGAAAGGAGAACCAGTGACTTGTCAGAGGCCATTGTCGGCAAGAATAGTTATCGTCCGCATATTCGGGAAACCTTGCTGAAATCCCCGGAAGCATAGCGATTGACACAAACGCGCTGGCCGGAATTCCCAGCCAGGTATTCTCAGCCTCTCACCATTTATTGCAAACTTTTCCACAATGCGGGATAACACCGCGCATAAAAAAACTGCCCTGAAAAATCAGGACAGTTTGATCGATTACCCGACAGGGATTCGAACCCCAACTGAAAGAATCAGAATCTTTTGTGCTACCGTTACACCATCGGGCAGTGATATTGCTGTTTGAAGTTTCATTTAGCGGCTTTTCGATGGTTTAAGTCCAGTATTTCCAGACGACCACCCGCTAAACATTTAAGACTTCAACCACAAAAGGAATTTATACCCCATCGACAACTCTTTCAAGAGAGAAGTTCAGCTTTTCTGATGGGAATTGCGTTCCGGGGGCGGAAAATCTTAGAATGAGAGAATAATCTCGTCTTTGAAACCGCAATTTCCCCTGACGATTTGCCCGATCCACTTCAATGTGCAAAGAGGATGCTTGCATGCCGCTTTACGAAATCGAGACCAATGCCCATATCATGATTGGCTGGGCGGAAAATGAAGAGCAGGCTCGTTCCACGGCTCATGAGCATTATCCGGATGATGACATTGTCCGGATCAATCGGCGTCCACGCGATTTGTGGGTCATTTCCAAGGGCTTACTGGGATTTCCTCAAAACGAAGTGCTCTGTAATACCGCACGAGATTGCCTGTCAAAAGCACAAGGGGACAAAGAAGACGCCATCCGATTGTACATGCAGGAAACGGGTGTTGATCAGCAGGCCGCTCAGCGAGCCATTGAAACCAATATGTCTCTTGGCTGGTGAGACCTGGTAGCGATTGATTCACAACACCGCTAATTCCAATCTCTGCAAGAAGTCGTCAGTCTGGAAATCTTTCCCGTCTGATCCTCCAGTCATGATCGCTAATTGTTCAGATAGACGGGATGACAGTCGTTACAGCTTTTATTGAGGAGTTGAAAGCCAGTGTCGTAAAGTGTGTAGTCATCTGTTTCAGCTCCTTCGAGCATTTTGGCCGATCCGTCGATTAATTCCTGGCAATATTCTTGATACTCGTCTTCATCGGCAAAAACATAATCGTCCAAGTGCACAACCTGTCCTAGTGCACGCAGTAAAGCCGCCTTGGCAATAACATCTTCCTTTTTGCTCTTTAATTCGCTATCCCCACTGATCGTCGTGCGGAACCAGTCATTGTATTCTTTGATTTTTTTCATTAGCAAATTGCGATCCGCGACATCGCTGAAAACCGTTTCTGGATCACTTTCCGGTAATTCTGCAGGCGCGCCTCCGTTGAGTATCTCAATGATGTTGAGAAACTGAGTTTCGGCCACTTCAAATGCTGGTCGACCTCGAGTTTCCGCGGCCATCGCAATTTCTGAGGACATATCTCGTACAAAGTGAGCTTTGTCTTTCCAGGTGAAATCACCGGGATGTTGTGTTGCAATTCCAGACAGAGCCGCCAATGTCGCTGAATCGATCTGGATGGGGAGCAACTCTCGGTTGAAACTTCCCACCGAATTCAAATTGGCAGTCAACGTATTGCGGATGCGTGTAATTTCTTCGATTAATCGATCTTTCGTTATCACTTCGTCCCATCCACTGCTGGCTGCGGTTGCTGGTGGGGGCGTCTCGGTTGTGGGTGGTGGCGTCGACGCATTCATTCCATTGGAATTCTTCTGTGGTGTGGATGTCGCAGCCATATTATTTGTCGCAGGTGGCGGTGATGTATTTTCTGCTGCAACCGTTAGTGGACGATCGTAAAAGACATCATATGGGATGCCGTCGACGTATTTGCGATCAGGATCGTTATTCGAATCGCTTGCCTGATCAGTTTTTGATGGAGTGGACTGGTTTTCCGCTGTTGTCTGCTTTGGAGCCGACTCCGTCGAGTTCTCAGCAGGCGTTGGGGAGCTTTTCGAACTGCATCCGATCATTCCCGTCGAACTGCACAGGCACAGAATGAGCAATAATGCATAGGATATTCGTGCATGGAATACCGTTCGCAAAACAAGCAATTTGCGGTCGTATTTTGTGGTCTTGAACATGAAAGTGTTTCGCATCATTGAAAAAGAAATCGGGGTCTCTTGTGTCGACTCCACTCGTAAACAAAAAAGTACTTGCGGGAATCGAAGGAAAATAAGACATCGACAAATATCTAGTCTACACCCTCCTCTGACATTATCGTATAGTGTAACTGAAGTCTTTTCCAGAAGTCGGGTTTCAGGAACAGATTCTGTGAGTAAAATAATGGAATACTTCAGGAGAAATTCAGACGCAGCGCATCAGTCATCGGTCCAGTCACGAGACGATCAACGAAAATTGTCAAAATACAGAAAAGGACAAGGATGATAAGAGATTCATTGAGAGGCTACTTTCTGTTAGCGACCAAAAATCTGCATGATTCGAATTTTTTTCGGACAGCCGTTCTCATGCTGGAACACAATGAGGAAGGCGCGATGGGTGTGATTGTCAATCGCCCTTCTTCAGTGAATCTGGCTCATGCGCTGGTTGGACACTTCAATGTTCCGCCTTCTGAGAACGTCATTTATGTTGGCGGTCCCGTCGAACCTCAGGCCCTGAGTATGCTGCACGATAATGCCGAGTGGGGCAAAAGCGATATTACGGTCCTTCCGAATGTTTTTGTCGGCAGCAGTGCGGAAGCATTTGAAGAAATTATTATGGGAGAGCCTCCAGAGTGTACCTCTTCCTTTCGAGTCTACTCGGGATATGCAGGCTGGGGTAGTGGGCAACTTGAGGGCGAGGTGGAACGCGGCGACTGGTTTACCCTCAAAGCAAACACCGAACTGGTCTTTTCAAATCGTCCGTATCAGCTTTGGGACGATCTGCTCCAAGAGTACTATCGCCAACATCGCATTCTGCCAATCCCCGCAGAAAAAGCTGAGTGGAATTAATTGGGAGATTCTGGAAAAGACTATTTCCAGGGCTTTGCTGAGATTAGCCCAGTGACCTGCTCACACGCCTTTGATACCAGTACTTCTGCTCGTGTCAGTAATAATAATACTCGAAAGAGGCTTATTGGTCTCTTTGGAGCTTTTTGGCAGCTTTTAAAGCTACTTTTCTCTGGTGACGGAGCTGTAAAAGGCGTGTTTTTCGTTGCATTGCCCCGGCTAACCATTTTGTAATGGGGTAGCTGGGAATGGCACAAACGATTCCTACCAGGACGGAGCCAATCACAAGTGGCCAGCCGAACTCAAAGATCAGTTTAAAGACACTTCGGCACCAGTCCGCGAAACTATCATACTGTAGTGCTTCAGCCAGGTCTGCACGGGTGACATTTCCAGCGATGAAGAAGGTCCCAATCCAGTAATTGAACCAGTAGATGGGAAGTGTAGTCACCGGATTAGAGAGATACACGGCAATCAAACCTGCGACTTGATTGAAGCGAAAAAATGGCTTACAGAGAGCTGCGATTAACAGCACGACAATCATCTGGATGCCGACAGTTGGCGTCATCGCAACAAAAACGCCGATGGATGTCCCGAGAGCAATCGAATGAGGGGTGTCTTCCAGACTGACAATTTTTCGCAACCAAAGTTGTGGCGAAACGTACCACCACCAGGATTTCATGTTCGGGGATGTGTGCTTTTTGAGCTCACATGACTGACCCGACTTTCGGTTACCTGTGGAATTTGTCTGCATAACAGATGTCATGGTTGGGGGGGAGACGGGAATGTGGGCCCGTCTTCTTTCGGCAATGTGGTCGAGTTTTCGGTGGGCATGTTCAAAAGTTGCCCTTGGGGAATTGGTTCCGGCTGCTCTGCAGGAACAGATTCCGGAACTGTGGAACTGGTCACTGCCGGTCCTGGCCTGGGAATTTCAGCAGGTTCAGATTTTTCGCTTGTGCATCCTGAACAGATCGTCGTTGTCAGCACAATGGCCCTGAATCCGGATGCAATTCCACCACGAGTGTCCATTTTCCGCAATTTCCCCAATGAAACAATTTTCAATGTCCGAATTATAGCTTAGAACGACCATAAGGTCATCTGGATTACTGATTTTTACAATTTCGAGAACCAGTTCCGATATGTAGTGTCTGAAAAATATCGTTTCCAGTGGTTTCTCGATAATTTCTTAACTTGTTCTTTGGTCGTGTTTTGTTATTGTATCGGCTGTCAGAGGTCAATTCTGTGACCTGCCTGACATTCACACCAGTAAAAACGCTAATGAAGGCGTAGCTCAGCTGGTAGAGCAACGGACTTTTAATCCGTAGGTCCAGGGTTCGAGTCCCTGCGCCTTCACTAAAAAAGACGCCACTCATATCGAGTGGCGTCTTTTTTTCATTAAGCGGAGTGTAAACAGACAATGGGTCAGTTTGACAAATCTGGGCTGAGGAGGGAGTCCGCAGGAGCGTTACCCTTGCTGGAAGTCATATTGATTTCCAGAGACTCGTTACCCGCGGCTTCAATCTTGATCTTTTCCTCTTCAACAGCAGGTAATTTTGCACTTGAGGTGATATCCACTGTGATTTCCACTTTATAGGATCCGGGGATTACTCCATCAGTCTTATCATAGGTTCCTACTTTGAAGGATCCATCATCTGCGACCTGCCCTGAGGCGATTCGCAATTTATCATTTTTCTCGACAGGCACGAATTCAATGACTGCAGGTCCAAATGGCTTACCATCAATCTTTAGTATCCCTGAAACTGGTGCTGTTGGATATTTTTCTCCTTTAAAACTTGATCCTCCTCCGCACCCCACAGAAAAGATCAGAAGCCCCAGAACGAAACCAAATCGATGCATCGAAAATGTCCTCATCGCATTAAAAAGTGAAAATCTATGATGTACTGAACGACTAGAAAGTTGAGCTTTGAATTCGAATTATTGGAAAAATGGCTGACAGAATCGCGTTTTGTATCAGCCATTTTTCTGAAACTTAATTAGAATTCACCACCAGCATTATCCCTGCTTCCTCCATTGATTGTATTAATGGACATCCAGATAGATGGGGCTCCTGCACTGGTGTTGTGATCTCCATGATAATCCACATTCTCACTAATAAAACGGACACTGCCGTCACACATCAGGAACTGGGCACCACCTGCATGATAACTGGCTGGTCCAGGCCAATCCGAATTGATGCCGTGGGCTGCGATATATTGTGGCCCCCAAGTGTAAGGCCCTGTTTTCCAAAAAGTGGCATCACCACCCGGGCTTGATCCAGGAGTCGAGTCATCCGGATTCTTAATATTGTAACCTCCATTCACACCGATGACATTATGGACATGAGCATGTGCCCACATGCGGAACACTGACTCTCCACCAGCATCCCTTGGGGTTCCAGCACCTCCCCGTCGTCCTCCTCCTTTGTATCCGGTAGCGATCACCTCACCAATTGCGATGGTATTCGAAGTCCCGTCTTTAATTTGAGTCATCTTAACTTTGGACTCAAGTCCGAAAAGTCCTTCGTGGACTTGACCTCGACGACGCCACCAGTCAAATCCCTGGGTGCCTGCATAGCTCGTACTAGACGTGTTGTATTGATCACTCGGTTCGAATTTGAGATTCGAGGGACAGTGATAAGTGGGGATTGACTGGGCTCCCACTTCTTGTCCGTTAGGCAAGGTCTGACCATAAAGCTGACTATTGAAGTCAATCTGATCGTAAAGAGCCCCTTGTTCGACTTGAGGGAGGATCATCACCATCCAGCTGTAATTTCTAGCCGAGGCGTTCGTCATCGATGAACGATCTGGTGAATAGGAAGAATAGATATCATTTGGAAAAATGCCAAAGGTGTCGTGATAGTTGTGAAGTGCCAATCCGAGTTGTTTGAGATTATTTTTACAGGATGATCTCCGCGCTGCTTCGCGTGCCTGCTGGACAGCGGGAAGCAACAGTGCCACTAATATTGCGATAATCGCAATTACCACCAAAAGCTCGATTAATGTAAAACCGCGACGAAAACCATTCATGAGTTTACTCCAGTCAAGAGATTAGAAAAGGATCAACAGACTTAGATTGAAATTGCCTTTAGAAACAGAACACAGAAATGTATTTTTGATTTAGCTTCTCAAGTATTAAGTTGCCTCAAATTTACAACCAGAATGCAAAGAAATGCATCGAGAGATAAGTATTATTTATGCTACCTGCAACCAGCCAATTGATCAACAGTAAATAATATGTGAATGCAAAAATGTCTCAAATTCAATGGGGGTGGTTTTGAAACCGATCCAGACTTGCAGTGTCATCAACCGAGTTAACTTTGCCGAAACACACTTGGTGAAACACCAGTGGCTGCTCGGAAGGTTCTGCTGAAAGCACTGTGGTCGGTAAAGCCGCAGGCGGTTGCGACTTCTTTGATAGATTTGTCTGTTTCTTTCAGAATGCGTGAAGCGGCTGCAATTCGTGTTTTGGTGATGAGCTGACTTGGTGTGAGGCCGAAAAGTTTTTTTGTCAGTCGGGCAACTCGTTGAGAAGAGAGTTTGGATTTCTTTGCCAGCCAGGCTGGTGTGACTTCTGCAGCCAGGCTGCTTTCAAATTCTGTAAGAGCGTTCGCAAAGCTCACCGGGATTTCCTGAGGTTCCGTCGGAATGCGGACATCTGAAGAAATACCGACCAGGCCAACGACGTTTGCATTCTCATTTCGGAGTGGAATTTTAGTGGTCAGACACCAGCCCGGTTCTTGAGTGCGCGAACGATGCAGTTCCAGATGATTGATGAGTGGCAGTCCCGTTTTTAGAACTTCGGAATCCTGCTCGGTAGGGATGCGTCCGAGATCTCCCTCGCAGACCTCATCAAGCCTTTTTCCAATCAGCTGGGAGCGATGTTTGAGTCCTAATCGCCCTGTGAGAGACTCGTTCACAGCGATATAACGGCAAGCGGCATCCTTCACGAAGAAAGTCACATCGGGGACATGATCAAACAGGTCTTGAAGGACCGCGACATCGACCGAAGTGATTCGGGAAGTCTCAATTTGTGGAGCTGTTCTCTGGTCTCGAATCATGGCGAATTCAATTGAATGTACGACTTTGTACGAGCGATATCGAGCAATCTTCTTAAAGCATCAGCATATCGAGCGAATTGCAGAAGTCCAGTTCTCCGTTCCGTTTTCATTGTCCTGAGAACGGGTTCTCGGCAAAATTCCGAAGTGGACACGAATAAAAGTCATGACGGTCAGTTGAAGAATGCATCCTGCGAGTGGAATTTATGGCATCGCATAAGTGTTTTGGAGGATCTCAAAAAACAAAGCCATCAGTGAGACGAATCTCATTGATGGCTTTGTTTAAGTGGCGGGGGCCGGATTTGAACCGACGACCTCGAGGTTATGAGCCTCGCGAGCTACCAGGCTGCTCCACCCCGCGTTATAGGGTGTTTTGTTCAGTCAAGCCTCAGAAATAGCGTTTCTGACAGAGAGAACTGAAGCGATGCATCGACTTTTCGTCGCTACACCGAAACTATATCGACATTCGGCTTCCGCGTGAAGAAGCAGAATCGATATTTCGCCGAGATTTTAATGAATTTCCCGAAAACATTTGTAGGAATGGGGTCGCGGGGCGTTTATAAACTTTAATAAAGACCTGTGATTCTCATCCAGAATGCAGAAAAAGTTCGGGTTAATCCGATCCTAACGGTCCTGCGTTTTTTCGGAGAATTTCTGATTGAAGCGATCGGGAACTGATCGGGCACGTTCAAGTCTTGTGAAAGCGCGAATCGATATCAACGATAAGGGTTCTTCTGTATTGATTTCTGTAAGATCAAGATTCAGAACAATCACTTAGTGTTTCAAATCACTTAAGATTTTCAATTGCTGTTCACAACAACAATCTGTCCACTCGTGAGTTGGTTTCATCAAATTGAAATCTTCATTCTGAGTGACTCTGTTTTTCGAGAATTGGGAGGCCGTCGGCATGTTCCGACTCGGGTTGACATTATTCATAATCATTCCTTTGTTCTTTGCCACCTCCAATACTGGTATGTTGCAGGCGCAAGCGATTGTGCCAGGTGAAGATGAAGCGAAACCGGTGGAGACTCCGCTCGCAGTCGAACCGACAACCGACCAGGATCGGTTTGAAACTGCGATTCTCATGTCGAACCTGGGCCGAAACGATCTTGCAAAATCGTATTTGCAAAAACTGGTAGATGGCAAACTTTCTGACGATGCCCTGCTCAATTTGCGGGATCAATTTGGAACCGTGGAACTCGTTCGACTGGCCCGTACTCCGGAACTGTTACCTCAAGCTCAGCAGTTGCTGGATCAAGTTGCAGCCGCCTCGCGTAGAAATGCGATGAAGCCAGAACGCATCGATAAAGTACTTGAAGATCTGGATGGCTCCCCACGAATTCGCGAACAGGCGATCATCGAATTGGAAAAACTTGGCCTGGCAGCAATGCCTCGACTGGTTCAGCATTTGGGGAGTCCGAATTCAAACCAGACAAAAGATCAAATTGTCTATCTTTTCTCTCGAATGGGAGAGGAGATTATGCCTGCATTGATGGGGGGGCTGGATACCGATAACACTCTCCTGAAAACATCACTGCTCGATAGTATCGGCGTCATCGGAAAACCTGAGGATGTGCGTCGGCTTTGGTATTATGCTTACAGTGAGCAGGAGGCGAAGGTCATCAACCAAGCCGCTCGCATTGCAATCTCTCGAATTCTCTACGGCACCGATAAAAAAGCCAGCGAAGTGAGCTCGATTGGCGTGGCTCAGGAATTGATGAAACTGGCTCAGGAACATCTCTCTGGACAACAAAACTGGCCAACAGGCGAAGATGGCCGGACGGAGTTGTGGGTCTGGGATGCTTCGGCATCGACGGTCGTTCCCGTTTTAGTCACGCCTCAATCGGCCAGCTTGCGAAGTGCAGTCACCTTTTCTCGTCAGGCCCTTTCGTTTGCTCCGGATAACCCGGAAGCTCAGGCGTTGTATCTGGCGAGTCTCCTCTCAGAGGAAGCCTACCGAGTGGGACCTGAAGGGCAGCTGACAACTGGCAATGGCTCCGCTTTCAATCTGGCCTTAACTTCGAGTGCTCCCATTCTGGAAATGACTGCAGATGTCTGTATAAATTCCGGTCGTTTTCAAGCGGGAGAATCGGTCTTGAGGGCCTTATCTCTCGTGGGTGACCACCGCATGCTCTACACAACTCTTGATAATCTTTCGCCAGTCCTCAAAGGACTGAATACTCCCGATCCCCGCATTCAATTTGCTGCAGCTGCTGCGGCAGTCGAATTGAATCCAGAGACAACATTCCGCTCAGCCTCGCGAGTCGTCGAAATTCTGGCTCAGGCTTTGAATGATGATGGCACAGGAAAAGTTTTACTGATTGATCCAAATCTCGAACGTGGTCGATCGATTGCAATCGCGACTCGAATGTCTCAGCAAATTGAACGAACCGGCAAGGAAGGTTTCTTGGCAGCCGCTTTACAGGGAGATATTGCCCTCGTCATGACACACATCAATTGCATCGACTGGGAACTTTCTCAGACACTGGCCAATTTTCGGGCAGATGTCCGAACTGCTTATCTGCCAATCGTGATTTATGGCCCCACGTTCATGGAAAATGAGTTGGCACTCACAATTCAGCGAACTCCTAATACCCATTATGTCGTCTATACCGACGAACGAGCCGAGCTGGATCGTCAACTCGATTCGTTCCTGGTTTCACAAAATACACCACCAATGACGAACGGCTTGCGGGATCGACGGGCTCGTGCAGCCGCTTCGTTGCTGGCTCAAATTGCCACGCGAAACCTGACTCACATCTTCAATCTGAAACCAGCCACCTCTGCTCTCGGAAGTGCCGTCAATGATGATGTGCTTGCCAGCGATTCAATGACCGCTCTCTCTGCCATTCCGACTCGGGAAGCTCAGGATATTCTAGTCAATGTCGTTCTGGGACGTACGAGAAGTCCACAAATCCGAACAGAAGCGGCTCTCGGACTGGCCAGGCATATGCAACGGTACGGTGTGTTGATTTCCGATCAGGATGTCGCAGAACTCAAACAACAATGGGAAGATACTCAGGAACAAACACTTCAGACGGCTCTGACCGTCGTTGTTGGCTCACTGGGACCAAACCGGGCCAAAGTGACCGACCGCCTGCAAAGCTTTGAGGTGTCGCCTTTACCTGTGCAGTAAGCGAGAAACTCTGGTTGGCACCCCAAGTCGTAGGTCAGCGTCGTAGGTCAGCCACCCAGCTTTAGGATTCATTCTTTCTGACTCGGATCATCTGATATTGTTCGTTTTCTCATGCTCGGTGGTTTATCACCCAGGTATTGATAGTAGGTGCATTCAATTGAGCTGTTAAAAAGTTTACGACGTCGAGTGGCACGTTTACCGAAAAGACTTTCGAATTCACGCGATGCGACAAAGATAAACAGCGACCATGTCGACCAGTGCTCGGTTACATCAGAAAGCGTCTGCCAGACTTGCCGGGCTTCCTCTTCTTCGTTCAGTCGTTGTCCGTAGGGAGGATTTGTGATCAGGCAGCCATACTTTCGTTTGGTCGTTGTCTCACTCAAATCCTGCTGCTGAAAATGAATATCCTCTTCAACTCCAGCCAGCCGGGCATTCTCGCGAGCAACTTTCAAGACATGGTAATCCTGATCGGTCGCAATTATCGGAAGCATTTCCGACGTATCAATAGCGGCTTCTGCCGCTTCACGAACGTCATCCCACAATTGGCCGGGAATTCGCGGCCACAATTCGGCTGCGAAAGATCTGTTCCGTCCCGGTGGAATGTTTCGCGCGATCAGAGCCGCTTCAATGGGAATCGTTCCGCTGCCACAAAGGGGATCGAGCAAGGTGCGTTCTCGATTCCAGACGCTCAGTTGAATCAATGAGGCTGCAAGTGTTTCGCGTAATGGTGCCAGCCCTGCTTTTTCGCGATATCCTCGGCGATGCAAACCATCTCCACTTGTGTTCAGAAAGATAGTGCATTGATCGTGCCGCATATCGAAGTGAACGGGGAAACTCGCGCCCGATTCCGGGAGCTCGCTTTTATAAACATCCTGCAGACGAGTCGCAATCGCTTTCTTGGCCATTCCCTGTAACGCAGGGACACCATGCAATTTTGATTTCTGAGAAGAACCCGTGACTGGGATGTAAGCATCCCGAGGAATCCAGCCTTCCCATTCGAGGTCGTGGATCTGATCGAAAAACGCATCGAAATCCTCAGCCGGAAACTCAGCCAGCTTTAGAAGGACACGATTGGCGGATCGTAAATGCAGATTGCACTTCGGAATGGCATCGATGGGAGCAGTGAAGGTAATTCGACCATCTGACTTTTTGACATCGGGATAGCCGAGCTTGAATAGCTCGCGCGCGACAACGGCTTCGAGACCAAACCCGCAGGTCGCAGTAAGGGTGACTTGTTCCATGGTGTTTTCTAGTGTCTACTCGGGTAGAGTTTTGTAGTGGATGGCCGATGAGAGTTTACTACAAGCACGAAGCGCAAGCGAGTGAGTCAATGACCTCGTTGCCAGGGAGGACCTTGGGAACAAGTTGAAAAACAGAGTTTACTCGAACTCTCCAGCACATTCAGTTCCGGTATCGTAAAACCTGTTGATATATTCAGAAGGTTCGAGATCGGATTTTCGAATTAGTGAGAAAACTTCCGTCCCATGGCCCAAACGCGATTCGTTTTCATCGAAAACATGGAAACACATGGCATGCCCAGTGTAGACCGTCGTCTCTGATTGATAATCTTCAGCGAGAATTTCGGCCTGCTCGATCGCTTCTGCAAATGATTCTGCTTTAACAATCACAATTTGTTCTTCGTATGCATTACACAGGTCATTCTTATGATGATAAATGAGGCGTACGCCATACCATGGTTCTGTATTCTTCATCGAACTATCAATCATCATAAGGAAACTTAATACAGGCACGAAGCGTAAGCGAGTCAGGATCGATTGTTAATGAGCTAATTAAATCAATTCTGACAGACAGATCATTGACGAGGGTGGCTGAGGTCGAACAAAGTGAGTCCCAGAAAATTCGACCTTCTGGGGGCTCCGCTGCGCTACGACCCCAGCCACCCTTCCGACTCACTCGCTTGCGCTTCGTGCTTGTAACAATTTACTCAATCTCCGCAGAAACGTCATCAATTTTGGATGGCTTTGCCCAGAGATGGAATCCGAGACAGATGCCACTGATTGCCAGATAACCGATCGCGATGCCTGTCGCGGAGAAATTGAGAGCGGTTTTTTCCGTCTCCTGACCAATCAACCAGTAGTCGACGATATTGCCCTGCAGTTGGAAGGCATGCATCAGTCCCACAAAAGTTAAAATAGCTGCGATAAAGGACCAGACTGCTGCTGAGAGAAATTTGCGATCAATCAAATTCGCGGCCAGGGCTGAGAGTATCATACAGGTAAAAATGTAACCTCGTTCTAGTGAGAGCAGGCCTTCAATCAGGAAACCGTTAACTTCTGTACCTGAATTTGCAGTCAGTAACTCCTGCATGGTTGTGCCTTTGGCAGCCAGAAAAGCTCCAGCCATGACAGTTGCTCCCCAAGCGGCAATCGCGGGGAACAGTCCAATAGCAACTGCGGGAGCGTGATTATCGGGAGTTGCCTGGAACGACTGAGCCGTGATGATGATTCCAATCCAGAGCACGATCGCGACACCCGCTTCGATCGGAACGATTGCCGAGGCAAGTCCAATCAGTCCGCTGAAACAGAGGAGTGTGACGACGACTCCATTCAGCGACGAATAACCCGCTCGTGAGCCCAGTTCTTTCCAGCCGGGGTGTCCAATGTAAATCGTCGTCGGAAAACAACTGCCGAACAGAGCCGCGATGATGGTTCCGATTCCATTGACGGCCATCGATGGTCCCGTCGCAAACGAGTCACCACCTGCTTCTGCCGATTCGATGTTCTGCATGCTGCCGATGATATTGAACAGACCCATCGGAATAATCACCGAGAGAAATCCGAACCAGTTGGACCAGTCTTTGAGGACTTCAAAGATCTGACCACCAACAAAAACGGGCAGGTACAGTCCGATGCGGTCGAACTGCTCGGAAATCGCAGCCGTTGACATCGTATTTCCGGTGATCCATGTCGGAGCACTTGGGACCCAACTCGTGAAGAGTGTCAAAGCCCAGGCGGTGACAGTTCCAACGAGAACGGCGACCAATCCGCCAGGTAATCCCAGGGGAAATCGAGTGGGGGCAAACAAGGCGATCAGAATCAAGCCAAGCGGAGCCATTGCGATGAGTGGCTTATGGAAGATTTGCAATGTGAACGTCATGGCGATGAAGCCAATGGCGATCCCGGCCAAAGTCGATAACAAGGCTGCTCGCGGTGTATGTTTGCGGATGGCGCCGGCGAACAAGGCTCCCAGCAGTTCAATAACTCCACTGCCGAGGCAGGCGATCAGCCCCATTTTCCAGGCGTCGACTGCACTTTTAGTTTCGAGGTAGACGGGCATCATTACGAAAAAGACGAACACCAGCAGCGAAGGGGTATTGATGCCGTAGGGTAAGGCGGTGACATCACTACGGTTTTCTTTTGCGGCCAGTCGATGAGCCTGCCAGGCATAAAACAGATTACCTAATAGAATGCTGACAGCCGCTCCCGGGAAGATATAGCGAAAGAGCAGTGACGCATTTTCGCCCGTCATGCCACATAACCCGCTACATAGTCCGAGAATGAGCAGGAGCTGGACGACGTTATCGATAAATAATCCAAAAAAACCGTCTATGTCCCGTTTGACGAATAGCGGATATTGTACAGACATGCCATGAACCTTGCGGGAACCAAGCGGAATACAAGATAGCCGCCTGAACGCCGGGAGAGTGAGAGAAGGAGTCGCTTTGCCTCTGAGAGCTTAGAAAAAGCGTGATCGGGTTTCAATGTGGAGAGTCTTGAACCAACAAGGTGATTGTGACGTGAGGGGAATCGTAAAAAAGGCCACCCACTCCAGTTGAGCGTGTGGCCTTTAAGTTAACTTCAGTCATGACGCTGTAAGGGACGACTATTCTTCAAGATCCTTAGCTTCCACTTTGATCGTGCCAACGTTTGTCACCTGACCGTCTTTGATTTCGACATCCAGACCACGTTCAACATAGCCAACTCGTTCCTGCCAAATGCGAAATGTGTGTTCGCCTTCCGGTACGTTTTCAATCTTGAAATTGCCTTCGGCATCGGTCACAACAGCGTAAGGGTGATCGACCACCAGCCAGTAAGATCGCATCCAGGGATGAATGTCGCACGTTACCTGCATCGGCAGAGGTTCCGCTTGGGGATTTTCCAGCATGGCACCCGTTTTATCGTTCGCACCGATCAGCAAATTATAGGGCTCGTTCTTGAGTGGGAAGGTGTGCACATTGTGTCCACAGGCATCATTAGATATGCACTTCACAGCTTGATCGGTTCGGACGACCAATGAATGTGGGAAAAACTCACAGCCCTTTTGATCAAACAAAACACTGGCGTCTTTGGGGACTTTCAAATCAGGATGAATATCCGGAGTACCGCGTCGCATGTAGAGGTAAACAAAACAGTTGGCCAGTTCGCCTTTTTCGTTCACCGTGATCGATTTATCGGGAATCCCATTGACGGAACAGACACTGGGATCTTTGACGTTCTGATCGCCCTTGACGACCTTAGGTTTCAAAGTGGGAGCGGTGCCATCAACAACCACTTTCCCGGTCACGGTTCCCCAACCTTGAGCTAGACAGGTCTGACTGACCAGACAACCTGTGATTAACATAGTAAACGCAATTAAACTTCTCATCATTTCTCCTCATCACTTACACAGAGCTATTGAATTCAACCGAGATGCGAACTGATATCATGCAACAATATCAGTCGAATGTCCATCCGGCGACTCACGGAGAGTTTACTAGATGGACTGACAATGGTGGGAAAATGAGAGCCAGCGTCTGCCATGGCTCATTTTCAAATCGGTGGGACTTCATATCTTCACGGATTTATCCTACCAATCCGCAGGTCTTTCGGCGAGTGTTTATTTCAGAAAAACGGGTCCTGACGCAATTTTATTCCCTGCGATAGCCTGCTATAACGACTTTATTATCAACATCTTCTGAAATTTCGGTGTCAGGAACAGCAACGACCATGCCTGTAAAAAAAACCACCTCTTCCAAGTCTGTGAAAACGCAATCAGCCAAATCATCAGAGAAACGCTACTGGTTGTTCAAATCAGAAGAGAGTTGTTATTCAATCGATCATCTGGCAGCCGAGCCAAATAAAACGACGTTCTGGGATGGCATCCGTAACTATCAGGCTCGAAATATGCTGCGGGATGATGTTCAGAAGGGGGATCTGGTTTTCTTTTACCACAGCAATACCGATCCCCTCGCGATTGCAGGGACGGCTCGTGTTGTCAAAGCGGGTTATGCCGACCACACCGCCTTCGATCCGATCGAAAAGCATTACGATCCCAAAAGCAATCCCGACGAACCGACCTGGTACATGGTCGATATTAAACTGGTGAAGAAATTCCCCCAGCCCGTCACGCGAACGATGCTCAAAGAGGATCCCATCACCGCCAACATGATGGTCCTCGCCCGCGGTTCCCGACTGTCGGTTCAACCGGTCACTCAAGAAGAGTGGGACGCGGTGCATCGGTTGGCGGGTGTGAAAGCGACATAAGTCGGCGAGTTAACGTTTCCCTCGAATTCTCGGAGCCAGTTGCTCCGCTTGACTCAACACCTTGTCACACAATTCCAGAACAGATTTCTGAAATTCAACTTCAGGGACTGTTGCTCGCGTTACGATGACGATTGAGCGTTGAATATCCGCTTTCAGCTTCGATAAGAAATGAAGCATGTTTGATAGAAATGTCTGCAGCTCAACTTCTGTCAGATCTTTTCTTAGCAGGTGGCTGGAATCCTCTGTTCGCTTTCGTTGCAGTCGCGCGAGGGTCTGTCCTTGAGTTCGATAGAGTTCGCCATCGACAAAAGCCCTGCGAATCTGTCCTGCTTCTGTGAAGTGATAGACGGGGTCGGCTCCGAAGTAAAACGAAAACAAGCCGCTGTCTTTCAATCCGACAAACACAGATTCATTTCGCTCGGAGGAAATCAATTCGCCGCGAATTGAATAGGCGGTCGCCTCTGCGAAGAGATCTTCCCGGTCCTGTTCCTGTCTGGCCATAAATTTTCTTCTCAAATCAGAATCATTTTCTGGGCGACATACGACTTGAATCCGACTGCGCGCACAAAAAAAGCCGGACTTTTTTATCCGGCTTTCTACTTGTGTGGACTCAGTTCCTGAAATGATTACGGAGCCATCAGAATCGGTTGTTGTTGTTGTTGTTGTTGTGGGTACTCGTTAACAGGACCGTTCTGGTAAGAAACACCTGAGTACGGAGCCATCATCCCAGGACCGCTATGTGGTTGTTGATTGTACTGTGGCTGATACCTGTTTTGATATTGCGTTGAAGGCCCCCCCTGTGGCACAGGTGCGACTTCAGGCTGATACTGATGCGGTGGATAGTTCGGGTAGACATTCAGCGGATTCGGATCCTGAGGAGCCTTGTTCTTTTCCACTCGTCGTTCAAACGCTTTCGGTTGCGGATATTGCATGAGGGCTTCCTGGGCATTGGAGGCGCCGTTGCTCATTGTGCCGCGTGCATGGTAACGATGCCAGAATTGCTGCGAATAAGGCATAACGGGCGACATTCCCCAACCGGCAGCAGTTTGTGTCTGAGCACCGACATGTTTGTAGTTGTAAGGTCGGAAATGCTTATACGCCCCATAGAAGGGCATGTACTGGATGTAGCCATGTGCCCAGGGGTTTTGTAAATCGAATGGATACAATTGTTCGGAGCCGAGTGGTCCGTAAGAGCCTTCGGCATACCCGCCGGAGAACCCTTCTGAATCGTAAATTTCGAGGTCTTGGGCCTGAAGTCCGGTGACCATGACGGCCAGTGCCAAAACAGCTTTCGGTAATGTTCGAAGCAACATGAGATCGTCCCTGCAAAAAGCAAACGAGGCGATCCGCGTCCACATGACGGATCGTCAGGGGTGTTCTCTCCATTCCCAATGGCTGATCACACCAGGCGCAATCGCTCTGTTGCAAAAAGACAACATCCCCATTTACCAAATCGGAATTTTGCAACGCATCCTCAAGACGATTCTGAACGGATTTCTCAACATAGCTGATATCTTCTGGAATCGATTTCCTTTACGACCTGTATTTTCTGCAAAAATCACGACCTGACTCAAATTAGAGTGTAGATTTACATAAGGAGACCCGTGTGGACACTCTGCACCGATGGATTTGCTGTGCAATTTTGCTGTTAGCCGAAAATTGAATTTCTGGCAGATTGCTTATCGTTGATACTCTGCACTGCTGATTCAGGGAGAGCCAGTGGCTCTTGTCTCACCCGAATTCACTCAAAACTCAGAAAGCAATTTCATGATCTTCCGCATGCTTACCCTGCTGACACTTGTCGTCATTGCGACCGCAGGTTTGGCAGAGGCTCAAGGTTTTAATTCCGATGCCAATAATGACAATGAGCTGCAATTGCCACCTCAAGTGGATCCAGATGCGGATTCTCCGACAAATCTGCAGGAAGGAGAATTCGATGATTTACCAGGATCTGACATTGATGAAGATGAGGATGCAGAGCCTTACTACTTCCCACAACCACACATGTTCGAGCGCCCTCTGTATGTAGGAGCCGATCAGTTACAACATTACAGAGGCTACTGGCAACCGGGCGGATACGATCAGCGAGCCGGTTCGCCCTTCTTCAATTCTGTACCCAATGCTCCACCACGTGGACCACTGGCAGAGAATGGACCCTCCGGTTACGGCAACAATTCCGGTATGTACGGCAATGCCATGCAGGGCTATTACGGTGGCGGTAATATGAATGGCAGCTATAACGGCATGAACGGTTACGCCGGTAATAATGGCTACAACGGCTACAGCCAATACAACAATAACTATGCTGGTTCTGCCTATGGCTCGAATTATGGATCTAACTACGGATCCAACAACGGTGCAGGAGCAGGCGGGGGTGGTGGAGCAGGTGGAGATCCGATGAGCTATCACTTCGGCCCAGGATATTACCGCAGTGGAGAATACGGACACTTCCGTTTCCCCTACTACAGTTACCGACGCCCCTGGTATCACCCTGGCTTCGCTGGTTACAATCGCGACACCAACCTGCCCTGGTAGTCATTGTCAGGCAGTAATCGCTGCCAAACATTGCACCTGAATTCAAAACGACGCACAGATTTTATGTGCGTCGTTTTTTTATGAATTTGACCGCGTTTCAAATGAAAACCGAATCTATTTCGACAGTCTGGAAAAGGAACCAAATCATCGGGGATTTGGAAGAATCCAGATTGGGTGGCACGACCCAGAACGAAGTGATGGGCGTGGTGATCGCACCCGACCACGCCCTTCGCGATGCTCAGGGTCGTGCCATCCATCCGTTACAAAAGCGACTGGGTGGCTGGGGTCGGAGCGAAGCGGAGCCCCCAGATGGTTGACATCTCTACGAACTCACCATACTTCAACGAATGATCTGACTAAAATTCGGAATTATTAATAAAAGAACCACGGATGGACACAGATTTCCACGGATATTTTTATCTGTGTTGATCCGTGTCCATCCGTGGTTCTTTATTCGTATCTGAGATATTGTAAATTACAATTACAAGTAGAGTGTAATGAGTAAGATTGACATGCCATGCTACCTTGTAGTTAGTCAGTGTATCATCTCTGGTAAACCGATTTCCATGTGAAAATGGGTTTCATATTGTAGTTATTCACCGCCACAAAACCTGAATCGACTTCACTTTCGACGGTGTGATATCCGCCTGAGGGTCTGAACGTGAAAGCAGCAGTGTCGAGTCGACAGGTTGAGGAATGAAGCGGGATTTGAGCAGGAGACGTTTGGGTTGATTCACAAATTCCCGCAGCAGCATCATTTTGACGCCTTCGTCTTTCATCCGCTGACAAAACGCATTGAGCAAACTGTTCGTTTCTTTTTTTGTCATCTCCTGACACGCCAGAATATCGACAATGGCAGCCGGGATGAGCCCCCGCAGATGAATGCCGATTTTGTGATAGTTCAAGAAGCCCACGATTTTTTCATCGCGAGTCACGAGCATCGTATTTACGAAATCGCTGTGCTGAAGTTGTCGCTGTAACCGATCGGCAGGCCACAAGATGGCAAGGTCTGCCGTTTTTGCTTGACGGTTAATCAATTCCTGACAACTCTGCAGATCTTCAGGAACGTAATCGCGAATTGCTACATCAGAAGAAACAGGATCGACATTACACACGGCATTCGGGAGAACCTTCATCATCGTCCGTTCGAACGTATTGTTCGTCCAGTCGATAAAGGTTTGCGAATCGAGCAATCGAACCCACAATCGAACCGGCTTTACGAAGCTCGTATTCTCTTTGGCGGTCTTCCAGAATCGCGGTCCAAGCGAAGTTTTCCCCGTTCCAAAAGCATAGCCAACGCGTGCCAGACAATTCCGTTCGCGTTGGCGCTTCGCGACTTCGAGTGCCATCATTTTGGCAGCTCCTGCCCGACGAACTTCGGGGTCAACCGTCAGCCAACTACCCTGTGCACCAATAACTTCTTTGCCCAGATACCACATTGGGAAAGGCATTGCCAGCAAAGTTCCGACAAGTTTGCCCTCTTTCCAGGCGGAAATCAGATACTCGCGATCAGGAATTTCCGGGCCTGTCATCTGCCAGTTGAAATAAGCCGGACTCCAGTCTGGAACGGCCATTTTTTCGGAATAGGACTTGAGCCAGTTCCCGACGATAAACTCGCTCAGCTCTTCCGCCGATCCATCGTATGTTCGTATTTCAATCGACACAGGAACTCCGAGTGAGACAAAACCAGTCTCGATTTACTTTCATCTGCCAGTAGTGGATTGTTCCGTTTAAAACTTCGGGTTGTGTGCTACTGGCTTAGCCAGTGCAAGTTGAGACTAACGCTGAAGTTACCTGGCACTGGCAAAGTCAGTGCCACTCTATTATTTAATTGTAACAGACCCATAGTCTATTACGTATAGTTTTCGCAACATTTACCTTAGCGACCTCTCCAGGGCAATCGCATGAGATTATGCCTGATTTCCTGTTAAATATCGCAATAAATTCTCTGAATTCCAGCTCGCGGTGAGTCGTTTCGAGCGGATGCTCATTTTTTCGTCGGTGTATCTCTTCAAAATTGTCAGTGCTAATCGGCGGAAGATCGCTGCGTTCGCAGCACCCTCGCCTTTACGGATTCGGCTTGTATCTTCTGCAAAAGTGACGTCCAATGACCAATGCATCTGGTTCTCAATCTTCCAGTGGTCCCGAACGTGCTTAGCCAGGGTTCGCACTTTGGGCGGCAGGCTGGAGATGAAGTAGATCAACTCCTGCGACGTCTTCCCGTTGACCGTTCGTTCGCGGTACACCATCCCAATTGATTTCACATCGACCCACCCGAGTTGTTTCACTTCGGCAGGGGCAGGAAAGACAGTATAGCGTCGATATTCGTCCCGACCTCCGTTTGATTCCCGTGTCGTATGACGCCGAACTTTGGGATGCTGAAAGTCGTTCTCAGAAAGCTCCTCAAACTTCTGATTGATGATCTCATACAACTTCGGTTGATTCCCCTTGACGGTCATCACGTAGTCCGCGTTTTTGCCACGCAACTGCCGGGCTACCGACTTGTTTGTATGAGCCGCATCGACAGTCACAACGGCTCCCGATAGCTCCAGTAGTTCAATCAACTTCGGCATCGCAGTCTTCTCGTTCGTGCCTTCCTCGACCGGTAACTGTCCCAGGCACAAATGCAAATCACCCGCCCAGGCCGTCACAACATTTAAAGCTCCCTTGCCAGCAGCTTTGTCGAAACTCCGCCTGAGAACTTTACCATCCAGATGCACGCCCTGGCTGGCGAGATCACTTTGCAGGGAATCCACCCACTTGATCAAGCATTCCGAGAATGCGACCGGATCGAGTCGTGAAAAGACTCGACTGAACGTATCATGTGAGGGAACTCCGTTTTTGAGCGAAACATATTTCTTGAGGAATTTGAGATGATTGCGTGCATAGATTTCAATCTCCGTCCAATGATCGCAATTGGCAACCGCCCCGCAGAGAGCCAGGAAAATCATATCGCTGAGCGAATGGGTAACTTTGTAGTCCTCTCGTGGATCAGCCAGGTCTTCAAAGAAAAGTAAAAATGACAACGGATTGGAAAACATTGCAAATACCTCGGTCGAAGTTGCAAAAGTCCCTGCGCATAACGAGACCCTCGTGGCCTCAAACACTGAAACTGGTAAGATGCATTTCCAGTGCCATTCTCATGCGATTGCCCTGGCGACCTCTCACGCAATTTCCAGAGAGAAGATTCGATCCCAATCGAGAATTATCAGCTTGCTCTTCAATCCCCAAACATATTTCCCATGCCACCGAGCACCGATCCTTCTCCACGATCACTGCCGCCCATGGAAGGGGCATGTTGAATGACACGATCTGCCAGCCGAGAAAACGGCAGGCTTTGCAATAGTACCGTACCGTGTCCGCGGAGAGTCGCCAAAAAGAGGCCTTCACCACCAAAAAACATCGACTTCAAATTCCCGGCTCGGGCAATGTCATATTCAATCCCCTCCGTGAATGCGACCAGGCAGCCCGTATCGACCCGGAGCGTTTCTCCCTGCAGTTTCTTTTTGATGACTGTTCCCCCAGCATGAACGAATGCTTTGCCATCGCCAGTCAGTTTTTCAAGGATGAATCCTTCTCCTCCAAAAAAACCGGCTCCCAATTTTTTCTGAAACGCGATGGAAAGTTTCGTCCCCTTAGCCGCACACAGGAACGCATCTTTCTGACAGACGACCGAACCACCAATTTTCTGCAGATCGAGTGCGACAATTTTCCCAGGGTAGGGAGCCGCGAAGGCAACCCGGCGTTTCCCCTGTCCATGATTCGTAAAGTGTGTGATAAAAATCGACTCACCTGTCAGCGCTCTGGCCCCGGCACTCATCATCTTGCCGAAAAAACCTTGTGAAGCCTGCGAACCGTCGCCCATCTTGGCTTCGAATTCAATCCCTTCTTCCATGTAATTCATCATGCCTGCTTCAGCGATGACGGTCTCATTGGGATCGAGTTCGATTTCGACGATCTGCATGTCGTCGCCAAAGATTTCATAGTCAATTTCATGCGATTGCATGACAGGCCTTTCCGCGATGATGTTTCGTAAATATGTCGGGAGTGTTCATATAAAATTGTGGATCGTGATTGCTCAAATTTTATAGGATAGGCTCGATGCTTGATAGTATGTTCTGGTATCATACGGTTTACCAGAAATATCTCTTCAGGATTGGATTCCTCCTGATATGTTCAAAATCTTTTCTTCAAATGAAAATCATGCAATTTGCATCTTCAGGCTTGTCGAGAGTTTTTTGCACTCCGTTCGTCATTATGTTCTTGGATTCACACTCCTGCTGCTTTTTGTGACATTCTATTTTGGGTCCGCTGTTCCTCTCAATTGCCTGATGAACCGCATCGGAATTGAAGAATATTTTTTTACGATTTGCATTATACTTTTTATACACCCGTTTATGAACTTGGCGACATTTGGCCTTCCTGGCAACAGTATCTCGATGCACAGGAGACCTATTATCTTTTACTGCTTTATCGGTAGTAACCGCCTCTCGAAATTCGAAAAGATTCTGAAACTTGAAACCCGTTCATTCGGTAATGATTGATATTGCCCGCTAAAATCGCTGAATTTTAATCCATTGTATTTCACGAAAAAAGTAATTAACCATGCACAAATCCCGATTTGCGAGAGTCTTCAGTATTCTGTTCCTGACCCTTTTTGCATTGTCTGGGATCGCTCTCTACGCCGCTGACAGCCCGGCCGTTCAATTCTGCCTGCAAGCTACTCCCTTGCAGGAATGCCTCTCCGGTCAGAGAGATTCTTTTCAGCTGACAGCCGATATCCTGGTTAAGATTGACGGCAAACCACAAAAAATTAAATTGGAACTGATCCGCTACGATAACGAAGCGTTCGACCTCACGGCTCATCATTCCGACTACTCTTTTCAAATTTTCCGCCGATCCGGCAAAACAATTTTCGAACTGCCTCATCATCAGAAACGTTTTGAATCCACTGGGGCACTCGAAACGAAAGATCATCTTGCCGCTCAAGGAATTCTCACACGACTGATCGATGCAGATTCTTCCATCGCCACCTATTTACCGATGCTGCAAACGCCTCCTTCTTCATTGGGCTTCCTCCTGAATCAATTTGTCGAATTCCAGCTCGATGAACAACAGCAACTCTGGACCATTGACAATAAAACCCGCGTTCAAATCCAGGAAGGAAAGACCGCCGCAGAACCCTGGCAAGCCTCATGCAAGTCCGACGACTGGACTTGTGATCTTAGCATCACAGCCGCACCGAAAAGTCTGGCCATCCCTCCGGCTTCAGGTAATTTCGCGGTGGAAACACTCGATAGGAATGTTCTCGAACGACAATTGTGTCGAGGTGTGAAGCGGGCGATTGCGATTCTCTCCCCCTCCAGGCGATTGACCGATCCCACACCAAAAGACCGTAGTGTGGAACATGGTCAACTGCAGTGGGTTGATGGCCAGAGAGTCGCCCTCCTGTGGGGCACACCGGAAGAAATCGGGCAGGCTCATGCCCAACTGCTTTCCCGACAAGCGACCCGCTGTATGGATTCCGTCCTCTACACCTTCGGCACGGTTCAGACCATCCGCACCGGTCGCTGGTTTCAACACGATCTTGAAGACGCTTATGCCCGACTCTCGCCGCACATCCCCGAAGACCACAAACGCGAGTTGACCGCAATGGCCGAGGAAATGGGCTGGGATCCGAATCTGGTGAATGTGCTCAATGTTTTTCCAGAACTCTTCCACTGCTCCGGCTTCGCTGTCTTCGATAGTGCGACCAAAGATGGCACGCTCTATCACGGTCGCGTACTCGATTACATGACGACCATCGGCCTGCAATATTCGTCGGTCACTTTCATTGTCGCTCCGGAAGGAAAAATCCCCTTCGCCAACGTCGGCTACGGCGGATTCACCGGTTGTGTAACGGGCATGAATCAGGCTGGTATCTCGCTCGGTGAAATGGGCGGACGCGGCGAAGGTCAGTGGGATGGCGTGCCGATGGCGACTTTGATGCGGATCGCTCTCGAAAACTGTCAGACGCTTGAAGAAGTCAAAACCTTATGGGCCAGCAGTCCGCGAACCTGCGAATATTATTATGTGTTCGCTGATGGCAAAACGAATGCAGCGGTCGGGGTCGCGGCGACTCCCGAGAAAATTCAATTTGTCGAACCGGGCGAGTACCACGAACTGCTCGGCGAAGGCATCCCCGATGTCCTCGCCCTCTCTGCCGGTCAACGCCTGCAAACTTTACGCAGCCGCATTCAGGAAAAGCACGGCCAGATCGACACCGAAACCGCCCTCTGGCTCATGAGCAGACCCGTCGCCATGCAATCCAACCTCCACAACACCCTCTTCATCCCCAAACAAGGCCTCCTCTACGTCGCCAACGCCGACCACAAACACCCAGCCGCGGAACGGCCGTATGTGAAGCTGGATTTGAATGCGTTGTTGAAGGAGATAGACGAGTTGAAGTCGCAAGAGTAAATTCAATTTTCGGGTAGCCCAGAGAATCTCAAAGTGTTCTCTATAATCACCAGCAGCGTTCGGCAGGAGCAAACTCAGTGTTTTACGGTCATTTTGAGTCCAGGCGACTGCAGAAACCATTTGAAAATGGTCTATTACCAGAATTGAGTTCTACGATGAAGATCGGGTACTGCCTGACGTACTTGTGTCTAATAATTACGCACAGTGATATGTTGCTCTGAGTGAACCCACGATCCTGAAAGGAGAAATATTTAGCGGTAATCATCTTCACGGCCAATGTATTCGGAGGCAAATTCGTTGAAGATGGTGATCTCGACGCGATCCTGGTTACGGGAGATTTTGCGTTCCTGCTGATCTTGTGGGACTGCAAAATAGACGGCAAGTCGCATGTGGTCCCGTCGGATCTTATTGTCTAACAGTATTTGACGAACCGCTTCGCCTCTCTGATAGCCGAGTTCGAGCATCTGCTCAGAGGTTTGAGGGATCCCGTTAACGATGGGTGAATTGAACGCCCGAATTTCCAGTTTTTGAGGCTTGCCAGCGACTTCACGAGCGATTTTTCGAATTTCAAATGCCATCGCAGCTGAAATTTCTGAACTGCCAGATTCAAACTGGATCGGCACACCAGCCAGTTGCCCCTCGCCTTCTTCAAGGCGTTTGACATGGATATCCCGACCTTGGGGGCCTTTGTTTTTGACTCCTCCGGAACCCTTTTCGGTATCGGCTTGAGAACCAAGCTTTTGCTCTTCGAGCGATTCGACGAGCGAGTTCATTGGAAAGTTTTTCCCCGGCGGGGCCAGCGGCCCAGAAGAATATCCCATATATTGACGGGCAGACTCCATAATGGCGCGATATTTCTTATCGGCTGCCACCTCACTCAGGGAGACCAGCATGATGAAGAATGTCAGTAGAAGCGACATCATGTCCCCGTAGGTCACAACCCATTCGGGGACTCCTGGTGGACCGTCATCATCCATGATGAACTCTCTATGCCGTGGAAGACTGGTATTTAATGGGCAATACGAAGGACGCAATCAGCGGCTCTACACTCTCTATCGACTGCAAAGCCTGGTCGTTTCCAGTAAAGAACAAAGAAGGAATTCGCATTGTCGAGATGACTGGCAGAAATTACGAAATCAGAAAATTCGAAAAAATCGTTAAATTTTCTCAAGCCGACGTGGTTTGAGGTTCGATAAAGATGATGATGCATTCCTTGCATCCCCTTCCCCCAATCCCCCCACCTCAGAAGTGTTCATTAAAATCAGGCAAATCCCCTTTGCCAGATCAGCACTTCATCAGAACTCACGAGACTATCATGAGATCGACCGATCCCCCACGAATTCTGCAAAACACTTCGTTGTTCGCGTCCATAATCCTGGTCAGTAGCCTGACAGGTTGTTGCAGTATGTCTTGCTATGATCCCTGCACGCCATGTTACGATTCCTGCACTCCGTGTGGAATGGTTCCGCAAAACCCCTATTGTGTGGAGATGGCTGTCCCTTCGATTTTTCATCCGATGATGCCGGGCTATTACAATTCGTGTAATTCCTGCTGCAACACATGTGCATCGCCACCGGGCCGGTATTATCCGAAACGGCCAAATATCATGACACGGGAAACATTCCGACCAGATTTGTGCCGACCATCGCATCGCCGAAATCGTTGTGTCGAAGACTACTGTGTGGAAGATCATTGCCTGGGGAATGGCGGCTGCGTCGAAGTCCCTTCCTGCGTGGCTCCACCCGATTGCTGTGCACCGGCAACCTGCGTACCAGTAAGCTGTGCCGTGCCAGGTTATCAGGCGCGTGTCGGATATCAGGGGATGCCGCAAACGGCTGCCTATTATGAAGATGCGAGCATGATGAATGAGCCCAGAAAACTAAATATTGATGTTCCTCTCCCCGTCACAGGGAAATTTCCTGAAGAAGCAACAGTTGCCTCAATGCCCGCAAAAATGCTTGTGGATGAACCTGAACAGGAAATGGAATTTCTCGCTCCCATCCAGTCTAAAGGCGATGCTCCTCCAATGTTGCCCATCGAAAGCGGAGTGAAATCGCAACTGAAATCCCCTCAGAAAAAGCCAGTCATTTCATCGTCTGGTGAAACAGAAGGTGACTCGGCTCACGGACCACCCTTGGTTCCGCCAGCCGCCTGAGATCATTTTCAGAAATCGAATGACATTGAAATCATAACGGAATTTTCAATTGAAACCGGGTTTTTCCATTCTGCAGTAAGATCAGCGAGCCGCCGCAGTCCTGAGCGGCCTGACGAGCCAGCGCCAATCCCAATCCCACCCCTTCATTCTTGGTCGTGATGAAGGGATGAAAGATCTCCTCAATGAGATCTTCGGGAATTCCTGCTCCGTTGTCTGAGATTTCGATCAGTGCAGAATTCGAGTCCACTGCCGTGGAGACGCTCACTTCCCCGCCGGGACCGGCTGCTTCAATCGCATTCAGAATTAGATTCAGCAATGCTCCACGCAAAGCATTGGCATCCGAAATGATTTGATCGATTTTCAAACGCTCACTCGTGAACCGGGTTTTATGATGCTCGCACATCGGCTGCACGAGCGAAATCACATCATCGAGAATCTGATCGAGCAGGTCAGCTTCCGGCTTATCAGACTCCCCTTTCGTCAGCCGGAGCAACGCTTTGATCTGCTCTTCGGTGAGAGTCAATTGTCGGATCGCAACCGCAATTGCTTCATCGTTTCCCGTGGCACAGCGTCGCTGATGAAGTTGGATCGATACCCGGGCACCCGTCAGAGAATTTCGCAATTGATGCGCCAGCCCCCCGCTCAGTTGAGCCAGCATCGATGATCGTTCACTACTGCGAATGGATTTCATCGATTGATCGAGCACAACAGACAATTGATTCAAATCCTCGGCAAGATCCTGAAGCTCATCATTAATAACCGGTTTGGGAGTGGCTGAGTAATTCCCTCCAGCCAGTCGTGAGACTTGATGTTGGGCGGATTGGATCCTGCGGGCAATTCGCTGAGAAATCCAGAGGGACGCGAAGATAGTCAGAATTAACAGCAGCCCACCGACGAGGACAGGAGGAAAAATTGCCTGCCAGCGTTCCACCGCCCATTCACTCTCAGGATACAGAACCAGAACAGATTCCGTCCGTGAACTACTCCGCTTAGAGACAAGACCTGCAAAATACCGGCGACCTTCAAACTCAAAGAGGGTTCGTTTTTCCAGAGAATTCCGATTGAAGGAGCTGAGGTTTTGAGAATTTAAGAGAGGACTTGAAGAATCGGCTTTCACGAGAGTCGTACCCGTGACATCCCCATTCTGATTGAAAACCACAAAGTCAGCCTCGGAAAACTGTTTCAACTGCCCGAGGATGGCAGGAGTGAGTGGATAAGTCGCCGTTTCTAACGTGCTGAGCACGTTTTCCATCCGGGCAGTAATCTCCTGATCGACCTGTCGGACTGCAAACCAGGCAGAAGAAATCGCAACAACGAACACCGTTCCGATCTGGATGATCAAAAAGGGGAGTAGAATCTGGTTTCGAATTGGCCAACGCATAAATTGATCCTGTTTCCTCGTGATTTCTGATCAGCATCACCGCTGAGGTGATTTTTTCGCCACTCCCGGCGATCAATTCGCCACGCCATCGAACTCGATCAGAGAAAACCACCGACTTCTGATTGAATTCTAACGATTACATAAAAGGTACAGATTTTGCTAAACGTCATTCTTAGACTTAAATTATTGGAATGAGTGCTTAAAATATGTACTCTAAGATCAGAAAACGAAGGTATTTATGATTCTACGGACCCAAAAAGGCTTTACCTTAATCGAGCTGCTCGTCGTCATCGCAATCATTGCCATACTGGTAGCACTCTTGCTTCCTGCTGTCCAGCAGGCTCGAGAAGCGGCTCGACGGACTCAGTGTAAGAATCATATGAAACAGCTCGGTCTGGCACTGCATAATTATGTCGATGTGAACACTGTCCTTCCACCCGGTGCTTCCGTCGATCTATCCATTACCGCAACCGGCAATAACGGATCCTGGGGAGTTCACGGTCGCATTCTGCCCTATCTGGAGCAAGGTAGCTTGTACGATCAAGTCGACCTCTCGACCGCATGGGATTTTCAGACACCGATTGATGGGCTTAAAATTCCGATCTACGCCTGCCCTAGTGATCCTAAAAGTGATCAGGCTCGCGACCCCGGCAGTGGAAAAGTGACCCTATATCCCACCTCCTACGGTTTCAACTACGGCACCTGGTTTGTATTCAATCCGACTAATAACCAGAGTGGAGATGGACTCTTCTATCCCAACAGCAAACTCTCATTTCGCGATGCCGTCGATGGCAGTTCCAATACCCTGCTCGCTTCCGAAGTGAAAGGCTGGACGCCGTACACTCGCAACGGTGGTCCCTCCACAACAGTCCGGCCGGATACCGTTCCTCAGGCAGAAACAATTGTTACTTCCGGCGCTGATTTCAAAACCAACACCGGTCACACCGAATGGCCCGATGGCCGCGTCCATCATACGGGTGTCACCACAACGCTCACTCCGAATTCAAATGTTACCTATTCCAATGGTGGAACTCTGTATGAAGAAGTCGATTTCAATTCCTGGCAGGAAGGCAAAAACGGCTCGGCTGGTTCACCAACTTATGCCGTCATCACCGCACGAAGTTATCATCAGGGAACAGTCAACGCTGTGCTGCTGGATGGATCTGTGAGAAGTGTCAGCGAGAATATCGACCTCTCAATCTGGCGCGGGGTAGGCACCCGATCTGGAGGGGAAGTACTCGGAGAGTTCTAAATCTGAAGGGTGGCTTCCATGAAAAAGGGTAGCTCAGATAGCTCCGCTAACTGAGTGGACGAAGTCCACAAATAGTCTTCAGTTTGATGAAGAACGCAAAATCAGACTAAATCTATCTAGACCACGTTCCAATTGAAAATTGACGGGTGGCTGGGGTTGAAGCACAGCGAAGCCCCCAGATGAGTTCATCACAAACCCACAAAACCACTAGAGCCGTTTCCATGAATGTGTAGCGGGTGATTGACTGGAAATATAGGGCTCAGACCATAAAAACCCGCTACAGTAATCTGCAAACTAAAGTAAATCTCTCTACCCCGCTGCATTGACCTCTCGAATTCCTTCTCACAGTACCGTAAAATAATCGGATTGCTCCCAAATCATTCCGACTGGAAAGAATAATAAAATGAAAAGCATGTTTCTTTGTCTGATGTCACTGGCACTGGTCAGTTCCTTCAACATCAACTCACTCTCTGCCGCCGACAAGTACCGCGTTGGACCGGATGCCGATCAACTCAAGTCGACCCGACAGGCGGGAATCGATTTCCTGATCAAATCGCAGAACGCAGATGGCAGCTGGAGCAACCCGAAAATCCTCGGCATCTCCGCACTGGTCACGACATCACTGCTGGAAAATGGTTTGTCCCCGGAGAACCCCACAGTCAGCAAAGCCCTTAACTATCTGACACAATTCAAGCAGGATAACGGCGGCATCTACCATCCCGACACCAAACATCGCAACTATGAAACATCGATCATTCTCATGTGCCTGGTTGAAGGTAATCGTGATGGCAAGTACGACGAATTAATTGCCAAAGCTCAGAAGTTCCTCAAAGGCCTGCAGTGGGATGAAGATGAAGGTCTCAATGAAGACGACCCCGCTTACGGCGGAGCCGGTTATGGTTCTCACTCCCGCCCCGACCTGTCCAACACTCAATTCATGCTCGAAGCTCTCCAGAAATCGGGACTCTCAGTCGATGACCCCGCCTTCCAGAAAGCGATCACCTTCGTTTCACGAACACAGAATCTCGATTCCAAATACAACAACACGCCTTTTGCCAGCCGTATTGACGATGGTGGCTTCTACTACACTCCGGCTGCGGGCGGCTCTTCACAGGCAGGCACAACCGACGCCGGCGGCTTACGATCCTATGCCAGCATGACTTACGCCGGCCTTAAAAGTTTCATCTATGCCGGCATGTCCAAAGATGATCCGCGTGTTGTCGCTGCAACGAAGTGGGTGAAAGATCATTATACCGTTGATGAAAATCCGGGCATGGGCGAGCAGGGGTTGTTCTATTACTATCAGGTCTTTGCCAAAACACTCGGATTACTCGGCGTCGAAAAACTCGAAACCACAGATGGCGAAATGCACGACTGGCGGAAAGACCTGTTCAACAAGTTGTCCTCAGGTCAAAAACCCGACGGCAGCTGGACCAACGAAGCCGACCGCTGGTACGAAGGAGATCCCGCACTCGTCACCGCTTACGCATTGTTGGCGTTAGCTTACTGCGACCCCATTCCCGCCTTGGGAAATTAAGTGATATTTGATGTATCCCCTTAATTTACAAGCACGAAGCGCAAGCGAGTGAGTCAAATCAACAAGGAAGCAGAGAGCAACTCAGGTTAGCCCCGAAAGATTCTTTCAGGGCGGTAATAAAAACTAGGCTCTCACACCCCTTGTATTGTAGCGTTTGAGAGCTTTGTGCAATTTCGTGTACCCCGCTTGTCCCGTTTTTGTCCCTGTTGTGATTTTCTGCTGCGGAAAGGGATTGTACAGGGTTTCCGAGGATTCCCACCAGCATAATCGTGCTCAGAATCGTGAAAAAACTGTTCATTGTCGTTATCTCCAAATGGTTGAATGATGACTCATTAGAGTCGTTTCGTTTTGAATGTTGAAAATGGTATCAGGTCATCAGAATAATCTCTGATGACCTGATACTCACAATTTAATCTTCGAGTTGGACTCCAATACCATCGAAGTGTTTGTTGATCATTAAATGCAGTAGCGTCTGTTATCCGGCTTCTGAATGACTTGTGAGTATCACTTCTGATTTTGTCTTTTTCATGGAATTACTGAGCTCCATGAGGAGAATCAAAACTAATCTCCAGCATGAATTTTTGTGATTGATTGTCTGAGAGCTGGTAGTAAACCGCTCCCATGGAGCGATCTGACCTATGTCCCATCCAGCTGTCAATCGCCTTCTGTGGGATTCCAGAATTGACACAGTGAGTTTCAAAAAAGTGTCGAAAACTGTGCAATACTAAACCATCAGACTTTTGTCCGACTGGGATTCCGCATTGACGTGCCGTTGCTTGAACACGTTCCTTGAGGCTTTTGGGATTAATATGGTGATCTCCATCGGGATATCGCGGGCTTGCTCTGGCCGCCAGGTACCAAGGTCCTGAAGGCGATTTGTAATGCAGCAAATAACTTCGCAGAACCGGATGAATGGGAATCTTGCGAGACTGCCTGGTTTTCGTCTCGGCTCCTTCTCTGGAAATAATATGTATCCAGTTATTTTTCAGATCCACATCTTCTTTGCGGAGACGTTTTAATTCTCCGCTGCGAATCCCCGTGAAGGCCAGGATCGCCAGCATAATACGTTGTAAAGCAGATAAGCTTTCTAATATCTGGTAGACCTGCTCCAATGTGGGGACTAATCTCCGACAACTCGATTTCACGCTCGGAATCTTAATTCGATTAAGCGGAGATTCTTTGAGTAAATGTCGACTGACGCACCAATTCAAAAATTGCTTGATGACCATTGATTCGTGATAGACCGTAGCAGGAGCATGAGTTGAAGCACGATGTTTTCGATACTCATCAAAATGCAACGGTTTGATCTGTGCTAAATTACGAATCCCTCTGGCTGCACAAAACTGAATGAAGGTGTTGAGTTCGCCACGATACCGCTCCTGTGTGGATTCTGCTCTTTCCTCAAATGCCAGTTGGCTCAGGTAGAGTTCCTGAGCATCGCAAAGACTGGTTCGTGCAACCTCCTTTCGAAATTCACCACTGGTAAGATTAGCAGCCAGTTGTGTAGCTCTTCGTATCGCTTCTTTCTGATTGCTTGTTTTGAGACTTTTCCGGCAATGTTTTCCCTCATGGGAAAATTCAGCGGTATAAATTTTCTTTTTACCTCGGGGAATAATTTTCACCCGATCTGCGATCAAATAATTTTTTATCATGATTATCTCCAGTCAGGACCGTTGTAGAATCGGTCCAAGGTTTTCTCAGGCCAGAAGTAGATATGTTTTCCGCGTTTTCGGAAGGTTCCATCAAAGCGTCCTTTCTGAATCCACTCGTAGAGAGTTTTCCTTGCAACGTTTAATTCACGAGCAAATTGATCGACTGTCATACCGAACTTTGAGACAGTTGGATCAGATTTCCGAAAGGCTTGAACCGCCCGTTCGATTTCGGTTTTTGAAGCAATATTCCTGGATCCGTTGCGAGACATCGTTTCGTCCTCCTGACGATAGTTGAGCAATGATGACACTCGGCACCCGAATGTCTGACTCATCCCACTATCTCGAAGAGTCCAAAAAAAA